>JBAQNA010000001.1:0-24953 GCA_049303335.1 Candidatus Aenigmatarchaeota archaeon
GCGCTCGACCTGCTGCGCGTGGCAGGCGAGCTTGCGGAGCGCTCTGGAAGCGCGAAAGTCGGGCTCCAGCACGTTGACTCCGCAGAGGAAAAAATAGACACGGACAAGAACGTGGAAATAATAAAAACGCAGCCAAAGCAAAGCCAAATCGTGCTTTACACTATACTGAAGCTGACGGAGGGAAAAAACGAGGTGCTGACGAGCGACGTGCTTGCCGCATACCAGGAGAACTGCAGAAAGCACGGATTGAAGGCGCTGACGCAGCGTCGCGTTTCCGACCTGATAGCCGAGTTCGACATGTTCGGAATCATAAATTCGAAAACCGTCTCGCGCGGCAGGTACGGCAGGACGCGCGTGATAAACGTTTCCATAGGCGAAGGCGTGAAGGAGAAGGCGAACAAGGTGCTGAACGAAATTTTCTATTAGGGTGTTTTTTATGTTGAAAAAATTAGGAAATTATGGATTGTTTTTGCTATCAGAATCATTCCTATCGCTTGGTTTAGGATTATTCACGCCGTTTTTATATATATTTCTTCAGGATTTTGGCGGAAGTCCGGAACAGTTTGGATTTTCTATTGGAATATTGCTTCTTGCAGCAGGAATAACTTCCTATTTTGCAGGCAAACATTCAGACAGAATAGGAAGAAAAATATTCTTGGTTGTTGGCGGACTTGTTCTTTCAGGAACAGTTTTTGCATATACCATAATAACATCGCTAGTTCAGCTGTATGTTTTGCAAATTATAAATGGAATTGTCAGTTCGATACAACTGACTGCGGGAACATCTTTTTTAGGCGACATTACAAAAAAGGCAACAAGAGGGAAAGATGTAGGAAAATATCATGCGCTTATTCAGATTATGGCAGCAATAGCCATTATGTTGGGAGGAGTTATAGTCGGACAATTGGGATTCAAAATAATTTTCTACATTGCAGGTATAATAATGTTCGTCTCTACCTTGTTTTTGCTTTACATCAAAGAATAGGAATTTTTATGAAATGCGCGCTCTATCCTTGTTTTGACATAACCTGCGGAAAAGTCGGGACGCGCGAGGAAGCGAGATGGGCTTGCTGCGACTGCGAAGGCTTCGGCGCCGCGGACAAAAAAATGAAAGTCTCTGAAAAGTTTTTATTGAAAACCGCGGCAAATAAAAAGTTCAAGGATTCAAATGCTGAAGAGGCGCAGGCGGCGATAAACATTTTAAAAACGTGCCGCGGGCTGGGAAAGGATTTTCTCGTCTTAAATGCGGAGGAAAAGAAAGAGGCGTTTGAAACGGAGAAGGAATCGCGCTTGTCAAACATTGGCGTGCTTTCCTGCCTCATGAGGGACGTTACAATCGCGTTTTCGCACGACAGCGGATTCAGGCCGCCGCCGCTGCCGGAAGTTTTGCTTGCCGCATGCGGGCAGATAGTCGGCGAGCAGACAACTGGCGGAAAAGTTTTTTACCGGAATGCGCAGGAAGACGAGATTGTGCTGCCGCCGATTCCTTTTCCGGAAATAAAGGGAAAGAATGTTTGCTCAAGTTCGCCTTCGCCCGCGCTTGATGCATGGCTTCGCGAAAAAATGGACGTGAAAGAAGGGGACGCAACGCTCCTGCTGGGCTTTGACTTGAAATGAAATTTGGAATAATTTTTGCGGTGATGATTTGCTGGAAAAAATTTACGGATTTGCTGATTTCGCGGCCGCGGCGCTTTTGCTGTTCGGCGGCGTGCCTTCGCCCGCAATCTTGCTGTACGCCTGCGCGATCGTCCTGGTGTTAAAGGGTTTGATGAGTTTTGCGCCTATGCCGCTGTACATGCCAAGCCTGCTCATGTGCGGAACAGACATTTTGGCCGCGGCGCTTTTGCTTTTCAGCGGAGTTGGCGCGATAAAAGCGGCAATTATTTTCATACTGCTTTTCAAGGCGGTTCCCGGATTGATTTTCAGCCTGCTTGGAAAATAAAAAGTGGTTAAGATGGGCATAATAGAAGACATAATAAAAGAGGGCGTTCTTGTAGAGCCAAAGCTTGCGGAGAGAATATCGTTGATGCGCGGCGAAGAGCAGGCGGAGCTGATGGAAAGAATAAGAATTGAAAAGCCGCTTATCCTGTCGGAGGAGTTTTTTGAAAACATAATTGAGGTAACGGAGGTTTGTCCGCAGAAAAAAATTTCGGTGCAAGAGTCGGCCGCGGAACTGAATTTATACTTTAACGCCTTGCAAAACCTTTTTGAGAAAAAGAACCGCGCAGTCTCGATAGCAAACGCCTCCGAAAACGCGTCCGTGATAGGGCTTGTGAGGAGCGTTCTTCCGGACGGATTCGAGATAGAGGACCAGACGGGCGCGATAAAAGTCGTGTCGAAGACGCAGGTTGACGAGGATGATGTCGTGATGGTTGCGGGAAAGGCCATGCAAAAGGTTCTTTATGCGGATTTGGTGGAGTTTCCGGACGCGCCGGAAAGGCAGATGAAAAAGAGCCCGAAGAAATGCGAAATCGTTTTTGGATGTCCCGCGGAAGGCGCGGACTATTCGATATGCTTCGGGGAAAAAATGTCGATAGGAAAAAACTCGCTGGTTGTCGGAAAAAATCCCGCGCTGGTGAGGATAAACAACATAACGATAATGGTTCATAATCAGAACAGCGGAAAAAATATTTCGCCGCTGCATGTTCTGAAAAAAAGGCGGCTGCCCGGAACGCTCGTGCCGATTGCGGAAGTTCCCGACATACTCTTGTTGCGCGGCGCGGAGAATGTTTTGGAAAACTACAAAGGCGCGACGGCGATTGCGGCAAACGACAAGTCCGTTGCGCGCATAAACCTGAGGACAAGGGAAGCGAAGTTCGAGCAATGAAACGGTGAAATTATGGAAATAGAAATGCAAATCCTTGACTGCGACTACATCATGTTCGGCGGCAAGCCTCTCGTCAGGCTTTTCGGGAAGACAAGGGAAGGCGAGGCGGTTTGCGCGCTCACAAACAGCACGATTCCATACTTCTACGTTGACGCGAAAAACATCGACGAGGCGAAGGCTGGAATAGAAAACGAGGGAAAGGAATTCAACGCGCGTGCGGAAATTATCGAGAAGGTTCTTCCCATAGGCTATCAAAAGCCGAAAAACATTCTCAAAATAACGGCGCGCGACCCGGGCACGGTTCCGGACATCAAAAAAATCGCGGCGAAATACGGCGCGCCTTACGAGGCTGACATACTTTTCAAGTACCGCTACCTTGTGGACAGCGGGTTCAAGGGAATGAACTGGGTTCGCGTGAGCGGAAAGCCGGCGCATACAAGCATAGTGAAGTGCAGGGCAATAGACGCGGAAAAAATCGAGCCAATCGAGCAGTCCGGAATTGCCGGCAACGCGCCATTGCGCTACCTTTCGCTTGACATAGAATGCGTTGCAGACAGCGACGACAGGATACCTGAAGCCGAGAAGGACGGCATTGTGATAATAAGCCTTTGTTTTTTTCCGGACTTCAAAAACAAGAGAACGCTCGTGCTTTCCGCGAAGCCCTTAAAAACGGGGACGGACGTTCTGGCGTGCCCCGATGAAAAAGAGATGCTGAAGAAGTTTGTCGAAATCGTGAACGAATACAACCCGGATGTTGTGCTGGGCTACAACATAAACAACTTCGACTTGCCGTTTATCGTGAAGCGTTTGGAAGTCCTGAACATTCCGCGAGATTTCGGGAGAACGGAAAAAAACGTTTTCTGCAGGAAGCTTGCGCTGGGGCACGCCTGCTCGATGGTGGGAAGGGTTGTCGTTGATCCGTACGAGATAATAAAAAAAGACCCATGGGTGAAATTCAAGAGGTATGACCTGGGCACGATAGCGACGGCGATGCTCGGCGAGGGAAAAATGGAAATGGGCGGCATACGCGAGATGCGGAGCCTTTGGAACGGGAATCAGGAGCAGATAAAAAAATTCATAGACTATTCGCGCGTTGACGCGGAGCTTGCGATGAGGCTCGTCATCGAGAAAGGCCTGCTTGACAAGTTTTTCGAGCTCGCGAAAATATCCGGGCTGCTTCTGCAGGACGCGCTCGGCGGCCAGTCGCAGAGGCACGAGTGCAAGCTTCTGCACGAGTTCAGAAAAAGGAATATTGTGATGCCCTGCAGGCCGGACGACTCGGACGTCGAGAAATCCGAGGACGAGCGCGAGGACAAGGGATTGAAGGGCGCGATAGTTCTTGAGCCGATTGTCGGCTTGCATAAGGACTGCTCCATAATCGTTCTTGATTTCACGAGCCTGTACCCTTCGCTTATAAGAACTTACAACATTTGCCCCACGACTCTGCTGCTCGAAAACGCGGACGGCCTGGACCATTTCACTTCGCCGGACGGCGTGAAATTCGTGAAGCATGAAATCAGGGAAGGCGTGCTTCCTGCAATCTTGAGCGAACTGATGGAGGCGAGGGCTGCCGCAAAAAAGCAGCTGAAGACCGCGGCAACGGCGGAGCAAAAAAGGCTGCTGGACGCGAAGCAGCTTGCGCTGAAAGATATGGCAAATTCGCTGTACGGTTATACGGGCTACATGCGCGCGAGACTTTACGTGATGGATGTTGCGAATTCCGTGACGGGCTACGGAAGGGAAAACATAATGAAGACGAAAAAAATAATAGAGGACACGTTCCACAAGACCGTGACATACGGCGACACTGACAGCATTTTTGTTAAGACTGACACGACCGACTTGGAGGAGGCGGAGAAGGAGGGAATAAAAATTTCATCTTTTGTGACCGAGGAATTGCCCGGCGTGCTTGACCTGAAGTTCGAAAAAATTTACAAGACGTTTTTGATTCTTACGAAAAAAAGATACGCCGGATGGAAGTTCGAGAGGGATTCCGGCGGGTGGAAGGACAAGATTGAGATGAAGGGAATCGAAACCGTGCGGCGCGACTGGTGCTCGCTCACAGGAGAGACAATGCTCAGCGTGCTGAACATTATTTTGAAGGAGGGGGACATCCAAAAAGCAGCGAAGTTCATGCGCTCGGTTATCGAGGACTTGTCCGCGGGAAAAATTCCGCTGGAGAAACTGACGATAATAAAAGGAGTTTCAAGGTCGCTGGGCAGCTACAAGGGGGTGCAGCCGCACGTGGAGCTCGCGAAAAAAATCGGCAAGCGCGACCCAACGAAAGCCGTTATCGTAGGCGAGCGGCTCGGCTATGTTATAGTTAAGGGGAACCAGCTCGTCTCGAAAAGGGCGGAGGATCCGGATTATGTGAGGGAGAAAGGTCTGGAAATCGACCCGCAATATTATATAGAAAACCAGATGCTACCGCCGATTGAAAGGATTTTCGAGGTCTGCGGCGTTAACAAGTCGGAGCTGATGGAGGGCAACAGGCAGAAAAAACTTTTCGAGATGTTCGGCGCGAAAGCCGCGGAAGTGAAATCGCCTGAACAGACTGTGTTGAAAGGATTCGATTCAATCGTCTGCAAGAAGTGCGACTGGAGCTTCCGCCGCGTCCCGCTCGCGGGCAAGTGCCCGAAGTGCGGCTCCCAGCTTTTGTTCCAGAAGGACGGCTCAATTGGCGCGAGCGTGGAAATGGAAAATTGAAGAAATAGTTGTTTAAATGCTTTACCTGCTAATAGTGAATAGTGTTAAAATGAGTAAATCAGAAAATTTCACTAAAGCATTATATCTTGATAAATTTATAAAAGAATATGGAACATCTATGAATTTTAAAGCTGCGAAACCACTCTTGAAAGAAAAAGGCATTGATGTCTCCAAAAGAACTTATAATTTCAGGGTTTTGAGTTATAGAAGAGAGGAAGCAGAGACAAGAAAGCAGGAAGAAATATTTCAAGAACAATAATTTATATACGCGACTCCACATTTCTCCTTATGCCAACACTTCTTTGCGCGGGCCAGCTTCTTTGCGAGCCCGTCTACTATGCCTCGGCTTACCTTCCGCTGGTTCTTGCTGTGGTGATACCGATAACGCTGTTTATAATCGGGAGAAGAAAGCAGGCATATTTGTCAGCGCTAACCCTTGTTTTCTCTGCGGCTTTGTCCGAGGGATTGAAGTATGTTTTCAATGTGCCGAGGATGATTCCGTCATTAGACTCTTCGCCGAGCTTTCCTTCCTCGCACGCTTCCGTTTCTTTCTCCGAGGCGCGAATTTTGAAGACAAACAAAACACTGTTTTTTCTCGGTCTGGTTTTCGCTGCCTTCGTTTCCTTTGGAAGAGTTTACACGGGATTTCATACATGGCAGGACGTGATAGCCGGCGCGGTTCTCGGTTACGCGATAGGCGAGGTTGTTGCACGTGTCGGAGGAAAATACATCAAGGGCAAGTGAATTTCACGCGCATTTTGTGCAAAATCTTTCATTCTTCCCGCCCTGAAAAGCCGCGATTAGAGCAGAAAAGGCTCATTATAAGCGAACTTATAACACGTGAACGTTCATTTCTTATTCACGGGAACGAAAACCAGGAAAAAATGAAAGTCTGCCACACGTTTTTAGTGAAATGAAGAAGACCGCAAAATGCGGACGTTCATATGAAGATGTTTTCATGGAAAATGAAGTTCCTTAGGAAATAGGGGGGTTCACATGAATATTTTCTGAAAAGTGAACTTCCATAAGAAATCAGGGGGTTGACTGTTTTCGAGTTTGCCGGTCTTGTTTCAAGGAAACGGCACCGTTGGCATAAGAGCGAAGTCGTATACGCTTTTTGTTGTAGTGAAGGAAAAATATGAAGCCGTGCGATAAACAGAAAACCGGAATGAAACAGGTGTGAAGTTCCATTGGAAGTGAAGGGGTTGAAATGAGCAAAAATGAATTTTTAGTTGAGTAGCCGTTAAAGTGAAACAGAAAGAATAAACGGTGTTATGATCATTTATTTTCTATTTTAGCATATTTTGAAAACCATTCAATCCAAGACCCATTTGTATCGGACGGCATTATAATTTCAACAAACCCGTCGTTTGAGAGCCTTTTCATGTACCTGTTGAAGATATCCGACTTGCCTATAAAATCAATGTTGTCTGTTTCGACTTCTCCAAGAAGCTCAAAATGCTCCACAGGCTCATTATATTCTACGGGTTTTCTTCCTTTGCTGCCGTGTAGCATATGCAGATTTTCCAGAATGCATAAAAAATCGGAAGGACATGATGAGGCACCTCTTGTTACGGATGATATTAATCCTATTCCATCCTTTCTTATCTTATATTTCATTTCACCTTTCACTATAAAGCCGCTTTTCATTAGATTTTCTATAAGTTTGTCGTATTTTTGGGACACGGGTTTTCCATGTTCTCTTTCAACATTTTTTGAGAACTCCCTTCTGAGATTTCCGCTTAAAACCGTTCCGTGCGCGCTTAGATATTCAAAAGTGCCTTTTAGCTTGGACTTCTTGCTTTCATCATCAAAAGCATAAAAAAATTCCGTTTTTGGAAATTCCAGTCCAGTATAAGAAAATATTCCGTTCATATTTTTTCTTGAACAAAAAACGATATATACTTAAACAAACCCCATGAAAAACAGAATCGTAGGCAGGATGAGGCAGCCCATTGCGTGGCTTTTTCTGATGTTCGCGAGATTCGGAATCAAGCCGATTGAGAGCGCGATTCCCGCGACAGCCAGCCCGAAAAATCCCGTGAACGCAAAAATCAAAACACAGATGAACGCGAACGTATACAGGCAGAGTCTTTGATAGTCTATTTTTCTTATTGCGAAAACCGCGCTTCTTGAAAGCGCCAAGGTGAGAAACGCGCCGGCGCCAGCGGACGCCAATATTGCGGAAAGGAAAATCAGAACCATATTCATGTCAATGCTCACGAGCGTTCCGACCGCCACCGCGATTCCGGAGCGCGGATTCCCGATGATCCAGAGCGCGAGTATGGAATACATGATGTCAACAACGTTCACTCCCGCTATCGCCATCAAGAAAGTTCTTTCGTCCTTGTTTCCCGCCTGCGCGAGAACCGTCGATTGGGACGAGCCTATGCCAGGCAGCAATCCGGCTATAACTCCTGCGAGGCTGCCTATTATCGCTGGTTTCCATTGGATTCTTGTAGATTCCGACTCGAAGGAAAACGTTTCCGGCAGGCGCGTCCGGCTTTTAACAGCAAGCAACAGCATAGGCAGTCCGAACAAGCCTGAAAGCATGGGGAACAAAGATTCGCTTCCGATGTTTATCACGTCAAGGACAAGATAGCCGAGAATTCCGGAAAGAAAAAACACGGCAGCCGCAAAAATCTTTCCTTTTCCCTTCTCCGAGAAAATCATGTAAGCAACCACAAAAATCAGGAGGAAGTGGATGTTCGGCCTGAGAAAATTGTAAAGCGAAGGCAGCACAAGAACGAAAATCGGGAGCGTGAACATTGCGAACAGTACGCTTGTAAAGCCGCCGACAACCGTGAGCTTCAGCGCCTCGTAACCCCTTCCCTGCATCAGAAGCCTGTGGCCGGGCAAAGCGGAGAGCGCGTTGTCGCCTTCGGGCGCGCCTATCAGAATGCTCGGGATGAAAGCCACGAAACTGTTCACGATGCCGGCGCTTATCAGGACTATTGCCGCGGAAAGCGGAGGGAACAGAAAAGACAGCCCGAGAATTATGGGAATCGTGTTGTTCGGGTGCAGTCCCGGAACAAGGCCGCAAACCGTTCCGACGGCGATGCCGAAAGCAAGCGCGAGAAGAAGCTCAAACATGAAATAATATTGACAAACATCCAATAAAGATTTTACGCAGATCAGCTATTTCAAATTCATCCGTATCGCGCAAGCTTAAATATTTCAAGAACACAATTAATTTATTAAAGAAATGAAAAGGTATTTTTATGGATATAATATTCAGCGCCGTGTTCAGGAAAGAGGTTGAAGGGGGATATTCCGCGCTCTGCCCCGAATTGGGAGTAGCCAGCCAGGGAGAAACGGTAGAGGAAGCCGAATCCAGCCTGAAAGAGGCTTGCGAGCTTTATATGGAAAGCGCCAAGGATGTCGGCATTCTTAAGAAAGTTTTGGAGGATGCTGGAATAAACAATAGAGAGACTATCACTAATGTCTTAACAGGTTCTTTCAAAGCCGAAGTCGCAGTATAATAAAAATTTTGCTTTTAAAAATAGGAAAATGGAGATTTCTTATGAAACTTCCTCCCGTTTCCGGACAAGACATGATTAAACTTCTTGCAAAGCAGGGCTTTCAGGTCGTAAGACAAAAAGGAAGTCATGTGTCGCTGTTTAGGAAAACCGATAATGACGAGCCTCTATTGGTTGTGGTTCCTCTGAAAAAGGAAATAAAGAAAGGGACATTATTGAGCATTTTAAGACAGGCAAGAATCAGCAGGGAAGAGTTTGAAAGCTTTTTTGAAAAATAAACAGGTGATTTTATGTTCAACATGAATGCGAAACAGATGGAAAAGATGATGAAGCAGATGGGAATCCAGCAGGAGCAGATTGACGCGGACGAGGTCATAATAAAAACAGCGGGCGGCGAGATTGTGGTAAGCAGTCCGCAGGTCGTGAAGGTCAAGGTCGGCGGGCAGGAAACGTTCCAGATAACCGGCGAAATCTCAGAAAGGGATAAAGCAGAATCAGCAGAGCAAAAGGAAAAATTTTCCGAGGAAGACGCAAAGCTCGTATCGCAGCAGTCGGGCGCGAGCCTGGAAGACGCAAGAATCGCGCTGGAAGAGACCGGCGACATCGCCGAGGCGATTATGAAGCTGAAGAAGTAGATGATTATTTATCTTTTAGAAGTGTTATATTCTGTATGTTTAAAAGAAAAAAAGAATCTTGGAAAGACATTTTAGGAATGTTCTATGTAAATGTTCCTTTTGATATTTTTTATAGTAAAGGTGTTGGTTTTTGGACAGAAAAAACACCACTTCCAAAATTGGAAATAAACCAGCATGAAACAGAATCAATTTTAAAATTTCTAAACGACCACGGATTCATAGAAGGCTATAAGGATTCTTTGCTGCCTACGCAGATGCATATCACAAATGAAGGAATTGATATAATTCTGAAAATAAGAGAAGGGAATAATCATAACAAGAGTCAATATATTACTTCTATGTTAACTCTAATTATTATACTTCTTACATTATGGTCGGCAGCCAAAACTCCACCTTCAAGTATAATTGATTGGATATTCTTGCCAGCAATTATAATTATTTTAGTTGTATTAAATATTGACTTGAGAAGAAAATAATAATCTTTCTCACATTTTTTTCTCCTCCGCTTTCGGATGATGCGCGTGATGGCTCTCCATAATCTTCTCGGCTATCTTTGAGAAGGCGGGGCGCGCGATGAACACTCCGATGAACACGCCGAGCAGCGTTGTGATTGCGAAGCCGCGCATCACGCCAACGCCTATGAAAAGCAGAGGAAGCATCGCCGCGACAACCGTGGCAGCGGACGAGAATATCATGAAGAACGCCTTTTTGATTTTTTCCTTGAACGTGAACACCCGCTCCTTGCCCATAATCAGCTCGTCAATAATCATAATCTGCGCGTCAACGCCTGTCCCAATCACTGCGATTATTCCCGCTATCGCGGCAATATCAATCGTCCAGCCGATAAGCGAAGCTGCGCCGAGAATTATTATGACCTCGCTCAGGCTCGTCAGAATCATAGGTATTGTTATTTTCAGATTGCGGTAGCGCACAAACACGACAACAATGACCGCAATCGCGGCTATCGCGCCGGCAAGCAGAATTGACTTGATAAACTCGCTTCCGAGCGAAGCGGAAATCTGGTCAACCCTTTCCACGGTAAGCGTCACGGGCAAGGCGCCGGATTGCAGAATGCTTTGCAGCGTAAGTTTTTCCTTTATCGTGTCAGCTTGGGTTGTCTTGAATCCCGTGATGGAAGGCTCGGTAATGGCTTTTCCTTTCAAACCTTTGTCAATGGACAATTCCGTTATCAGCTTCTTGTCAAGATACAAATCGATAAAACCGTTTTCCAGAATATAATTTCCTGTGAATTTTCCCTGCTGCACATCTGGTATAATCTTCATATCTTTCGTCAGCGCCGCGAACCTTTCCGCGCCTTCCTTTGAAATCGTGACCTGGAACGAGAACTGGAATCCGCCTTCCGCAGGCTGGATTGTCGATGAGCAGATTCCCTGTATGCTCTGCATGCAAACCGACTTCACGTCCGTGCCGTTGAACGCGAGCGCGTTGAAAACCGCGGTGCTGTTCGTATAGTTCAGGAACGTGAACGTTATGCCGTTGAGAACAAAAGTGTCGTTCAGCTTTATGCTCCCGATATTCTGGACGGTTGCGGAATTGTCAAATATTGAAACGCTGTAGTTCGTGCCGTTGACCATCAGCAGCCCCGAGCCGTTTTGAACGTTGACGATTTTCGGAATATACGCCTCGAACTTTCCCTGCTTCGCGAGAAGGCTGTCAATTTCCTGCTTCGAGCCGCCCGCCATTTCTATCTGTATGTAATTCGTTTTGTCCTGCTTCACGGACTGGAACTTTGCCTCGCGCAGGCCGTAAATGTTTATTCTCGTCTGCAACGTTGCGATGGACTGCTCAATAATGGCGTCGCTCACGTTTTCGTGAACCTTCAGCAAAACGCGCGTCCCGCCTATCAAATCCATTCCCAGATTGAGGCGCGTGGAAGACGGCTTCACCGCGTCAATGCCGAGGCCTTTTCCGGAAAGAACCGCGGAGTCAAGCTCGCCCCTTCCGGAGTGCTTGAAGAAAAGCGTTCCCGTAAAGTTTTCAAAACCCTGCAAGTCGTCCGGGGCTGTTATAAATTTTGAGCCGGCCCAGGTTATATATTCTCCTGAAGAGACCTTGCCGTAAAACGGGGAATCCGCGTTCACGGACTTGACCAGCACGCCCTGCTTCTGCATTGGCGCTATCAGGGCAACCGAAACTATCACAACTGTCAGGAACAGCAATATCTGCCAATTCTTCAGCAAAGACGGGATTTTCATTTTAATCAACCCAAAGACTCTTATAGCAATTTTGTTCGTTCTGTTTTTTTTGTTTCTGAATTTCTAATACAAAAATATTTTCCGCCCGAATAAACATCAGATACGATTTTTGTATTTTTCATATTGAATTTATTTCACAGCAGCTTTTTCCTTCCTCTCGACATACATCCTCAAAAGTATCGCGTTAGTGAACCACGTGTTCACGATGTCAACAACCAGACCGATCAGAAGGACTGTCGCAATCTGCGTAAGCACAATCGACGATGTTGCAACCAGAAGCGCCGCGACCGCCGCGATTGTTGTTCCGCTCATTGTGAGCCCGGTTTTCAAAGCCCCCCTTATCTTGTCCGCGGCTTTTCCCTCCCCGCCCTTCAGCACGCGCGAAGTCAGAAGAATGTCCGTGTCCACCGAGTAGCCGACCAAAAGCAGGAGAGCGGCGAACGTCGCAAGCGAGAGCGGTATGCCGATGAACTGCGAGAACGCGAGCGCCTCGATTATGTCAAACGCCGCCGACATCACAACGTAAAGGCTCGGAAGCGGTTTCCTGAAAATTATGAAAATCACTATCGCCATCAAGACGAACGCTACGCCAAGCGCGAGCTGGGCCTGGTTGAAGAACGAGGCTCCCAGCGCCGGGCTTACGCTTTGCACGGAAGAACTTTTTATCTGGTAGCCATTCTTTTCAAGGAGCGGAACTATTTCGGAAGCGTTCTTCTCGATTGGCACGTCTATGAGCAGCAGGGAGCCGGTCAGTCCCGAGGCGCTTCTCACGGTCGCGTCATAGCTTTTGAGCAGGCCTTCCACGCTTTTCGCGTCGGCGCCCGTTTCCAACGACAGCTGCGTTCCTCCCTTCAGCTCGATGTCGCGTTTCAAACCGCCGTCCTGCAATTGCAGCGCGAGCGAGCCGAGCGCAACAAGTATCAGGATCGCGGGGACGATTAACAAGAGTTTGTAGTTCATAAAAAACACTTCCGTAATCTTTCTTATTTTTAATATATTAAAGCTTAAAAACCGCTCGGACAAACTGATAATGCGAAAACGAGTGGTTTAGATGAAAGTTGCAATCGTCGGCGCGGGAATAGTCGGGACGTACCTTGCGTGGAGGCTGGCGAGAAAAGGGCTTGAAGTTTCCGTTTTTGAGCGAAACAGCGCGATAGGCGGAAAAGTCTGCTCCGGACTGATTTCGCGAAGGCTCTGGCATTTTTTTCCTGAAAACAAAATCCTGATAGAGAACGAGATAAAAACCGCGAACGTCCATTTTCCCGAAAAAGACGCCGAAATAAGATTCTCGCCCCACATGCTTGTCGTTGACAGGAAGGGTTTGGAGGAATATGCCGCGAAGCTTGCAAAGGAAAGCGGAGTGAAAATGTTTCTCGGAATGAAGGTTGCGAATGTCCTGCACGTAAAAGGGAAGAAGCCGCAGATTGTGCTGGAAAAAAACGGCAAGAAGGCGTTCCTTGAGTTTGATTATGTCATAGGCTGCGACGGCGAATATTCCGTTGTGCGCAAATCCCTTCGTCTGAAAGAGCCGAGAATGCGGCTGGGAATTTTGTGTTTCGGAAAGGCAAAAAAGAATCAGGCGGCGGATGCGGTTGAAGTTTTTCCGACAAAGAGCGGATTTAACTGGATTATTCCGCGCGGCTCGGGCGAGGCCGAATATGGCACGCTTGAAAAGCCCGCGGAAGCGAAAAGAATATTTGAACAGTTCTGCAAAAAGCAAAAGATAAAGCCGGAAAAAATTCTGGCTGCGCCCGTTCCCGAAGGATTGGTTATTTCAAATAATGACAGGATTGCTCTTTGCGGCGACGCCGCGGGGCTGACAAAAAGCTGGAGCGGCGGCGGCGTCATCTGGGGGCTGACCGCGGCGCACATGCTCGCGCGCGACTTCCCGAACCTGAAAAAATACGATTCGCAGATGAAAAGGTTTTTCGCGCCGAGAATGTTTTTCGGGAGGATTGAAACAAGAATAGCCGTATGGGTTGGAAATAACGCGCCGTTTTTGCTGCCGAAAAAAATCAGGATTGATTCCGATTGGGGAATTTAAATTATCTTTTCCTTCAGCAGAAAATCCTTTACGGTCTCGAAAATTATTTTATGCCCTTCCGAGTTCGGGTGCAAGCCGTCTTTCTTATCCAATAACTTCTTATAATCTATTTTAAGCCAATCATCAAACAACTCTAAGAACGGAACATTTTCTTTTTTGCAGACGTATTTAATTATTCCGTCATATTTCCTGATGCTCTTGTTTGTAAAATATTCCGTATTGCTCCAGATTGTCGGCATTGTTCTTGATTCGTTTGCAGGCATCTCACCGACGAATATTATTTTTTCAGTATATTTTTTGCAAACTCTTATTATTTTATGAATGTTCTTCTCAAACTCCTTTGCAGGAGTTTCAACGCTGTCTTCTGTTTTATTGTTGAACCTTGAATCGTTTCCGCCTATTCTGATGATTATAATATCAGGCTCCCGCGCTTTGCATTCGCAGTCCAATCTTTTCAATAAATCTTTTGTTGTATCGCCAACTATGCCTAAATTAAATATAGAAGTTTCTTCTTTTTCATTAACAAACTTTCTTAGTCTGGTTACCCAACAGTCAAACCCCAAATATACCTCGTCCGAGGCAGTGCTGTCGCCGAAAACAAGAATCTGCGCCATAACATCAATGATGAGGAATAATTTATAAGCCTTTGAGTTGAAAGAGGTTTCATGAAAAAGAAGGCAATACCTCTGGTTCTGGCGATAATCATTTTCGCGGCGTGGTTCTGGCTCTCAAACCCCGCGAAGATGCTGGAAAGCATAGCAAGCGCAAACATTCTGTTTGTCCTGTCCGCGGTAGCGCTCACGCTGGTTTCCATTTCCATGAAGGCTTTCCGCTGGCAGACTCTTCTCAAAGGAATAAACGTAGCGATACCTTTTTCGCTCGCCTTTTCGAGCTTTATCTCCGCGACAGCGATAAGCGTGCTCACGCCCGGAAGGGTTGGCGAGCCGGTGCGCGGGCTAATACTGAAGAAAAAGAACGGGACGAACTTTTCCGAAACGCTGCCGCTGATAATAACGGAGCGCGTCCTGGATCTCATAGTCGCGCTTTCGTTTGCGATAGCGGGAATAATCGTAATGGGTTCGGCGCTTTCCGCGGACATCAGGCTTTTTCTAAACCTTAGCGCGGTCGTCAGCGCTGCTGCGCTCGTTCTGGTGGTCTCGGCGCTTCTCAGCGAGAGGCTGGGAAAAACGTTTGTCGGGATATTGCTAAAACTTCCAATCGGGAGGATGAAGCCGAAGATAGAGCACGTCGCGTCCTCGTTCTACGAGTCGTCAAGAAAAATAAAAATCGGGACAGTGTTTTTCATATCCCTGATAACGCTGCTCACCTGGGTTGTGGAGGGTGGAATATTGTTTTTTTCGGTAAAGTCCATAGGCTTTGATTTGAGCCTGCTCACTGCAATAGAAATCATTTCGCTCGCGCAGATTATCGGCCTCGTGTCCTCGCTGCCCGGCGGCCTCGGCTCCGTGGAGACCGTGCTGACGCTGCTGATTCTGCCGTTCCTTCTTGCTTTGCCTGCGGCGAGCGCTGCGACAATAATTTACAGGTTTGCCTCGCTCTGGGTGGGAATGGCGATAGGCGTTTTCTTTTTGGCAAGGCTGCTAGGATTGGGGTATATCAAAGAACAGCTGGTTTGAAATGTTTATTAGCGGCAAAACAAACAATCCAAATATGGAAACCGCCATAAAAGTTGAAAATCTGAAGAAAGTTTTTCTTGCGAAGCAAAAAGAGGCAGGCCTGAAAGGAAGCCTCAAGTCTATTTTTAACCCGAAAGTTTTCGAAATCCCAGCCGTGAATAATGTTTCTTTTTCAGTGAAGAAAGGCGAGATTCTCGGCTTCATCGGGCCGAACGGCGCTGGAAAAAGCACAACAATAAAAATGCTTATCGGAATTCTCTATCCTTCCTCTGGGAGCATAAGCGTTCTTGGCAGCGTTCCGTGGAAAGAGAGGCAGAAGCTCGCATTCAAAATCGGCTCCGTGTTCGGACAGAAGCCGCAATTATGGTACCACCTGCCGCCGATAGACACTTTCAACCTGATGAGCAAAATATACGAGCTTGACGAAAAAGAATACAGGGAGAGGCTGGATTATCTTGTAAACGTTTTCGAGATCGACTATCTTAACACTCCCGTCAGAAAGCTTTCGCTGGGGCAGCGCATGCGCGCGGAAATAGTCGCCTCGCTTTTGCACAAGCCGCAGGTTATCTTTCTTGACGAGCCCACAATCGGGCTGGATATAATCGCGAAGCAGAAAATCAGGGATTTGATAAAATATCTGAACAAAAAGGAGAATGTCACGGTGTTCCTCACATCGCACGACATGGATGACGTCGAGAAGCTTTGCAAGCGGATAATAATAGTCAATCACGGACAGATTGTTTTTGACGGCGACCTTGAAAAATTAAGAAAAGGGTATCTGATGAGCAAGCATGTCGAGGTGAAATTCTCAAGAGCTCCCGCGGCATTCGGGTTTGCCGGCGCGAAAATATTAAGCCGAAGCAAATACGGTATGACACTGCGTTTTGACACGGGAAAAGGAAGCATAAGCGATTTGATAAACCATATAACGAAAAAGTTTGATGTTCTGGACATAAACGTTTCTGACCCGCCGATTGAGGAGATAATCGCCAAAATCTACAGGAGTGAGTGAAATGTCTTTGAACAAGTATGCGGAAGTCGCGAAAATAGAGTTTCTGAACAGTCTCGCGTATTTTTACGAATTCATCGCCGGCGCAGGCTTCATAGCAATAATCCTTTTTGTGTTTTATAACATGTGGAGTGTGGTCTACAAATTTTCAGGAACGGCAATAATATCAGGATTCAGCTTCGCGACACTGATGTGGTTTCTCCTGATGTCGGGATCGGTGACATTCACGGACAGCGGCAGACCCATAGGCAAGAAGATATCCGAAGAAATAAAATCCGGTGAGATAGCGTATTCGCTGAACAAGCCTTATAATTTCATAGCATACAACTACGCTTACTATATAGGGCCTGCGCTTACTTCCATTTTCATAACCTTTGCCCTGGGATTCGCACTTTTTGCATTTCTGGTAGGGCTGCCAGCCGTAAATCCTGCGATTATTCCGTTTGTAACCCTGACGGTTATTCTTTCCGTGACGATAAATTTTCTTATTTATTTTTCCATAGGGCTGCTGTCGCTATGGTTTGAGGATAATTCAGCGTTCCTTTGGATGCAGCAGAAATTCGTGTTCATCTTGGGCGGGATGCTCATGCCTCTGGAATTTTTCCCGAAGATTTTGCAGGACATTGCGATAAATCTCCCGTTTGCCTACATTGCATACGCCCCTGCAAAATTATTTGTAAATTTCACTTCCGGATTATTTATTCAAACGGTTTTTATGCAATTGTTATGGATAGGAATTTTTGCAGCTATAGCGGTTGCTCTTTTCAGGTTCGGCTCAAAAAAGGTGTCAATAAATGGCGGTTAGAAAAATGCTGGAATTCTTTGCGGCTTACGCAAAGGTCAATATGCAGGCTGCAATGGAATACAGGATGAACTTCATAGTGCAGGCGGGAGGCATGATTATCAGCGATATAGCATGGCTGATATTTTGGCTGATATTCTTTGCAAAGTTCCCGGCCGTAAACGGATGGGGCTTCAGCGATGTGGTAATGATGTTTTCCATTATTACTATGACATATGGCATAATAACTTTCATTTTTGGAAACTTCAGATATATGGCAGATATAATAATCAAAGGGAATATGGACTATTATTTGGCTCTTCCAAAATCTCCGCTGCTGCATATGCTTATCAGCAGAAGCAATTTTTCCGGTGCTGGAGACTTCTTGTTTGGTCTTGTTGTTTTCTTTTTTGTTGTTCCGACTAATCTGCAATCCATAATTCTGTTTTCAGCTTTGATGGCAATGTCACTTATTATGCTGCTTCATTTTGCCATAATAATAGGCTCGCTCACGTTTTTTATCGGCGGAACAGGAAGAATTCAGGACACTCTGTTGTTTTCGATTGTAGCATTCAGCAGTTATCCTTTCAGCTCGTTTGACGGGGTTGTAAAAATTCTACTTCTCACCGCGATACCTGTCGGCTTCATAACGGGCATACCTGTAGAGATAATGAAAAGCTTCAATCCTGCGCTAATGATATACATGTTCATCGCCACGGTTGCGATAGTCGCGGCAGCGCACATAATTTTCAGAATTGGCCTGAAACGCTACGAGTCTGGAAACCTGATTAACGCAAGAATATAGCAAGTAAAAACCGAGTTTTCTATATCGGCAGGAACGCCTGTATGATTCCCGCTACGTTGAAGCCCTGCAATATTATATAGGAGCCGTAACTCAAGACCGCTATTATGACCGCGTGCTTGAAGTCAAGGCTGCCGTAGAATATCCTGATTAGCGCTATCCAAACCAGAAGCGGGACGAGATGCATTATTATCTGCGCGGGCAGGAAACCGGACAGGAACGGGAGCGCAAGGGAAAGCAGGAACGGGAGATAAAAGTTCTGCAAGTTTGCGACGAGCGCGACGCCGAATGCGTGCGCAGGATGCGGAGGCTCGTGGAATATTTTCATCCAAGCGTAAATTATGAAGGCTGTTATCGAAGCCGACAAAAGAAGGAAAATAATATCGCCCGCGTTGAAACTTGGCGCGAAACTCAAGAACCTTGAGAACGACGTCAGGTCAGGAATGGCAAAGCCCTGCAGCGGATTCGCGGCTGTCGCAAATAATGGCATACCATATTCTGAACTTTCCCAAATAAAAGCTTTTCTTTTAGCACCCGTATCCCGTTATTTTCGCGGCCTCAAGCTCGCTCCTCGCGGTGGACGGGCACACGTTGGATTTCAGTATGACCCTGTCAATCTGGGAGAAAGTCACGTTGATGCTGGAGTTGTAGAAGACCTGCGTGTCGGAAGAATAAACAGTTGCGTTGGGCTCCGTGTTCACGGTGTATGACGAGCCGTTCGTGAGCAGCATTTGTATCCTGAAATCCGAAAGGTCCTTCGAGCCCGAGTTGTAAGCCTCCATCATGAGCTTCCCTGATGTGCAGTTGTAGCTGACGTTGTCGATTGCGAGCCCCGCGGAGGAGCATTGTATTCCCGTGTCGCTCTTGTCGCCTATCAGCCCGGTCTGCTTCGCTGCAAAGTTCGTGGACCAGCTCGACAGGATGAATATCGCGGTGAGCGTTATCGACACGAGCAGCACGGTCGCTATCAGCGGCGAAACCGCTTTATGATTCATAAAAATAGATTGTATTCCTGTTTAATAAATCTTCAGCCCGCCGCCGGCGACGAAAAAAGCGGGCGCAAAACGCAGGCATATTATGCCCTTAACAGAAGCTGGTTGATGCTCGGCTCCCTGCCGCTCATTTCCTCAAACCTCGGATTCCAGAAATACTGCCTGTCAGCAATGGTTGTATCATAGTAAAGAAATGTCCGATGCACCTGCGTTGTTGCAGAAGGCGTAAATCTGAATTCATAATAATTTCCGAACGATACGACTTTGCTGCCCGTGGTTTTGTCGTAAATTCCTCCCATGCTTGTTGTTGCGGTGGTGTTGCTCCCATGTATGTATCCTACCAGAAGATACCATTTGTCCAGCGACGGCAAATCTGCGGTAAAGAAGTAAGGGTTGTTATTAATGGTCTTGTTGGCATCCCCTATCGCGAATACCTGCCCGCCCTGAATTCCAAGATAGGTGCTGCCGTCGTTGCTGTTGTTTTTCTTAATCCACACAGACACCCTGTAGGTCTTTGTATTGTCTATTGGAAAGCTGCCGGTGCCCCATCCCCCGTCCGCATCGCTTGCGTTATCATTGCCGCCTTTCCACACAATAACAGTGCTTCCATCGGGGCCCGCGCCGAACTCCCTGCTGTTTTCAGATGTCATGCCGTTTTGATAAAATATGCCAACGCTTCCGTTGCCAATGGTCCACGAATTGGAAGGAAGAATGTTTGTCCTGCTCATGTCGCAAAACGCCTTATAACTGGAGCTGCCGGCATTTATCCAATACATTCCGTCGCTCGGCAGGAATCCGCTCGAGAATATGTCGTCGCACGACAGGCCCGGATTCGATTCCGTGCCCTTTCTCGGAATGCTCGAATATGTTTTTGTGTCGGAGCCGACGCCGTTCCTTATTTGCAGGCTGTGGCTTCCCTGAACCGCGCTTGCCATGTCCGTAATATTGGCGACACCCTGCCCGTTTTCTGGTATGGTGTTCATGCTTATGCCCATTCTCGCATCGTCAACAAAAACCGCGAGGGAGCCGTTTGTTATTATTCCCGTGCCGCAGTTCGTCACGGCTATCCGGTTTCCGACCATGTTGTCAATCCTGACGCATGTTGAAAGCTGCGCCGTCAGCTGGGAGACCTGCTCGCTTCCGGAAGAAGCTGTCGTGTCCGCCAGCGCGGAGGAGAAAACGTAGAACACGCCGACCAAAGAAACGGTGATTATCAATAACATGACTGTTGCGATGACCGCGGAGATGGCTTTCATATCTTAAAGATAATTAATCTTGCTTAAAAACTTTCCTTTCAATAAAGAACTATGATAATTCTTGACGGTTCCGATGCGGGCGGCCAATTCGTACGCACAGCGTGCGCGCTTTCCGCGATAACGGGAAAGGCGATAAAAATCGCGAACATCCGCGGCGCGCGCCCCGAGCCCGGGCTGAAGGCGCAGCACGTCGAGGGAATAAGGGCGCTCGGCGAGCTGTGCTCCGCGGAAATAATCGGATTGGAAAAAGGCTCGCGCGAACTCGAGTTTGTTCCGCGCAAATTCGGGGAGAAGGATATTACAGTGAATATTTTTTCGGCAGGCTCAATCGGTTTGGTTTTGCAGGCTCTGCTAATAGCCGCCATAAAGTTTGAAAAGCCCGTAAAAATAAAATTCATCGGCGGCGGCACCTGGGGAAAATGGGCTCCGCCGGTTTTGTATCTTGAAAAAATTCTCTTTCCGCTGATGGGATGCGAAAGTTCGCTTGTTTTTGACATAAAAAGGGACGGGTTCTATCCGAAGGGCGGCGCTGACGTTGAAGTGATTGTCAAACCATTCAAGTTGGCGCCGATAGGAAAAATGGAAAAGGGAAAGCTGCTGGAGATAAACATTTTTTCGCTGGCTTCGGAAAGCCTGAAAAAAGCGGACGTTGCCGATAGGCAGGCTTCCGCGGCCGAGGAGGAATTAAGAAAGAAATTTTCCGTTCCGATAATTGCTGACATAAAATATGTTCCCTCGGTTTCGCCGGGCTCCGGTATTCTTGTTGTAGGAAAATACGAGCATTCGCTTTTGGGCGGCGACTCGATTGGCGAGCTTGGAAAGAAAGCTGAAGCCGTCGGGAAGGAATCAGTGAAAAATTTCTTGTCCGAGATCGGCGGCGCGGTTGACCGGCACGCCGCGGACATGCTCCTGCCCTACATGGCTTTTTTCGGCGGCTCTTTCGCGACAAGCGCGATAACGCGCCATATTGTTACAAATTGTGCAGTGATAGAAAAGTTTTTGCCGGTGAAGTTCGAGATTGACAAAGAAAAGAATGTTGTGAGCGTGAGGAAAGTTTAAGATGGCACTTTATTCTTCCGCAAGCTCGGCGAGCAGGCCGTCGTTCATGTTTTTATCGCTTGGTATTTCCTCCGTTATTCCGAGCTTCTTTGCGATTTCAAGAACCACGACCATTCCGGGCAGCGCGCCCTTCATATAGGCAGGGTCTTTCGGGTATAATTTTATCCTATCATCAAGATGCAGATTTTTTATCCTGTTGAAAAATTCCTCAGACTTTTTTATTGAAATCTTTTTCGGATGCGAAGGCGAAAGGCTGCACGGCTCCATTACCACGCCTGCCGAAGCGTAGAATTCCAGAACGTTTGATGAATGAATATACGGAATATTCGCATCAACATTACAATCTATTTTATCCAATTCTTTTTTTACAATCGCTTCTATATTCCTGTACTGCTCGTCCTTCGGCGGTTCAGTCAAAAAGTTGTATAGATGCAGCGCGCCGAGCGGAAGCACCCACCATTTTTCAATCTTCTCCTTCGTTCCGACAACGAAAGCGGAGGTGCCTCCGCCGATGTTTATCATTGAAATCTTTCCGTCAAAATTAAAATCGTGAACCGAGCCCTTGAAAAGGTATCTTGCCTCGTCTTCTGGCGAAAGTATGCTTATTTCAGCTCCAGCCTCTTCCAAAGCCATTCTTGAGAACTCCTCTGCATTTTTTGCCTCGCGCATCGCCGCGGTTGAGAATATTTTTATCTTTTCAGAATGCAGCTCGCTCGCTTTCGCAAGCATTTTTTTCAGGGCTTCAAGATTCCTTTCCATTGATTCGTATTTTATCAAGCCGGTATCTTTTACGCCCTCACCAAGCCGCAAATCGGGAATCTTCTGCTCGAAAATCTTTTTGCCTGCTTTGTCAGCGACAATCAGCTTTATGCTGTTCGAGCCGACGTCAATGAGCGCGTAATTCATTAAACCGCCATTATTTCCTATAGCTTCTTGAAATATTTGTCCCTTATTTTCTTCTCCTTCGCCCTTTCCTCCAGAAGTTTTTTCAGCTCCTTTATCCCGTCGCTAGTCTCGCAAGATATGGGAATCAGCTTTTCCCTTGCCAGCTTCTCCAGTTCGCCCAATTCCTTTATCCCGAGAATGTCGGTCTTGTTCGCAACCGCAATCACGGGCTTCTTGAATTCTTTCTTTATCTGCTCGTACAGCGAGACCTGCTTTTCCAGCGGTCCGGAAATCTCGCTCAAGTCAAATACATAGACTATAAAGTCCGCAATCACTTTCAGCACCGCAACCGCCTGCATCTCGATGCTGTTCCTTTTTTCCAGCGGCCGGTCGAGCAGCCCCGGCGTGTCTATAATTTGTATGTTCATGAACGTCGCGCTTTCGAAATATCCGGCCATCAGCTCCTTTGTGGTGAACGCGTACGATTCTATTTCCGGCTTGCTTCCGGTCAGGCGGTAAAGCAGCGAAGTCTTTCCCGCGTTCGGCATCCCCGCTATCACTATTGTTGGCATTTCCTGCAGGTCGGGCAATCGCTTCAGCAGCCGAAGCTCGAACAAGTCGGAGAATATTTTTCTTGACCTCCGCAGGAACGATGTTGCCCTGCCGTAAAACATCTTCCTGATCCTTCTCGCGTCCTGCGTGTGCCTTGCGTATTTCAGCTCGCGCAGGTTGTCTATCTGCGTCTGCTTTATTTTTTTCGAAATCCAGTTGAGGAAGGAAACGTTTTTTTCCATGCTCTCGCGCTTCATGTAAACTTCCATCAGCTCGACGTAGACGTTCGGCATCTTGGCGATTTCGGGAATCGAGTCCGCCTCCCTTTTTATCTCCTCCGAAAGAATCGCGCCGAGCGTCTTGATCCTTATTCCCTCCTTCTGCTTCGCCTTCTCTACCATGTCGCCCTCGACCGCCGCCCGCTCCGCCTTCTTCGATGCCTCCGCGAGCGCGCTGTCTATGAGCTTTTCAACCTCTATCAGGAACATCCTTTTGAACGGGTTCTTCATACCGCCTATTGCGCGGGAAAGCTTAAAAACGGCAGAAGGACTTAAAAAAATAAAAAAAGGCGGCGCAGCGGAAAGGCCTGAGGGCTTTGTTTAATAAGTCGCTTTTGAGCCGCACTTTTTAAACAGAATGCGGACTTTTTAAACAGAAATTATAGACCTTTCTCTAATATCATAAGCTGAATTTCACATAATTATATTCATCGATAGCTTTGGCTAATGTTTTGCTTTTATCATTCCATTTTATGCCTTTGAAATCACTTTGCATCAATTTTAGAAAGTTAAAATAATCTTCAGCATCCGTGCCAAAACCGTATCCTTTTCTTATAAAACCATCCCACATAACAAACAAGTTCCTATTGATTAGGTGCATTACTTTAGAAGCTCCAGTATATTTAATAAGTTGAACTTTAGACAAAATACGATACACTTCTTTTATTACGTCCCTAATCTCATCCAAATTAGCTGTTTGTATTTCTTTGTCTTTAATCTTATCAAAAAGAGGTTTACACGTTTCCATAGATTCCATTAGATTTTTAATATTTTCAGGATTGCTCATTTTAAATCCGAAGCTTGCTGAGTTCCATGTAGAAAGAATTATTATCGAAGCTTGAAGAGGATGGTCATCGACTATGCTTAATGCTATATCATAGAATCTTTCTCTGCCTTCATTTTCTTTATATTCTTTACAACTGTCTTCCAAATCATTAATGTTCATATTTTATCACGACCGTTTTTATTTTAATTGTGTTCCTTTCAAGAATTTATCCCTTAACATCAGCCCACCAAGCCTTAAAATTGTTTCAATACTCATACCGTTATTGAAAGCATATTCCTTAATGGTATTTAGCATATTACCATCCTTTAATTCAACCATGAGTTTTATTGATTGTTCTTGAACATCATAAGCCGTATAGCCTTTCTTTAATTTTTCTTTTACTTTCTTTATCAAAGAATCTTCATTAGCCTTTACATATTCTTCCATACCGCTTTTCTTAAGTAGTTCCAATCCAAAATCTGTCGGCTGAAGCGGGCTGTTCGAAACTTCTGTCAAGCTATGTTTGATGTCTTGACCGCCAACTGAAAAAATAGTTTGTATTTCGGTTATTGCCAATTTTATCGGATTAAGATGTTTGTTTAATCTTCTTGAGAATACAAGATAAGCTATTATTCCAAAAATGGTCAAAGGAACTGCTACCGAAGGGGTTAATCCCAGATAACTTAAAGTGCCAAAAAAATCAAATTCCCCTGACATAGTATATTATTAAGAAATCTCATTTATAAGTATGTTAAACCTTCTCGCACCACTCGCAGCATTTTTCAGGGCAATTGGAATTCAACAATTTGATTGCCTTCTCAAAAGCCTTTCCAGCATTAGTAACATCTATTCTCATTTTCTTCAAGTCGGTGTTGAAGACAACCTCGCCAGTCTCCATAACCTCTCTGGGATGGTAGAACAGAAGGAAGGCGTAGTCTTCCGTTTCATAGCCGTTCTTCCTCAATAAGAAGTTGTAGATTTCAAGCTGAAGCTGATAATGCTCGTGCGTGTCATCCTTCAAAGGAAAGC
>JBAQNA010000002.1:0-12274 GCA_049303335.1 Candidatus Aenigmatarchaeota archaeon
GGTCGAACTCGGCGTTGACTATGAGCACGCCTTCCTCGGGCCTGTCCGAGAACGGCTTGTCAACTGAAAGTTTCACTCCCGCCCAAACCTCGGTCCCGCCGATGATGACGCGCGCGGAGCCTTCCGCTTTCGCCGCGACTCCCGTTTCTATTTTTATTTCTCTGAACTGCTCAAAGCCTCTCCCGCCTTCGCGCTTTCCCTCGTCAGCAAGCTTCCGGACATAGCTCTCGTTTGCGGCGTATATCATAATTATCATCTTTATTTTTCATTCAACAGTTTCATATTTTTTCCTAATCGCCTCCTTCTGCTTCTCGTAGATTTGCGCGCAGCCCTTTTCCGCGAGGCGCAGCGCCTGCGCGAATTCCTCCTTCGTGAGAAAGCCATCTATCTGGAGCAGGACGATTTTGCCGTTGTTCGTAATCGCGACTGGCATATCCACCTCGCCGAAGTTGTCCTCAAGCTGCGCGATGTCCAAAACGATTTTGCCGTCCACCTTGCCGACCGAGCAGCAGGAAATCATGTCGCGCATCGGCACGCCGGCATCCGCGAGCGCAAGCGAAGCCGCGTTCAGGGCTGCGCACCTTGTGGAGGCATCGGCCTGGATTATGTCGATGAAAACGTCAATTCCCGTTTTCGGATATTCCTCAAGAAAAACGGAATTGGAGAGCGCCTCACCGAGTATTTTCGATATCTCGGTGCTTCTCCTGCTCGTTCCCGGCCTTATGCGCTCATCAGTCGAGAACGGCAACATGCTGTACTTGCACCTTATCACCGCTTTCTGCGGATCCTGCTTGAACTTCGGGTAGAGGTCTCTCGGTCCGTAGACTGCAGCTATCGCTGCAGTCTTTCCAAAGCGGAAGAATGCGGAGCCGTTCGCGCGCTTCACGACGCCGATTTTCGCCTCCATCGGCCGCATCTCGTCAAGCTCGCGCCCGTCCAGCCTCTTTCCGTCCTTGAACAATGGTTCGTCTCGATGTCCGCTCACATTAACACCTTTGATAAAAATTATCTTTCGGTTTTTTTTTTCAGACTCATTTCAAAATATTTTTTTCAGCAGTTACGCTTTTTTTGTTTTTCTTTATCGTATTTTCTTTTATTGGTTCGCAATTTCAGCATTTTCGCTTTTGACAACATCCATATTCAGCATTTCCGCAACGCGTTCGGTCAGCCCGGAAATGTGGCTGCTGTCTTCAATCATTTTTATTGTTTTTACAGCGAGTTCCTCGTTTTCGCCTTTTATCCATACCACGCCGTTCTGCCCTGCGACTATCTGGCACTGCGTTCCCTGCTTCACCATCTCGATCATCGAGCCCTCCTTGCCAATAAGGCGGGAAACTTTTGACGGCGTGATTCCGATAAGCCTTCCGCCGCGCAGCTTTTTCGCGCGCGGGTCGTCCATAGTCAGCGTAACGGATTTCGAGGTCGCGACGTTCAGTATCTTCACGTAAATGATGTCACCGATGTCGAAGTAGCGCCTCAAGTCAGCGCCGTTTTCAATGTACTCCTCGCTTGCCTCGCCGAGCTGCAGGATTGCGTCGTACGGGCTGTTGATGTCAAATATCCAGAACGTGTTTTGGATGTCGTTCACCACCGCGATTATCCCGTCGTCCGGTTTCGGCAGGTAAACGCCCGAGAGCGGGATGACGCTCGCGAACCTTTCTTTTATCCTGAATGTTCCGACGACTTTCGAGCGGATTTCGTTGTTGTCGCGGTAACAGCCCGTCCCCGGAAAGAAATCCAGTCCTTTTGCAAGAACCTGCCCCGGCAGGATTAGTTCCTTTTCCTTCGCCAAGAGTTCAGAAGTTTCTGCAGCCATAAAAATCACTAAAGACATTTTACCGATTGCTTAATCATCAGTTTCCGTGTAATGCTTGTATCGTGTATTGACACAGAATTTTTCTTGAAATCGTTTTTATCTTTTCAATTCCTTGGGGTTTTAACATTTAAATAGTTTGCGAAATCAAACCGCTTCTGATTTTTTGAATGATATCTTTTCTAACAGCATCAGAAACTTCTTGTGTTCTTTTTCTGTCATAATGATGCCCGAATTCCAAATCTTCAAAAATCAAGCCTGCAAATTCAACTTTATGGTTGTATCTTGGCCTGAAATGCCAGTGAACGTGAGGATTTGGCTGCTCCTTTTTGTAAGAGTCGTTCATCATGCATGTCCAGTTGAACATGGTAGCGTCAAATGCTTTTTTCAAGGCAGTTTCAAGCTTGTTGACAACATCCGCAAAATCAAGCCATTCTTCCTGTTTTAATTCTGACAATTTTTCGGAATGCCTTTTTGATACAACAACGCATCTGCCCAAATAAGACTGGTTCTTTGAAAGAAAGACTTTCCAGAATCTTGTCTCGAAAATAAAATCTTCGTCTTGGCTTGTCGACCGGCAGGATATGCACTCTCCGTTTTTCATAAACAATTTAGCCGATTAGAATTTAAATCCTTAATGCGAGCGCGTCAATACCTTGACCTCGACTTCCCCCTTCGTCAGCGAGTTCAGCTTGTCGAAAATCTCCGGCTGCATCCCCGCGGGAATCTCAATCTGTGCGGCGTAGGAGCCGTCGTTGAGCCATTCCTCCTTCTGCATTTTTCCGAATGAACGGACTGCGCTCACGCATCTTGCGGAATACGCTGGCGGGATTTTTATCGCTATCGTGATTTTTTCAAAGCGTATCGGGATTATCCTCTGCAGCTTTTCAAGAATGGGTTCTATCTGCTCTTCCGCGCTTCTTGTCCCGTCTATCTGCACTTTCGCCTGCTCCATCGCGTTCAGCACCCGCTCAACAGGATGCGGCGCGCCGGACTGCGGGTTCACGCCCTGCCTCGAAATCATTCCCGCAATCTGCTTTCTGCGGTCCTCGACCATCTTCCTTCTCTGCTCCGTCGTGAGCTGGAGCTCGCCCTCGTGGATTATTTTCACGGCTATCTCCTCCGCGTTGTTCGTGCCGAACAGCCTGTTCAGCTTTTCCTGCGGCGCGCGCAAGCCCTTTCCCACGTCGGAATAAATCTCGCGCGCGGCGAGAACGTCCTCCATCTTCACCTCCTTTCCGCGCTTCAGCTCCAGCGCCTTTTCCGGGTCAACAAGAATCTCGAACTTCTCGCCGGCTTTCACAATCCTTGCTATGACGGCTTTGTCGAGAGAGATGGGCATAATAATCATCATAAACAAATTTCTATTCTTTTTCTATATTTTCTTTCATTCTTAAGTATTCTTTCTCATCAATTTCTCCTTTAGCGTATCTCGTTTTCAAGACTTTCAACGCATCTTCATATGACTTATTGATGAATTTCTTCCATAATTTGTAATAATACGTTCCTATAGAAGGAACGCCACCTATTATAGAAAAAAGAAAGCCTAGCGAATTAGTTGTATGAAATAGATTATCAAGAATATTTCCTATCACAGCCATTGATATTAAAATTACCGCAGGAGCTGATAAAAAATCGAATACAATTTCTCTTAATTTGTATTCGTAATCCCTTTCAGACATTCCTGATTTTTCTGGCATAACTATTTATGAATTTGAAAGAATTTAAATCCCGTAAATCTATAGTCTTATATGAATATATTTAAAAGAATTTTCTCTTCAATAAAAGAAGTTGATAAAATAAAAAAGAAAGAGAACGGATGGACTTATATTGAAACCGCTCCTCCAGATTGGCTTTTGAAAGCAGTATTTAGAGCTATGAGGAAATATCCAAAATCTAACGGCTATGGAAGAGTATATTTCTTCAAAGGAAAAAATAATATCTATAAAGCAGTTGTTGGTTGGCCTAAATCTCAAGGGAATAATCCAATAGATTTTTATAAAAAGAATAGAAATAAAAAATCTACCAGAACTTCTTCACAATCTTTACGCCTTCGTCCTCGCGGAATTTCTTGAACTCCTTTTCCTTTACGACGGCAAGCTCGACCTCGTTAGGCTTCGCCTCCTTCTCACCCGCGCGCATCGCCTGCAACACAAGCTTTATCGCGTCCTCCTCGTCCATGTTCTCCTTCCAGCTCTTCCTCAGGATTTTCACTGCCTCGGCTGCGCCGCGCCCGATTGCCTGCGCCTTCCATCCGTAATAAGTGGAAGACGGGTCAATCTCGAAAAGCTGCGCGCCGTTCTCGTCAACGCCGCCTATAAGCAGCGCGACGCCGTAAGGCCTGACACCGCCGTACTGCGTGAACAGCTGCATCCTGTCGGATATGTCCTTCACGGAGCCGACAACGTTTATCGGGTCCTCGTAAGTGAGCTTGAAAACCTGCGCCTTGACCCTTGCGTTGTCTATCAGGATGCGGCCGTCCGCAAGAAAGCCTGACGTGGCAACGCCGAGATGGTCGTCAATCTGGTGAACCTTGTCGCTTCCCGAGTTCGTGATTCCCAAAGGCGGGATGTGACGGATTGCGGAAAGCACTACGCCTTCATTGAACACGACTCCGATAGAAGTCGTCCCCCTCTTCACCGCTTCCCTCGCGTACTCGACCTGGAAAAGCCTTCCATCCGGCGAGAACGTCACAATCGCGCGGTCGTATCCCATAAATTCAGGCATTGCGTCCATTGAATCACCATATTATTTTTAATTTAACAATTATTCCAATTCGTCTCCAGAACTTTTTCCTAACTAATATTTCGGTTTGTAGTTTATAAAGGTTATATAGAATAAATCCGTTTTGAGATTTTTCTGTGTATATTTCCAGTCTCAAACACCTTTACTTTTTTGCGGCTTTCCATATCATCTCAAAATAATTTCTGAACGTTTTGGCGAGCTGCCCGTCTTTTATCCATATTATCAATGGCTCGTCTTCCCACATCTGCAGCACCACCCTGTCGCCATAAGTTGTGAAAGAAGTCGGCGAAAAATATTTTTCCTGATAGAATCTGGCTTCCCCGATTCTGACTTGCTTTTGCAGTTCGTTTATCTGTTCGCGCGTCTCCTTTTTGTCAACTATTACCGCTTTAACGGAAATGTTTTTCTTTTTCAGTTTTTTTAGCAGCTGGATTGCCCTATGCTCCATTATCGAGAAAAGCTGCAGCGAGCTTCCGACCGTGAAAACATCTTTGCCAATATTTTCCATGTCGTTGAATACTGTTTTCAGCCCCTCCATTCCGCTCAAAACATTCACTTCCCTCTTGGTTTTCTTTGCCTGATAAAATTGTTTTAACATCGGGAACACAGAATTCAAATCCTCTTTTTTGCTTTCGAGAATGCCAAAAAACTTTTCCGGATTCAGCGCCGAATAAAAAAGCTTGTGCTCTTTCCTTATCTGGGATACCAGCCCTTTCTTTTCCAGGCTGTTCAGCGCATTATAAGCGTTCGGCTTGTGCAATCCCGTTTTCTTTACAACTTCGGGAACCGAAGTCTCTCCCAGCTTCAACAAAGCCAGATACGCTTTTGTTTCCGTTGGCGTCAGCCCGAATTCCTTCAGGACATCTTCAGGATTCATGCGAATGATTGGCAGTCCTTTCTTTATAAAGGTAGTTGTATTTGATACTACTTAGTTTTAAGTAGAAGCTGTTATAATGATTACTTTAAGGTGAGTAAATATGATAGTCAAAAAAGAAGAAAGAATGTCTATGCTCAAAAAAATAGAAGATGAAATAGGAACTCGTTATGAAATAGAAAAATTGCAGAAAGGTTTGCAAAAAACTCCGGTTGTTCTTGTTAAGAATCCTAACGGCTGGGAAATACCCAGCGGAAGATTGATTGCTTATGAAACTTATGTTGGCAGAGTGGAAAGCATCAGCCCAATTAAGAAAAAAGAGTATAAAGAACCCGCTACTTGTGGCGAGACTCTTGGCGAACTTTTTGCTTTGGCTTTTGGATGCAGCCGTAATTCTTATGGAGCGAATTTTTATGCGCCGCTTTTCGAAATGAAGTATGATAAACCCTCGCTTGAAATATGGAATGACCACGAAGAACCGCCAAAATTAAGTTTTCATGAAGATGTGGATATTTTTGAGGTAAGAGCAGGCGCTGAATTTGCCTTTGGGCCTGCTGGCGTGAGGCGAAAATTATTGAAAGATCTGCCTCCGGGAGAGACATTAGAAGAAACTGAAAAATATCTTAAAAAGATGAATTTATGAAGCCAAAACTTTTTCAGAAAATCGCGGAAGACATGAAAAGCGGTATTCCGGTAGAGGTGGAAATAGGATACGGCGCGGTCAGCATTGACCATGATTTTTTGAAGCTGCTGAATAAAGAATTCGGCGGCGGAAAAGGCAGCTTTCATAATGATGAAAATTGCGAAGCAATTAATTATTACAGAAATCTAAAACCATGCTCTTGCGGCAGCTCTGAGCCTTTATTTGTCATGCTGAACAACAATAAAGCCAAAACCAGTGGTGAATTGGAAAGAATGGCAGAAGACTTCAATTATTTTAGCAAAAAGTTTCCCGGCATGTGGTGGCAGAGTTATGTTAACATAAAGGGTGAGAAAGGACAGAGTTTATGCAACTGGAATATCGGCTCTTCTTATGAAAAACTAACAAGCCCTGAAATAAGTTTGATGGATAATACTTCTTGCGGTTTCTATTATGATGATTCTCCAACAAAAACGCTGAAAACCGCGATAAGGAACTGCCCTTCGCACGGCAAAACCTGCAAATATTTGAGAAAGATTTCAAAATCATAAATTATTTGATTTATTTTGAATCCTCCGCTTTCCCCTCCTTCACGAACTCCGCAATCGTCCTTTCCTGCGGGAGGAATTTCGTCCGCGCGCCCTTCATAGTGCCGGAAACGCCGAGTATTTTTATCGCCACGCGAACGTCGCCGATGCGCTGTATCAGGATGAGCGCGGAGCGAACGTGCTCCACGTAATCGTGCGCGCATTTTATGGTTCCGGTCTGCTTCGCGTCGTCGTATGTGTCCTTCATTATCCAGACGCGCATTTTCGCGGAATCAAGCTCGCCGAGAAAATTCAATATGGAATTCCAGAGCGCGCTGTTCAGGTCGGAAAAAAGAAGCTTCTGCTCTGAAATGACCTGGTAGGCGACATACCTGTTTTTCTCCCGCAGCGTCGCCGGCAAGAATTTCGGCCTGCTTATTTTTGGCTTGTCCATAAAATCACTTTATTAACGTTCCTGTTTCAATATCTTTCTGAACCGTAAGAAGAACACATTCACTTCCATCATCCTTCTCTGCGCAGAGCAACATGCCTTCCGATATTTCGCCTCCAAACTTTGACGGCTTCAAGTTCATGAGAACTATTATTTTCTGGTTTTTCAACTCTTCTTCAGTGTAATATGGAACAAGGCTCGTAACAATTTGGACAGGCTTTTCCCTTCCGATATCAATCTGAAGCATGTAGAGTTTTTTCGTTTTCGGAATTTTTTCAGCTTCCAAAATCCTGCCGACTCTTATCTCGGTCTTTTTCCAATCCTCAAAACTTATGCTTTCCATTTTTACCATCTTCAATATGGTTCGAATTTCAGTTGCGCTCTTTCTGTTTTCTGTTGCACTTTTTCCGATATAATCGGCGAACCGTATTTTTTTCAAATTCGATTAATATCGTTTCATTCAACAATCTCCACGCCTTTCACAGGCGCTTTTCCCGAGAGTTTCGCCTTGTTCGTCTCGACGATTTTTTCCGGAATTTCCGAAACCGTGTTTATGGCGTCGCCAAGCTCCATTCCCAGAACGTTCGCTATCGAGGCGAGAGCGCGCGGATCGCGGACATCCCATATTGATTGCGCGGCAGAGCAAGCCACTACAGGTGCTTTCAACTCCTGCGCCAGTCTTATGTTTTCCGCAATGTGCGAAAGTATGAAAACCCTCGGCTTCCTGTAGCCTTCCAGAATTTCGCGGAAGTTTATCTGGATTGCGACGTTGTTCTCGCGCGCCTGCGCGAGGCAGAATTCGTCAAGGCCGCAGTCGGTTCTTCCCAATTCCGGATGCGCAAGAATGTCCACCTTCGGGTTCTGGCAGGCCGCGCGGTTCACGTTGTAGTCCCCGCCGTGCGCAACAAGTATCTGCACGTGCTCGCGGATTTTCGACACCAGCCTGCCGAGCTCGTTCTGGTTTTTCGGCTGGATTTCCGTTCCGGAAAAGATTTCTATTCCGGAATTTTTCTGCGCAGTCTTTATCGCGCTCTGCTGCTGTTTGAATTTTACCATGTCCTGAAAATGGTCGCACACTGCTATGCCGTCCCATCCGAACTTTTCCGCGGTCTTCGCCATCTCCTCAACGGAGTTTGCGCCGGAGGACTGGTTTGTGTGGACGTGCAGGTCGTAGTATTTGGACATAAAACTTACCTGATAAAAATAGGCAGAACAGAGTTAAAAAGGGCGATATTTTCATATTTAAATAATTTTGATGTAATAATATTGATAATAAGAAGGTGGTTAAAATGGAAGATATTTTGTATGTTACGGCAGGCATAGTCGGCGCTGGATTGGCGGGATTTGCCGCCAGATATATCAAGGTAGAGTTAATTGATTATAAAATAAGGATGAATGAACTTTCAAGACGGCTTGCAATTAAGGGTGATGAAGCCATAAAAGAAATTAGAGATTATTATAATTGTGATAGCTTATTAGAAAAAGTTCTCGACTTGGGTGATACATTAGCTACGAGAAGATTCCTAAAAGACAGAAATGCTCTTTAATGTTGAATTCTGTTGCTTGTCTACAAATTAGAAAATTCATTAATCCTTCAATTCGATAGAAATCTGCACGCCATCCGGGATTTGCACCCTCATTATTTGTCGCAACGTTCTTTCGTCGGCGCCCACGTCAATCACGCGCTTGTGTATGCGCATCTCAAAGCGGTCCCACGAGGCGTTTCCGTGGCCTGTGCCGTCGCCGCACGGCGTCTTCATTGTCGTGATTTTCAGCTTCTTTGTCGGCAGCGGAATCGGACCGTGAAGAGCTACGCCGAACTTGGATGCTATCTCCTTCACTTCGCCGCATATCGCATCAAGCTTCTCAACGCTCGTGCTCGACAATTTTATTCTTGCTTTTTGCATAAAAATCACTTCGACTCTTCAAAACAACATATCTGAATGTCATTTCTCACCTTCAAATTCGCTCTATCTAATGGATTGATAAAGTATTTAAATACTTTCCGAACTCTGTGAGGAAAGTATGAGACGTAGTTGAGGCACTTTCCGCAAGAAAAGAACGGGATGAAATCGAAATTCTTGCGAACGGAACGACAAAGAACGAAACACAGTTGAAGCTCTTTCCGAACGCCGTGAGGAAAGTGCAAGATGAAGCGAAGCGGAATCGCATCGGTTTGTGAGCGGATAAACAAGTGCAAAAACGGATTTGAAGCAGTTATGTGTGGAGCCCTGAGCCGGGATCGAACCGGCGACTTGCTGCTTACAAGGCAGCCGCTCTACCAAATTCTCAAGCCTTTTTCAATTTGATTTCTTTCTTTTTCGCAGGCGTTTTTCTTTTGAAAAGAAAAAGACCTTCTGAGCCATCAGGGCGTTTCGTATTTAATAAAATAATTCAAGATTTAAACTTATTTTGGTGGGGTCGGAGAGATTCGAACTCCCGTCTACTGGTTTCTCCTTGCGGCATTTCTGCCAAAACCAACACTCATATCATCGGAAACTTTTTCAGTTTCCTCAACGCTCCAGTAATATTTTACTTCTATATCGTTCTTTTTTGAACAATATGCCTTTCTTTTGCTAAAGGTTTTCTTTCGCGAAAGAAAACCTTTTCTGGAGCCAGCTATCCTACCTGACTAGACTACGACCCCTCAATCCGAAAATTGCGCTTTAACGCTTTTATAGCTTTGTGGCGGGATAGAAGATTCTTCCGTCCCTGACTTTCGCGAATTCCGTCATCTTGTGCTCGAGCAGTTTCGCGGCGGAAAGAATATGCAGGACTTTTACCCCCTTCGAGAGAAGCGCGTCCGCTATCAGCAGGCGGTGGCACCTCCACGGCAACGCTTCGGCGCACATTATGGCCGCGTCGTTTTCCTTTGCATAAATCATAAGGTCTTGTATTCCGTTCCAGAATTCGTTGGAATGCATATAGTCCGCAAATCCGCGGAAGCTGAGGTTTTTCCAGCCCGTGTTCAGCGAGTCCCCCGTATAATGCCGCAATCCGCCGAGCTGCGGCATATGAACATAAAGTATCTTGTTCTTTCTCAGGTATTCCTCAAGCACGCCGCCGTTATACTGCGGAACCTTTCTTGACCTCGGGACCGTGCGCACGTCTATCAGGAGCCTTATCCCGTGCGCCTTCAGCATCTCGACGAACTTTTTCTTGTCGTGAGTGGAGTGCCCGATCGTGTAGATTGTTTGCATAATAAAATATTGCATCGGTAATTTATTAAGAGGAGCAAATGCCGCGCAGCGCGGTTTCGGTCAGGCTTAAATCGTTTTCGGAACATTGAAATAATATGCAAGAATCTGATTCCGGCGATGTTGTAAATGCGAAGGAAGATGTGGGAAAGAGAATTTCAGCGATGGTTAGGAAATATGGCACGCCTAAGAAGGATATAGCTGCCATGATTTCTTTGGGGCTATATAATGAAAGCCAAAAAACCCCTTATAATAATTTTTCCGTTATAAAGGATTTGCTGGCAGCGATGAAGTTTGAATACCCTTCGGCTGTGTGCGGCGACGGAACAAGTGAAGAAATTCCCATATATACAACGCCTTTTTTAAGTGTATTTAAAATGGAAAGGCATTACAATTGTTGCGGCATAAACATGTGCACAGCGGCAGATAGAAGCAAGTTGGAAAAAATGGCAAAGAAGTATCAAATAGAAGCTGCAGAATGCAGAAAGCCTGTGGCTCTTGGAAAAAGAGCAAGGAAGAAGCCGAAAGCGCCGAATTTTCTGAAAGATATTGTTGATGGCGTGTTGGTATGCGGCAACAGCGAAGACCAAACTCTTAGCGTAAGATTTTTAAAACCTCAGGAAGGCATAGCCACTGAAGAAAAAATGCTTAAAGATTATTGCGGCAAGCACAAGTGTCCTATGAGAGACGGCTTCGGAGAAGACAGGAAAGTGTATTATATTGACGGAAAAGATTTTATCAAAACTGCCGAGAAAAAAATTAAAGAAAGCGATGTTTCCGGCGGCAGAATATTTTCGGATGTTGACAATATAGTAAAAGGAATAATAGAAAGATTTCCGCAGCATAAAGAGGAAGTTCCTCCCGAGATTGCCTGATTCTCTTTAATCTTAAATTTACAGCAGATGCCTCGCCAGCAGCGCGAGCTTCGGCTTCTTCATCAGGATTTTCGCGAGCTTGCCGAGCGAGCCTCCGCGGGTGAAGTCCACAAGGTCAGCGCCGGACAGCGCGTCAACGAGCATGTTGAAATCGTCGTCGTTCATCTTTTCAATCACCTCCCGGAGCTTCTGGACATTGACAAGATGCTTGCCGCGCTCCTTCCACCAGATGTCGTTGTATTTTGAAAGCTTTTTCTGCGAGACGTCGTTTGCTTTTATTCCTTCCGCTATAACTTCTCCCGCTATCCTTCCGGCGATGGCAGCCTCTTTCATTCCGCCGCCGTGAATCGGGTTCACCTGATGCGCTGCGTCGCCTACCACGACTAAACCGTTCATTACCATATTGTCCAAGAAACCGCCGACGGGAATCCCGCCCGCGTTCACTTCAGTTATGCTTCCGTTCTTCAGGCCGGGCATTGTCCTAATCCATTCCTCCAAAAACTGGTGCGCTGTTTTTCCGTAGCCGCCCAGCCCGCCGATTCCTATTCCGACGTTCGCCTTATCCTCGCCTTTCGGGAAAATCCAAAGGTATCCGCGCGGCGCCATTTTCGTGTCAAAATAAAGGATTATCTTGTGCGGATCCTCCATCTCGATGTCAACCATCTCGAACTGGAAGCCGGAATCAATGTTAACCAGCTTGTTCGTTGTGTTCATTCCAGCCCATCTCGCGATTTTGCTTTCCACGCCGTCCGCGGCGACAACAACTTTTGAATTTATTGAGAATTTTTCGCTTTCAAATTCCGCGTCAACGCCTTTCACAAAATCGTTTTCTTTTCTAACTCCGGTAACGTAAGTTTTCGCCTGCACTCTTGCGCCCGCCCGCGCAGCCTCTTCCGCGAGCCATTTGTCATACTGCTTTCTTTCAAGAACATAGCCTGCAGTCTTTCCATAATCGATTGTTATCTTTTTGCCGTTCGGCGCGTAAACCAGCGAACCGTTTATTGTTTGCATTATGCAGTAATTCGGAATTTTCTGCCCCAGCTTTTCAATAGCATCAGAACTCATTCCTTCTCCGCAGCGTTTTGGACTTCCGATTTCCTGGCGCTTTTCAAGCATTGCGACTTTCAGCCCAAGCTCGGCGCAGCGCTTCGC
>JBAQNA010000003.1:0-50776 GCA_049303335.1 Candidatus Aenigmatarchaeota archaeon
AGCTTTCTTCAGCCTGTTCACAATCCTTAAATATTTGCGCTTCCTATTTGACATGAGGCATCACCTTCTTGCGTAGATAACAAGAATGTGCTGTCTCACCCTATAATCATAGGATTTCTACAGAGCCCAAGAAATTTTCGTGTGATGGTATGGATGAAAAAGTAGAGATTTCCCAGATAAATTGCGCGGGAAGAGAAGCGATAATAGCAGATACGCTTTGCAACAGCAACAAATATAGAGTGAAACTTAACGTTTTTGGAAGCTTCAGGAACCCGCTTCTTGACAGACTCTCCAAAAAGTCGGGAGGAAATTATTATATTGTTGACGTAAACGACGAAAGGAATTTTCCGGACATGGTTGAAAAATGTGCAGGCTCTGATATTGTTTTTATCGGGAACGAAACGCCGATTATCAAGAACTTGGGCGGAATGCTAAGGCACGAGTACGGAGAAGATGTCGGAGTGATAGGGCCGAGCAGCAAGCCCGCTCTTGAAAAAAGCAAATATGATACGCGGCTTATTATTGACGAAGTCTGCCCTGAAGCGAATCCTGAATATTATTTTATTGAGCCGAAAAAAATCGGCTGGGAGAGGTATGTAAGAAAAGCTGTGAACACACTGAACGGGAAAGTTGCGATAAAGCCGATTGAGCCGAAATTCGGGAAAGGCGTTATTGTTGAGGGGTTTGACTTTGCAGCAGGAGAAGCTTACCAGAAAGCAATCGAGACTGCGAAAGCCGGGAATTTCTTGATAGAGGAGAAAATCATAGGACAGGAATGGAGTGGACAATATGCAGTCGACAGCAAGCTTCATGTTTGGCCTTTTCCTGCCGTGCGGGATTTCAAGAGGGCGGATGAAAAAGGCCCGAACACGGGCGGCGTTGCCTGCGTGAAGGGCGAGGAGGATATTCTGCCTTTCATGAAGAAGAAGGAATTTGACGAAGGCGCAAGAATATCGAAAAAAATCAAGAGAAAACTCGCGCAGGCGGACGGATATGAGGACGGCTCTCAAACAGGAATATTTTATCCCGCCTATATTTTGAATGGGATAGGAAACAGCGTTCTCGAATTTAACGACAGGTTCGGCGATGGCGAGGTTCTTGCCGTTCTTCCAGCCCTGAAAAACGATTTTGTTGATGTCTGCTTCGGAATGGTTGTGGGAAACATTCCAAGGCTGGAATTCGAAAATCAGGCGGTAGGAATGCTTTATGCTTTCCCGCTAACTTACGGCGGCTACCTGAAAAATTATTCGGGAGACAAGACAATAAGGTGGAATGAAAACAATTTCTCGCCGCAGACGAGAGCTTATCCGGCGTCCATTGACCTGAAAGGCAGCGGCGAGATGCAAATAATGAAATCAAGAAGCATTGCCGTTGTATGCAAGGCGCCTTTTCTGGAGGAAGCTCTTGAAGTCGTAAATCAGGACATAAAAAACATAGACGGTCCCGTTAGATATAAGACCGGCGTTGACATTGATTATTTCAGAAAATGCGGGGAAGAAATGAAAATGCTTAGAAAAACAGCCAGAGAAAATCGTAACTGAAATCCTGCAATAAGATATGAAATCTATAATATCTTGTTCTTCGCTGCGCGGACATCGCCCGCGAGAACGGTTTTTCGGTTGTTAGATTTTGCTATCTTCGCCGATTCCGCAGCAATATCGGCTATTATCTCCTCGAGAAGCTGCGCGAATTCCTTCGTGGCGGAGGCGCTCGCGCGCAAACCGCATCTCAATAGTATCCTTTTTACCGGAGCGAGTGGAAGATCCATAAATATGGATTTGTTTGCCGGCTTAAATGCTTTTGCCCCAAAAACTTTGCCCGAAAAGTTTGAAATTATAATTTAAATCGATTAATTGCACCGGTCAAAAGCCGAGATAATGCTGCAATTTATCACTTATCAGGCAAAGTCACCCGCACGCTTGCGCTTTTCTTCAACCATTATTTTTGGGAAAAGGTTAATTCTCCTAATTTTTATCCTGAAGTTTTGCTAAAGACATTTTGATAATAATATTAAAGGAAATATACTGTTTGACGGGCATTTCCATCTGACCGCTTATTCCAGCGATAAATTAAAGTTCTTCGGCATTCTTGACGAGAGAGAAAAGTTGGAATCTTTGGCGCGCGAACATTCTTATTATATGAAGGAATGCTGGAAGCAAGTCGTAATAATGACAATTTTAAAGGCAGATTTTATGCTACGAACAGGGAATTTTGTACGCTTGAGGCAAAACATAAAAAGAAAAGCCGATATGTGAGACTTTCATCTGATATCATGATTAAGATTGTCATAGATGAATCTTCCCCTGAATTGTTGAAAATGCTGGTTCGAATTCTTAAAAAACGATACAATCTTCACGCGTGAAGATGTGAACAAAATGTGAAGGAAACGTGAACGTAAAGTGAAGATAAAAGTGAACGACTTGCCTAAAATTATATTCTAATAAATATATCTTAAAGAATATAAATCAATTTCTTACCAAGTTCGGCTTGTCAAACTCATTTTCTCCAACTCTCACGCAAGAATTTTGTCGTCAGAATGTTAACTTTGTTCCTTGAACTCTCACGTTCCCAAAATCTCTCATTTTTTGTTTGAGTTCCCAGCATGACAGAAATTTTATCTTCAAGTCTCACAATTTGATATAATTTGCAGATGTTGGTTTCCAGCAAATTGTAAGTATGATAAAAATTCTTAACTCTCACTTTTTACTTAAATAGTAAATAAGTGAGATGATGGAATATATCTGATGATCTTACAATGATAACTCTCACTTTTGAGGTGTCCGTCTTCATAAGGAAATAATTTGTCTGCTAAAGCGCGCCGGAAAGAGATATGTTGTATTCATAATTTTCCTCACTTTTGGCCTACTTTTTTAGTTTCCTTTCTACACCTTTTTTCTTCCGTATTTAGCTTTTTTTCATTCTTTCCCGGAGATACTGCCAATTTCTCAAAAAACTGAGCCTTTTGCGAAAAATTCTTCCTAAAGGCGGAAACACTCACATCTTTTTTTGAGTAAAATAACAACCAACAATATAATATATAATATATAAAATTAAATATATATTATAATATATAATATATAAAGACAATGATATGATATATATTTGAGAAAGAATTTAATTAAAATTATATTATATAATAAACATATGACAAAACAATAGTTTTATATAAGAGTTTTTACAAGAAAATAACAGGTGGATAAGTTGAAATCAAAAGAAACCCCGAAATCGTTCTTCGAATGCCTGTTTCTGCACGAGAAGCCCGTAAAAATGCTTATCTCGCTCAAGAACGAGCGCGCGAAATACACGACGCAGGTGTCAAAAGACGTGGATTGCACGTACTCTCACACCGTGAAAGTCCTTAACATGTTCAAAAAGATGGGCCTTGTTTCTTTTGACAAGAAAGGCAGGATCAAGCACGTGAAACTTACGCGGGACGGCGACGAGCTCGCGCTGGCTTTCGAAGGAATAATGAAGCACTTCACAAGGTTGGCTGGGCAGATAAAGGAGGATATGTCCGTGAAAAAGGAAAAGAAAGAGAAGAAACCAAAAAAGTAACTTATGAAAATAGTGTAGGGTTCATGAAACGGAAATACTGCTTTCTCTAAAATCATCTGGTGTGTCATCAAGCTCATTTGCTCAGAGTGGGTTTTATAAACACCACTCTTAAATACTTGTTTTGCCAATTGATTTTATTTGGGGTGTTTCAAGACACACTATTAATTTTCAGTGGTTTTTATGGAAACTTTGTTAAAATACCTTTACGGCAACCATCCGAAGAGCAAAAAGCTCAAGGAATTTGGCCTTAAAGCCCTGGATATTCTTGTGAAAAAGGGCCAGATAGAGCACATCGAGCTCGCAAAACAGATAGGCGTCAAATTCGAATCGTGGAAAGGCTATGAAAAGCCGGTAAAAACATTCTATTCTGTGGTAAACCCGCTGAAAGAGATGCAGCTTGTGGAATCCTTCAAGAGAAAAGAGGGAAAGGCGTTTAAGACCGTATACGTTTATACCCCGGAGAAATTCGCGGCGAACATGAAGAATTTCGTGAAGATGACATACGAGTTTCTCGAATCAAGGAAGCAGCCGACGCCCGCTTAATCGGCGAAACGCTTCAAAAATCGCTTCTGTAAGCATACTTTTATAAGTATATATCTATAGATATAGTATTTAATAGTTATAATTAATAATATACTCTAATAAATATATATTATAATAGATATAATATGAAATATATCTTATAGTATATATGTATTTTATGAAGTCTCACGCAAAAAGTGAGAGTTCGCCGAATTCCCTTAGAAAAACAGGCTGTTAGAAAAAGCGAAAGTCTCACAAAAATGGCTAGAAATGGCGATTGCTGAAAGGAAGTTGCTGATGTCCGAAGTAAGGCTTAAATAGCTTGCTTGCGCACTAGGTGTATAATTCTCAGATATTAAAATCCGATGCGAAAAGGGATATCGGAACCGCGGGTTTCATTATGGAATGGGTTTGTTTCGTGAAAAACGAGAACGCAAAAAAGGCGGAGAATGCGCTGCGCCTGGATTTTGACATAGCGGCGAAGCAGAGCATTACAATGCGCTCCGCCGAGGCTCTTGGCGTTAAAAAGGGGGGAAGCTTCTTCTTGATAGAGGGAACTGATGAGGGTATTGCCCGCTGCAAGGACTTGATAAAAGACTTCGTGGAGAAGGCGACAAAGGAGGAGCTCGATTCCGCAAAACAGAAGATAATCGAGGAGCGGGAGAAGGCTGCTTGCGGCTTTGGTAGCATATTCGGATAAGGATTTGTTTCTTTCAGAAAATATTAAATTCTGGTTTGGTGCGCCCGACGGGATTCGAACCCGTGTCATGAGCTGTTTCCATAATTTCTTTCTTTTTCGTAGGCGCTTTTCTTTTAAAAGAAAAAGGCTTTGGGAAGCTCAGATCCTACCACTAGACTACAGGCGCTTTTTGCTAATTAAAATATATGGTGGGCCGGGAGAGAATTTCTAACTGTGGTTGCACAGGGTTGATAAGGGCATCGCTGGTGCCCTTATTTCGAACTCTCGATATCTGCCATGTCAAGGCAGCGTCATAACCGCTAGACCACCAGCCCATTGTTAAGAAATCTACTATCAGTCTTTAAATAAATAAAGCAGCATACGATTCTTATGTATGACCCGAACAAGGCACACTACATTGCGATCACGGGAATAATTCTGAAAGACGGAAAATACCTGATAACAAAACGCGCTCCTTCCGAGAAAGCGTTCCCGAACCTGTGGACCGTTCCCGGCGGAAAACTGGAGATGGACGATTACAGCAAAAGGCCAAAAGACACTTCAGCGCACTGGTACAATATTTTTGAAACCGCTTTGAGGCGCGAGGTTCTTGAAGAAGTAGGGCTGAAAATTAAAAATATCAGATACCTCACAAGCCTTGCCTACATTCGCGACGACGGAATCCCGACGATTGTTGTCAGCCTTTTTGCGGATCCTGCCTGCGGGGAAGTCAAGCTCTGCCCTGCGCTGACGGAATTCGCCTGGGTCACGCTGGAGGAGGCGAAAAACTACGAGCTGATTGAAGGAATTTATGAGGAGTTGGAAATGCTTGACATGTTTCTGAAAGGGGAAAATATGGCAGAATGGAAGAAGAAATAATGATTTTAATATCAAAACAAATACCTTTATATGCTAAAAGAACAAATTAACGGAAAGGTGAAACAAAATGTCCCAAAATACAAAGATAACCCTGGCGGTAGCGGGAGTGTCCGTGCTCATGGTGGCAACAACTCTGTTCACGCTGATGCAGGCAAACTAAGGCAGGGCAAAATCGCGCGTTTAAGCGGCACTTGGAAAGCCTTTATTATTTTTTCTGCGCTCGTAATTCTTGATTATTTTCTCACGATTTACGCGATAAGGCAGCATTTCAACGAGTTCAACCCGCTGACGGTTTTCATCTACAAAAACTTCCAGAATCCTGAAATGATTTTTCTTTTATTCAAAGCAGCTGTTATCGGCTTGAACGGTCTGCTGATTTATCTGCTGCTTTGGCTGAAAAAATCAAAAAACATATTCGAGAAAATCGCGCTTGCTTACGCATTACTCGCCGAGTTTTTCGCTTTCGCAGTCGTGGTTTATGACATCGGGATAATAACCGGGGCGTTCGCGCTTCCGGAATTTGCGAACAACCTTATTTTCGGGTTCTTCAGGTTCTTTGGGATGATTTGAATGAAGGACAAGATAAAAATCATTTTGGCTGCTTTTGTGCTGCTCGAGATTCTTGACGCTGCGCTGACTTTTTTCGGAATATCGCAGCGCGGCCTGCTTTTCGAGAAAAATATTTTTGTTAGAAGTTTTATCGCGAACTTTGGGTTCCTTCCGATAGCAGCAATAAAAATCGGAGTTAGCGCAGTGTTCGCCATTTTGATAAATTATCTTTACGGCAGGTTTGAGAAATACAGGAAAATGCTGCTTTATTTGTCCGTTCTGCTGATGCTGATAGCGTTTTACGGAGCCGGCTCAAGCGCTTATGTTTTGATTTTTTGAATTATGTCTGGAGACAGAAGAGGATTCTTCTATTTTTTATTTTCTTCCCCATTCATCAAGTTCCCATTCCGCTAGTGATTTCGGATTTGCTTTCTTTTTGGCTTTTTTGATTAAATCCTCATAAACACTTATATTATCAAGTTCAGTCCAATTCACAGCAGACTTATTATCAATCTTGATTATAATTCTTCTATCGATTGGACAATGTGGAGGCGAGGCAAATTTATTTAAACACCAAAGATATTTCAAATAGAGATTTAATATTTTTTGTCCCACACCAATCCTTAACCTACCACCATTCAAGATTTTTCCATATTCCCTGCTAGCCCAATTACATAATTCTTCAATATTTTTCATATGTTGTTTTTCATCTATACCGTTGCGATAATATTTTTCAACAATATCACGAATATATTGTTTTATTGCTTCTCTAAATTTTGTTTTTTTATCTTCAGGAGTATCATCTTCATAAGATTTTGATCTTTGAAATGCTCCTCCAAACGTCAAAATCCATATCTCATTTTCTATGAATTCCCATTTAGTATTTTCGTTCAATTTAATTCACCGCTTTAATGAATTGTAGCACTATTGTGTTTAACTAATCATTTGACAAAATATATCCAAAAATATGCAAAATAACAGCAAGAAGCGAACGCATGTCCCGATTTTTCTATCCGTGATAGCTTGTGTCCGTTTCGGGCTTCTTGTAGGTTTTCCAGCCCTCCGAGAGCTTTTCGCAGAATTTTGCGATTCCGGGCTTCATCCTGTCCCACGAATCTTTCGCAGAGACAATCCAATCGGCATGCTGCTTTTCATTGTAATCTATGGATATTTTGTTGCATGACCAGAGAAGGGATTTTATGATTTTGTACAGCTCAAACAGCTTATCCCTTTCCTGCTGGTTTAGCATTTTTCTCTCATAAAAGCTTTCAAGGTTCTCGCCAACGGAGAGCAGGGATTCCATATCCTCGCAAACACTTTCAAACTTCTCAAACATGTTGCGCTTTATCTGCACAAGCATTGGCCCTTCCTCCGGCTTGAAAAAGAAGTTTTTTTCAACCCAGTCCCAGCTCGGAAGCTTCTTGTATTTTTTCCTCAGCTTCGCGTATTCTTTCGGCTCCATAATCAGCACCTACGGTTCCGATACCTCCCCTCAAGTATGATTTATAATAAAATATCAAAAGGCAAACTAATAAGCTTTTGCGAACCAGCTCTTTCCATGTTCACCGGCAAAATTTATGGCGAGTGGATGGCGGCAACCCAGAGGGAAAAGCTGGAAAAAATATTGGAAGATGTCGGGGCGGAAAATCTTGAAGGAAAAAATATTCTTGATGTCGGCAGCGGCCCCGGATTTCTGTCTGGGATTTTGCGGAAAAGCTTGAAAAGCGGCTCTGTTGTTTCTTCCGATATTGATATTGCTAATCTGAAAAAAACAAAAGGCTTGCGCGTTCTCGCTTCCGGGAATTTTTTGCCTTTCGGAAAAGTTTTTGACGCCGTTTTCTGCATTGATGCAATCCATCTTCTGGACAAAAAGAAAATTGGCACGGAGTTCGCAAAGGTCTTGAAGCGCGGCGGAATTCTGGTCGTTTCCGCCTTTTGCAACATATATACTTCCGACGGGAAGATGAAGGAGTTAGAGGAAGCGCTGGGCGGATTTGAAATAAAAAAGCGGTTTTTCGCGAAAACGGAAAGCGAGTGGGACGCGGTTGTTGTTGCAAGGTTTAAATAGAATGAAAGATAATTGTTATTATGGTAAATCTTCAAACAATCAAAAATTATTTTTGCCCGAAAGGTGAGACAGAAGAATGGATGAAGATGAGAATTGATGATGTCGCAACCGAAGGAAAAAGAATTCTTAAGGCACAAATCGAGGCTGACTGCGGCGTTCCAATTGAATATGCTTTGCAAAAGGGGTTTGATGTAACGGTTATAAGCGGCGAACCTTCTTCTTCGGAAGAAAAGAAAAGTCTTGCTGAACTATTGGAATTATACCCCAATAATTTTAATTTTCATACTCTGCATACGCGGCCAGAACCGCATTATGCGATAATTGACAAACACTTATTTGTGGAAGTTCCGCATAGGGAAAATGCAATAACTAAAAAAGGAATTGGAGTTACAGAAACATATGAGTGGATTCTAAAAGGATTTTATAAGAAATTTGATGACTCGCTTAAGAATGCAAGAAAAATTACAAGGGAAGAGTTAGTTTATACATAAAACTTTGCAGGTTGATGTTGTATGCCAAGAACAAGAAGGGCAAGGGAAATGAGCACCGAGGCAAAGATAGGAAAGATACTGATTCTGATAGGAATAATAATACAAGCCATAAACATAGCAGCCGTCTTTGCAATCGGCTCAGGCATGATGGGCTATTCGGGTTTGATGAGTTACGGTTATGGAATGATGAATTGGGCTGGCGGAATGATGGGTTCCCTGTTTGGCGGATTATTTTTTGTTATCGGGCTGATAGAAATTGCGGGGCTGATTGCCGGAATTTACGCGTACAAAGCAGCCGAGCGCGGTGACTTTCATAACGCGGGAATTCTTGCCATCGTTTCGAGCGTGCTTCCTCCGGTGCAGCTGATTATGCTTGTCGGCGGTATTCTTTGTTTGATAAGCAGGGAAGCGAAGAAGTAAGAAAGTTTAATCTAAATTCAGATTTATATTATATTCTTTGCCGTTTAATTCAAACTTTATTTTACTTTCATCCTTTTCTATGATTTTCTTATTTCCTAAATCAAACTCTTTATGATGGTTTGGACATAATATAAGAATGTTAATCGGCACTTCTGCGCCTTTATCTTTTTTAGGTGTTATATGAGCAGCTTCTATATAGAATTTTCCGTCTTTTTTCAAAATGTTATTGCCGCATATTTGGCATTTGAAATCTCGCAGAATTTTTAGTTGTGAAATAGTTTTATTATCCCTCTTATATTGTTTGCCTTTAAAATTAATCAGTTCAGGAGATTGAGGAATTATGACTTTTAATTCTTGTATTATCTTTTTCTTTGATTCTTCTTCTCCGATAGTTTTTGATTCTTTTTCCAATTCCTCTAAAAATTCTTCCTCTTCTTGAATATCTTTATTTTTGTCTATAGAATATTCTTCTCCTGTGACCAGTTTAAAAAGTTTTGTTAGTTTTTCATATTCATCCTTTGTTATGCCAGATACTTGTAACTTTTCTATTTCATCACAAATTATAGTTTTTGCAATATCAGCATTTACATCTTTATATCTATATCCTACTTGTGGAACAAGTCTTTTTCCATTATAGTACATGTTAGAATATTTTTTCGCATCTAAAGCAATAGGGAAAAGAAGCGAGAGTTCCTTTTCTCCAACTATATTTGATAAAAGTTTATTATTCTCAAACCCACTCCATTTTGTTTCTTTATATTTTTCAAGAAATCTGGCATTTCCATAAATACCAACAATTTCACCCTTACGATTTTCCAAATTCTTAGAATAAAAGAAAATAATACTTTTTTCAGCTAAATATTTCGGAGGATATGTGCATTGAATAAAACCAAATACTTCTTTATCGTTATCTAACATTTTTTTATTGAAATCAAAATTTAACGATTCGCCTCCGGGATGGTCCCGTGCATATCTATGTCCTGCGTGCGGATTAACGTAAGGACTTCTCCAACCGCTTTTATTCCATGTTATGTTTGCTATAATAAATTCTTGTCTTTTTTCTTCCATAAAAATACTCTTTTTTTAGTTTAATTTAACCTTATACCTCAGCAATCCCGCAACCCCACCCAATCCCAGAAGTTTCTCGCCGGACTGGTGCTCGCTGCTGACAATCAATATTTTCGCTTTCTGCTTTTCCGCCTGCTCCAACAAGTCTTCGACTTCGCGGACTTTTTTGTCGGAGACAAGCAAAGTTTCTATTGCGCCCGCCTCCAGCGCTTTCTGAGTTTCCTTCAAGCCGTAAACAGCCAGGCCGTCTTTTCCAATCTCGGAAAGCAATCTCTCAACAGCTTCCGTCTCCTCCGAAATTCTCGACTGCTTCAAAAGCTTTTCCAATATTCCTGCTTTCAGAAGTTCCTGCAAGCCAGCTTCGCCGGTCTGCGAAAGCGGATGGATGGAAATTTTTTCCGCGAGTTTCCTGTATTTCTGCCTGACAAAATCGGAAAGTTCCTCTTTTGCAAATGCGGGACCTGCAACAATAAAATGCTTCATGTCTTCCTTGCTTTTCAGATAATCGTAAATCGCGGAATAATATTGCGGCTTTGTTGAGATTCCCGACTTCTTTCCGAGTGAGCAGACGAAATGGACGAGATGCTTCGCGCGCTCCTGAACAATCCAGATATCCGCCTCCGTTTCGTCAAGAACGCAGACCAGAACTTTCTCCGCCTTTTTCTCGGCTTTTTTTATCTTGTCGATTTCCCAGCTTCTCCAAGGCTTTTCCACGGTTATGAAGTCGTTCGGCGCGATTTCTATGCTGTGGTAGCCGTGCTCCAAATCCTCGGGACACTTTATTATTTTCCCGCCGGCGCGCAGGCCTTTGTCCTCCTGGAACTCGACTTTCTCAACGGAAATTGTCAGGACTATTGATTCCTTTTTTCCCTTTACCTTCTCGTCGCCGCGGCGGATTTCCCTGCTTCTTATCGTGCGCGCGGTCAGGAGCGAGCCCGGTGTGATGACGCTGGACAGGAGAAAAACGTCTTCCATGTTCTCAGGGGTTATTTTTCCGATTCCGTGCTTCAGGTCGAACGAGGATTTCATAATAATAATTGGAAGGAAGAAAGATTTAAAGAATTTAAGGATTGTCTGCTTATTGGACTTATGAATATTCCAGACGACCCGTTCGGCGAATTTCTGAAAGAAATAGGTGTTCCAAAGAAGCACAGCCTGTTTGCAGCGGCTTATAGCAAGAATGCTTGGGGGGAGCATTATGATTTTACAAGCAATGATTATGAAATAATCGGATTCAGGCTAATGCCGTTGAAAGAGGCGGTTTCCTATGGTAAGCAGGGCAAAGGCGTTTTATGGTTTTACGATGAATTGAAGCGCAGATACGAGAATATCTTTTATTTCTTCAATCCGCGGTAGTCAGCTTTTTATTCTTGCGTTGCCAAGGATTATTGATTATTATGTCTGGTTTTCTTTCGGTTCTCACATTGGGAGTGATACTGCTTGCAGTGATGTTCCTTTTTTTCGGAGGGCTGCAAATCGGGCCCGCTGCCACGAGAACGCACGGAACAGGCTTCGATGACGAAGAGCCCTCACCTCCGCCCGTTTCCGGACTGATAGGCTATCCGCAGGAAGCCATAAGGACAATAACCGTGGCAAACGATTTTTCCGTGAGTTTTGAAAGCGGCGGCAAGTCAGTTGCAGCGCTTGGGAACTCTTCCGTGGAGAACGGGGTTTTCGGAAAGGTTGGCAGGGAAGTTTCGTTTGACGCGTCAAACCAGGAGGATATGATGTCCGCGAAAATCGCGATGAACATAAGGGACACGAATCTTTACGGAAACCTTGTTGCGAGCCTGAACGGCGGGGAGATTTTCAACAACTATTCGCTTGTCGGAAGGTTCGATATTCCGATAAATACGAGCAAGCTCAAGCCCGCGAACAATATACTGAAGATTGAAGCAACGGGCAGCGGCTGGAAAATCTGGGCGCCTTCCGTTTACCTTTTTGACGCCAACGTGCTGATAGATTACTACAGCCTGAAATCAAAGAGTTTTGACTTTGTCGCGGACGGCGGCATAAAATCAATCACAAACGCGAGGTTCGTCGCGGTTGTCTCGAAAAAGGAAGGCTCCGGAAATCTTATAGCTAGCGTTAACGGGAAGGAGATTTACAGGGGGAACAACTCAAGGCTCGCTGTCGCCGACTTCTCCGTTTCGGACGTTTCTTCCGGCATAAACACGCTGGAGCTGATGGCGGAGAAAGGCGCGAAATACGACATTTCTTCCGCGGAAATTTTGCTTTATTATCAGCCCGTATACAGGACTCAGGCGCTATATTATAATCTGACAAGCGGCCAGTATGCCGACTTGAAAAACGTTACCCTCGGCTTTGGAATACAGAAAATGACCGGAGAGGTCGTGAGCATACTCGTCAAGACAACGGACGGCGCAGGCGGCGTGCACAGCATAATACCGCAGGGAATCTTGCGCGAGGGAAGTTCGTATAATATCACGCTGACGAAGAACGAGCTCTACACGGGCTCGAACAAAATCGAGTTCGTGACAAGCGGAACCGGCTCGGTCGCGATTGTGAACGCTTCGATTATGGGCTGAAGCAAGTTAGTACTTATACAAAGGAAATTCCATAAATTGCAACTTATCTTTTTTGTCTATAATGCTCACAAAATAGCTTTCTTTTCCTTCATCCTTTGTTGTCAGAAATATTGAGTGGATGCGGTCAAACGGGACTTCTATTTTGTTTATGATTTCAGATAGTTTGTGCATCTTCTTTTCATAAAACCTGAAAGCCATTTCATGCATTAATTGCTCTAACAATAAAAGCGGTTCTGCGCTTTTTCCGCTTACTTTTTTCATTCGATGCAATTTCATGAAGTCGAATGGAAAACTAATCAGATTTTTCCTAAAATTTATCAGCTTTTCGAAGATTCTTCTCATTCCATCATCATCAGTATTTTTGATAATATCTTTATCGCTTTCGCAAAGAATGCCTTTCTCCTTCAGGATTTGCGCTCTAAGAAAACTTCTTGCGGAATGATGGGTATCCTTCAAATAGCAACAAACACAGCCGGCGGCAAAGAATTCCATTATAGCGGAGGAGAAAATCGAAAAACCATTTTGAACCCATGTTTCTATTGTCTTTTCGGTTGGCTTCGCATCAAATTTCAGAAAGTTATTATCAAATAATGTCTTTCCGAATTTTACAGCCATAAGGGGCACAGGGCTTCCTTCCTTTATCAAATTTCTGAATTGATGTTTCGAGTATGCAAGAATGTTTGTTTCGTAAGACGAATCTACGGAAGTAAACCAATCTTTCGGCTTTTTCTTTACTACAGCAACAAAATCAATGTCGCTGTTAGAGAACATTTCTTTCGGCCGCAAAGAAGAACCTATATGGATTAAAGAAACCAACTCGCTTCCAAACTTTTTCTTGATTTGACTTTCTATACTCTTGATTTCTTTTTGCAGCTTGCTCATATCTTTCTGTTAAATGGGTTTAATAAAAGATTATCTGCATTCAAAAACATATTTTGCATATTATCAAAACCGGTAAGAATTATTACCAAAAATGATAATAACAATTGTTTGTATAATTTCAAACTTACAGCAATTCATTAAACTCTTCAACAGAAATTTCGGCACCTCTCAAAAAGCATATATCGCCGATTGTTTTATGTTAATTAAACGGATATTAAACAGCTTTTCTATTAACAAAAAACATAACTTTAAATAAGTGGAAAACAAACAGAAAAGCATGGCAATCATTGATATTCTGAAAAACAGCATAAAGGAAGAGATAGATGGTGCGGCTTCGGAATATAATTTCAACAGGCATAAGAATGCATTGATTCTGTTTTCAAAGGCTTTGTTCTCAATGGCTGACTATCTGATAGCGGCCAGAAATCTAAAGATGCCTGAAAGCCATGAGGAAAGATTCAGAATTTTGCAGAGATATATGCCGAACGTTTATCATATTCTTGACAAACTCTTCAAAAAATATACGGACACATATCTAAAATCCACCGACAAAGAAAGCTGCACAGGGATGAAAAATGCAATCAAAAAACTTGCCGAACTTGAAAATTTTGACAGGGAAATTAAGGAGCTTGCTGAAAAAATATAGAATTCAGGACATAATAATTTTCGGTTCTGCCGTAAAAGGGAAGACACTGCCGGGAGACATAGATATAGCCTTGCTTGTGAAAGAAAAGAATGAAGAAACGATAGAAGGGGTTAAAGATGAAGCCGGAAAAATCATTGATTATAAAATTGATTTTGCAGTCCTTTCCATTGAAGACATATATTCGTCCGTCTGGCTTTCCCTGATAAAGGAAGGTTTCAGCGTTGCCAAAGGAAAATTTCTGCATGAGATTTACGGGGTTGAGCCCTGTGTTTTGTTTAAATATGGCTTGACATCCCTGGATAGGATAAAGAAGGTGCAGTTTGACAGGGGATTAAACGAAATTCTAAAGGATGCAAAAGGAACAAGGCTGTTAAGGACAATAGTTCTGATACCTCTGAAGAATTCGCTTCGTTTTGAGGATTTTCTGAAAACTTGGAAACTGGAATACGAAGCCAGAAGGTATGAGCTTTTGCCGGAGATGCAAAAGCAAAAAAGAATTCTGGAGTAATCGCGGTTTTTATATATCTGCTCCACCATCTTTATTCTGAAAATAAAGTTTGACAACTGGCGCACGCGCGAAAAACCAAAGGCTTTTCGGCGCCTCGCCTGCGGCAAGGCGTTGGCGCCCGAAGCGCTTTTTACGATCAAGCCGGCAGCGGCAAAAGAGGATGAGGAAAATGGGATTCAAAGATATATTCAGAAGGAAATCTGAAGCTGAAAAAAGGCAGGATGAAGAATACGAGCAAGTAATGAGAAAATATAAAGAAAAGCAAAGAGGAACAGGAGAAAATTCCAAATTATTTACTGATAAGCCTTGGTTCAAAAAAATGTTTGGCTCAGCTCCCCCAAAAGCACAATATCAACCAACTGAAGGCGAACAAGCTTTTGGAGACTTTATGGAATCTGCAGAAAAAGGCAGGGGAAAAATACAACAAGTTCCGCAAGAAAGGAAACCGGAGGCAAAATGGTATCCTACCGGTTTCTGGACTCCGCGAGTGGGCGGCTTCAAAGTCAACATACAAAAGTTTCTTTTTGCGATGCTTGTGATGGCGGGCTCGCTTGTCATCCCGTTCATATTCAAGGAAAGCGGCTCCGCCTGGTTTATTTCCATGGCAATCTCGCTGTGGGCCATCGGAACGATTTTTCCCTCGCATCTTCCGGAAAAGGAGGAGGGCGAAGGCGGCAACTGGGGCACGGGAGTATTGCTTATGAAGGCATCGCTTAACGGCACTGCGACAATTTTCCTTTCCCTTGGACTGCTCGCCATCTCCCCTTCCACGCCTTTCATGCGTCTTCTGACGCTTGTCGTTTTCACGATAGCCTACTTGAGCTTCCCGACCGGCGGGGGAGACAATAAATACAAGGCTTATCTCGCAAGCTGGAGAATGTTCCTCGGATTCTACTTCATAATATTCTTCATACTCGCGTTCATGAACGTGCTTTCCGTCTCGCCGCTGATATTTCTCTCTCTCCTGCTGCTTGCTTTCGCGTTCTACTTCAACTTCCCGGATTTGGAAATTGCCGAAACCATAGGAAAAAGCAAGCCGTTTATGATTGTCAACAAAATAGCCGGCGGGGAAAGCACGGGCGGAATGATGATGTTCGGAATAATGATGATGCTGGTCGGCGCAAGCATGGCCTTGTTTTTGGGCAATATGAAGTTCTTGTTTTTCAGCACATACACGTGGGCGACAATCGCATATTTCGCGGGAATCATGATGCTTCTTATGGGCTCCGCATCGGGCTCAAAAGGAGAAACCGTGATTTTCTCGTTCTTGGCGGGAATAGGCTTGGCGATAGGCGCTTTTGACCTTTGGATGGAAAAGCATTATTTCGCGGCGATGGGCTATAATATTCTTGTTGGAATGTCCGTGGCTTCGGGCGCAGCCTCGCAGCAGGCAAGACCTATCATCGGGGTTACTGCGCTTTCTTTCGCGATAATAATTCTTACTTCAGCTTATCCCGCGGTTCTTGGCGAGGCCGTTTTCGGCGCTTGGTGGCCGCAGGTTGAGGGCGGCGTTACAACGATTGTCGGGCCGATGACGGACGTTACGGGACAGATGCAGGAAAGCTTCCAGAACGCGTTCCTGATGTTCTCCTGCCCTTCCTGCTATTATGAGAAGCAGCTGGAAAAGCAGCAGGCGAACGCGAACATGAAATCGGGGGGAACCGCGAAAAGCATTGACGTGAGCGATTTCACTTTCCAGGTTGTCAACATTCCGGAACAGCCTTTGCTGGCTACTGCAACGCTTGAGAACAAGGGCGAGTTTTCCGCAAGCAACATCAACGTCAAGCTGAAGTCCTTGCAGACGAAAAACAAGAAAGGTGGATTAAGCGATGCAGGCGATGTCAATTACAAGTTCGTTACATGCTCGGGCACGGCTTCTGCACCTCCTTTGACGGATTCTTGCAGCTGGTCAGGAAACAGCTATAACGGCGATATGAAACAGATTACATTCACATACGGGTACAAGGATGAAAGCAAACCGGACGTTAATCCTTGGGGCAGCGCGCTCGGAAGCTGCAGCTGCTATACTTCCGACGGAAAGCTGAAAGGTTATTGCCTGCCCGCAACAGACGGGAGCGATATTTCAGGCTGCAAAAAATGCGCGAACTTCAAGCGCGTTGATTTGGAAACAGGTGGAGTCGGCTTGGGTGACTTGGGTTCTGATACTTGCGACATAAGCGGTTCCACAAGCGGCAGCCGTGACTATATAGGTTACGTTTACGGCGGCTATTACGCGGTCGTGGGCTTCGACTATTCCTTCGATTATATTGTGAACGTCTCTCTTGACACGCAGCTGATGCAATCGAACACGCTGAACGATTTGCTTCTCAAGAAACAGATAACGCTGCGCGACGTGAAAGCGGAATATTCGGGCGGACCGGTCAAGGCATCAATCTGGACGCAGAAGCAGCCCGTGCGCGCGGGCGAGGACACGCTCGCGGTGATAAGCATCGAGAACGCCGGAACGGGTACGGTGAAAATAAAAGAGCCGCAAACGTGCGCGGAAGCGGGCGGAGTCTGCGAAGCTTGGGCTCTTACAATAGGAAATTGCGCAAGCACAGAAAAAGAAATAAATCCGCCAAACAATGAATGCGGAACAGGGCTGTCTATTGCACAGCCTTATTGTTGCATTCCTGAAAGCAAGTATAATTCGCTCTCCGGAAAAACCGCGGACTTTACGCTCACGATACCTTTCATAAGCGGGATAGTCCCGAAAATAGCGGAAGTAAGCAGAGGCGGACTGAACTGCGGCGACATGAGTGATAAAGCAATCATCAACGAAGCTGATTATAAAGGCGGTACGGGAAGGGTTGAAAAAAGCGATTCATACGAACTGCACTGCAATCTGGAAAGCAACCTGGAAAAAGGAAAGCTCGCGAGATATGCGTTCACGTTCAACTACGATATTCCGGAAAACATTGACAGGAAATCCGCGATATTCGTGGGCAACGTGAACTACAATTACCAGAGCTCGTACACGAAGGAGGCGCAGATAGTCTGGGCGCCGCCGCAATAGAAAAGTATAAAATCAGGCTAATCGAAATAGAAGACGGAAATAGCCGGAAAATAAATTAAAATATAAATAAATTTGGTGATTTCATGGAATGGCGCGACGCGATAAAGGAATACGAATTCAGGAAATACCAGAACGTGAAAAAGGCGGGTCTGGTAAAGGTCAAGTTTCTGGACGAGGGCAGGCTTGTGGAAAAAGAGCTGACGCGCTTCAACGTCGATTCCGTCATCTTCACGGTCGAGCACGAGGGCGAGACAAAGGAACTTTGGTTTTCCGTGAGCGCGCCGATACTGCGCGAGTTCTCGAAATCCGCGCTTGTCGGGAAGGAGATAACATTGAAGTTTTCCGGCGAAGGGCAGGAAATGCGCTGCGAGATAATCGAGGGTTTGGAGAAGCTGAAAGAGGAAGGCTACAAGAAGGGAAGCGAGATGTAAGGGTTGTTGCATGAAAGCGGACGGCAGGGCAGGCTATCGGGTTGATGCGGGGAGCGAAGCAAAAAGCAGCGGAACAATTTTGTTCAGATTATTCTACCTCGGGCAGTGCGGATGCGGGTTTGAAAGAAAGGTGGAAAGAAAGATAGAGGTGAAGGAAGCGCAAACGCTTGACGATTTGTGCGAGGCAATCATACTCAAGTCTTTCGGCTGGGACGACCCGCATTCATACTCCTTCTTTTTTGACAACAAGCCGTTCTCGCAAAACAGAAAAATGGAATATTCATCAAACACGGAAGAAGTTGACGAATTCGGAAAGCCGAATTCAACGGACGTGAAGCTGAAAAACCTGAAATTCAGGAAAGGCCAGAAAATACTTTTCATTTTCGACTTCGGGGACGAGCATCGTTTCGGCATAAAAGTCGAAGGCTTTGGAGAAACGCAAAAAGGAAAGAAATACCCGCTGATTCTGGAAGAGAAAGGAAAAGCGCCGGAGCAGTATGAAGAAGCAGATGAGGATGAAGAAGCCGAGGAAGAATAAAAGTATGATTGGCTCTGCAGAAATCCCCATTATGGGGTAGGCTGAAAATCAGGAACGCCGATATCGGCGCCTATGCGACCGCCGAAAAAGCCGTTTTGAATATGGAAGCGCAAATCATATTGCAAGGATTTCTGCAGAGCCGTATGATTATATATTATGGCGCGCATAAAGAAAAATGCGGAAAACATCTTCGGTTGATTTTTATGCGAGAGGCAAAAAATGTGGGAATGCGCGAAAATCTGAAAGGCATCTTTAGCAGATACAAACTGCTTTTTCTTGTAGTTGCGGTTGTTGCGGTTTCCGGTTGCATTGTTCCCGGCGGCGACGTTTTCGCGGGAATGTTCTCACCGCAGAGGCCGTCCACGACAGAAGGCTCCGCCGACCTGATAACAACGCAGAACACGAACATAATTCCGAACCCGCCGATTTCCGCGGAGAACGGCTTCACGGTTTCCTTCGAGGTCAAGAACAACGACGAGAACGAGGAGGTGAAAAACGTGAAAGTCACGCAGTATGACAGCGGCCTGTGCAAATCCGGAAAAACGGACAGCGGCGGAGGCGGCAGCGGAGAAGATTCCGAGATTGTAAAAATGCTTGACAGCAGGAGGCTGATAAGTTTGAAAGTGGATTGTAAAGGGGACGGTAAAGAAATAGAGACAATGTTTTTGGAGGATAGCGTGGAAAAAGAAATTACCGTTTGCGGCACGAAAGCAAAATACAAAGCTTCAATAACGGATTATAAAATAACACTTTCGAGAACATATATTGGTATAATAGAAGATCTTAAAACAGACAAGTTTGGAGAAACAGGTAAAGAAATAATCAATTCTTATTTAGAGTATATGAAATTCACAACAGGTGCAGGAAAAACTTGGGATTGTATTGCAGGAATTTATGGGGATGAAGAAAAATACAAAAACGCATGTTTCCTTAAATATGTAAACACGAAATTTTCCTTAATATCCGAGCCTGAATACAAGGAAAGGGCGGAATGCATCGGAAAAGCCAAAGACAAATGTTATGTTTCCGAAGAAGCCTGCGGAAAAGCAGTTGAAAAAGAGAACAAAATATGCACAGATAAATGCAGCGGTAAATCCGGCGCCGAATTAACCGCGTGCAACAACCAATGCGAAAAATACAGATACGAAATCCAGCAAGCTGAAGCCGCGCCCTGCAATCCTTATATTGAATCGCTGAAAGAATACAGAATCGTTACAGAAGGGACTTATGACGGCGTGTGCTGCGCTTATGATATCGTGAGCCAGGATATTGACACGTCTTCGTCAACAACTTCCACAACGGCAGCCGGCGCGAAAACCTATTATCCGCTTCAGACCGAATTGATGGAGTGGGGTTTTACTGCGCCGAAAAACAGCGAAATCGGGAGCATGCCGCGAACCTGCGGGATAAAATACAAGATCAACTACGACTTCTCCGCGAAAACGCAGACCGACGTGACGGTCATATCAAAAAGCAAGATGGAGGAGATGCAGCGCTCGGGGCAGGAGCCTTCCGCAAATCCGCAGCAGTCCGTCGGAGTCGGCCCGATAAAGGTCTTGTTTGATTTCGGCGCAAAGCAGCCGATAAAATCCGGTGATATTATGCCGGTCTTCATAACCGTTGAGGACAGGGGCGCCGGAATTTACGGGAATGTCCTTGCGGGGAAGCTTAAATTAAAGTTCCCGTCGAATTTCGAAAAAGTTGTCTGCGACAAATTCACGAGCAAAGGCGCGGGCGAATACGCGAACACCGCGGAAATCCCGATGATAAAAAAATCAAGCCCGCAGATGAGGTGCTCCTTCAAGATGCCTTCCGTGACGGACATGAAGACTTTCTATATCTCGGCAACTCTTGACTACACTTACAAGCTTGACGATGAGATAAATGTCGCGGTGAACCCGACGCTCGTAAGATAGAAATTATTTTTAATCAGGTTGCTGCTTTTGGCGGTAAATATGAGGGAAGAAACATTAAATTGGTGGAAGCAGGCGAAAAAGGATTTTGAAACCGCGAAGCACAGCAAGGAAAGCGGAGACCATTACGCGGCTGTTTTTTTCTGCCAGCAGGCCGTGGAAAAAGGGCTGAAAACGCTGTTCATAATAAAGAAAGGCGCGTCTTCTGGGCCGACTCATTCCCTGCTTTTTTTGGCAAAGGAATGCGGAGTCCCGAAAAATTTCTTTACTTTCCTGAAAGAACTGACGCCGGAATTTGTGGCAACTCGGTATCCTGATATGGTTGATGAAGCTCCGTTCGAGCTTTATGACGAGCAAATTTCATCAAAATTTATAAACGAGACGGAGGTGCTTATGAAATGGCTGGAAAACCGGATAGGGAAACAATGAAGCTCTTGTCAAAGCATTTGAAATACATAAAAAAAGAGTTCAAGCCCGATAAGATAGTCTTGTTCGGCTCGCGCGCGCGCGGAGACAATCTCAAGACAAGCGACATAGACTTGCTTGTTGTCTCAAAAAAGTTTATCGGCGTTGACTGGAGAAAGCGGATGATAAATGTTTTCGGCGATTGGGACAAGAAGCAGATGCTTGAGGCGATTTGCTACACTCCTGAAGAGTTCGAGCGCAAAAAGAAGCAGATTGGGATTGTGCGGCAGGCTGTCAAGGAAGGGATTGAACTGAATTGAATGATTGCGGCGGCAAAAGCTTAAACTGGTGCTTATTTTGAAACAGGAAAACAATGCGGGAAAAAACAGGCAGGCGGCCGCGCGGAAGCTTTTTCTTTTTCTTTCCATACTGGCCGTCGTCGCGGTCAGCGGCTGCATATCAAGCCTCGGCTTTGGTGGCGGCGAGACAACGGTTGAGGCCTCCAATGATGTTATGATATTTTCCGATTCGACGGTCATTCCGAACCCGCCGATTCTGACGGGAGACACTTTCACGACTTCCTTCAACATAAAAAACCTTGACGAGTTCGAGGACGCGAAAAACGCGAAGCTTCAGCTTTACGACTGGGGGGTTTGCGAGCCGACATCCACTTGCACCCCGACAGGCGGGATTTATACAAAAACTATTGGCGATGTCTCGCCGCAAGACGTCCAGAACGTGGAATGCCAGTTCAAGTCCCCGACTTCCGAAAAAATCGGCGGCATGGATGCGAAATGCCCGGTCCGCTACAAGCTGACTTATGACTTTTCCGGCGAAACCACCACGGAGCTGAACGTGATATCAAACAAGAAGTTCCAGGACATGCAGCGCGCTGGGCAGGCGCCTTCCGTCAGTTCCACGCAGTCGAAAAGCCGCGGCCCGATAAAGGTCGATTTCTCATTCGGCGTTAACCAGCCCGCGAGAACTTCCACTATTGATGCAACCCCGGCGAAAAGCAACATTGTAAAAATCCCGATGTACGTCAGGGTCGAGAACAAGGGAAGCGGGAAGATACCGAAAGAAACAGATGTATTTGTATTGAATAAAGATAAAACATGCGATGTTTCTATTGATTCTGGTTCATGTATTCATGATTATACACTAACTCCTGCAAAATTGTTTTTTTGTAATAACGGAAATAAAGAAATATGCGGAGACCTTGACGCTAAAACAGCTGATTCATGCACAAAAAATAAAGGTTGTACAGACAAATTAGCCATAGACTTAAATATCAAAATTCCCGCGGCGCTTACCTCCTCGGGAGCAACCGACAAATGTCCGGAGATAACCTGCGACGGCTTCTTTACAGGCTCCGCCGACGGAATAGACGGCTGCAAACTGGCATTAACCAAAAAAATAGATTTCGTGAAAGACAAATCCCAAACTTTCAGGTGCGAGCTGACTTCGCCCGCGGATTCTACGGACTTTGAGCAGAAAGTATTTTCAATCCAGTCGGAAGTGAAATACACATACCAGCTGGACAACGACTTCAGCGTCGCGATAAAGCCGATGACGATATGATAAAAAGTAAAAAATAGCTGATTTTTAAACTTCAAAAAACAAATATAATCTGGTGATAAGCATGGAAGAAAAAGCCAGGGCAAGAATAGTGGTCAATCCGAAAGTTATGGTAGGCAAGCCCATAATCAGAGGCACAAGAATACCCGTGGATGCGATTATAAGAAGAGTCGCCGACGGGATGACAACGAAAGAAATACTTGAGGATTACCCGAAAATAACGCAAGAGGACATAAAGGCCGCGCTGCTGTACGCTTTAGATGTTGTGAGGGGAGAAGATGTAATGCCTTTGGTGGCGAAAGCTGGTAAACATGCGGTTTCTAATTGATGAATGCACGGGCAAGAGGCTGGCAAAGCTTCTGGAAAAGGAAGGATATGATGTTATTTTTGCGGGAGATATAATGTCTTCCGCTTCCGACGAAGAGATAATAAAAAAATGCGAAGATGACGACAGGATACTTGTTACGGATGACAAGGATTTTGGAGAGATGGTTTTTAGGTTAGGCAAACCCATAAGAGGGGTTATACTTATAAGAATTGTTGCAAAACCCGAAACAAGGCTTGAAGCGATATTAAAACTTCTGAAAAATTATGATGTGAAAAATAAATTTATAGTTCTTCAGGAGAATGCCGTGAGAATCAGAAATATATAAAAAGGTGCTTGATTTGAAGAAAGACGATGCGAAAAACAGCGGAAAGAAAACGCTGAATTCGGCGTTCCTTTTAATTCTCGTTGTGGCCGTCGTCGCGGTCAGCGGCTGCATCGCGAATTTCCCTTTTGCGCAGCAGGCAAGTCTGGTTAATCCGACAGTTACCGTGGAAACGCAGGACCTTGTGCTGAAGGCGGAGGCCGTGCCGCTCGAGGTCAGGAGCGGAAAAAGGCTTGACCTGTTTTTCGAGATAGACGCGCTAAAAGACTTGAAAGGCCTTTCTTTTGCGGTGACGGACGCGTGCCTTTTTTCCGGAGAACTGGGCGGCTTTGACAGCCAGGAATTAAAGGAGGAAAGGTCGAAGGATTTCAAGCTGTCGTTGACGGCGGGCAGCGTGGATTTTGACACTGACTGCCAGATAAGGTTCATGTCATCGTATTCCGCGGAACTTATGGCAACGCAGGACATAATAGTCCTCGACGAGTCCGAATTCCTGGACGAGCAGAGAAACGGGAAAATAAGCGAAAGGCAGGCAAATTTCGTTTCCACCGACAACCCGCTTCGGATAACATTTTCATTCTCGAGCCAGCAGCCGTTCGAGGACAAGACCGACGAGTTCATGTATATTGAGTATTCTAACACCGGCTCCGGAAATCTGGAAAAACTTTCAAAAGGTTCTGTCCAATTCACGGCGCCGAACAACGTCAAGATATCCTGCGACGATTACACTGCTGAAGGAAGCAAGTTCACGCTTGACAGGGACCTGGTTTTCACAGGCGGACGCGCGAAAAAATCCGCATGCAAGATGACAACCGGCGCGCAGCAGCCCGTTGATTTCAAAAATATTCAGCTAACCGCTAACTATTTATATACGGTAGACAATTTTATTAATGTGAAAATAAAGCGGAAATAACATTTGTCGCCAAAAAGGCGTACCGCTGAAAAACGTTTTATTAAAAACGGGTGTTTTTTGATGCACAAAAAATCAGGTCTGAAAAATAATAATTCTCGCAATATTCTTTTGCTCCTGCTTGTCGTGGGGGTTGTAGCGGTTTCCGGCTGCATAAGCGGAGGCTCTTCGAACGCCGCGGGAGGAAACGGCATATCTGTAACGGACTTTGCATCTTCGATCTCCGAGGCAACGGACTGCGACAAGTCCGTCAGGCTAAATCTTGATATCGAGAACAGGGGAGGAAAATCCGTTCCCATTGGCGAAACTTTGGCCTGTCTTAGCGGGAAGAATTTCCCGGGAAGCACTTCCGAGCAGATGTGGGCGATCGATTCAACCACTTCGATTTGCCAGTCTTTGAAGAAGAAGCTTGATGCCCCGGACACCGTGAAAAATATTCCCGGAGGAACCGCGAGCTTCAAGTGGACAGTCAATTCTCCGTATGTGCCATTCCCGCTAACGCGAACCGACGGCTTCTCGGGAAGGGTTTTCTACAAATACGCGAGCAGGACGTCCGCAACGGTTTTCGTGATTTCGGAGGACGAGCTTGCGGTTTCGAAGCAGACGGGCAAATCCATGCCTTCCGCTCCAGAGATAGACAAAACAGCGTCTCCTGTTGACATATCCATTGATGTTGCCCAGCCTGTAGTAGGAAACAGCGGCGACACCTTCACATTGAAAGTCACGCTGTCAAACGTCGGAGGAGGCACAGTATTCGACTCAGGTGTTGTAAACTTTGGCGGAGATTCGTCTTCGGTGCCTTCCATACCGGAAGACAAGCTGAACCTGATAACCATAAAGGTTGACACAAGCCTCGGCGCGGGCGGGGACACCGAATCAGGATTCTGCAACGCTGACTTGAAGAATGTTGAATTGAGAAAAGGCTCGACCGTAACGATACCGTGCGACATAAAGATAAACACGCCCATAACAAACTTGAAGTCATTCCCGATTCTTCTGACTGCAAGCTACGGATATTTTGTTGACAGCAGCGAAGCCCCGATGGCGGTCAGCGGCAAGAAAGACAAGATGGCAACTTCCTGCACCAAGGGGACATCAAGCGGCAGCATTTTTGATTTCGGTTTGTCTGCCACAACAGCCACTCTTGCTACGGGCGCAACGTCTGCAACTTCAACCATTACGGCTACGCTAAATTCAGGCACAGCACAGTCCGTGGCATTAACGTGCGCTTCCGGCTTGCCTGCAGGTGCTACGTGCGGTCCGGTTTCCGTAACTCCGACAACAACCGGCGCGACTGCAACGCTTACGATTACAAACACATCAAAAATTTCTACGGGAACATACCCGATAACTGTTTCCGGAACCGGCGGAAGCGCAACAAAGACAACCAGTTTTAACTACATTATTCCTTAAGTTTTGAGCGCGCGATATTGCCGGAGATGCAATGCGAACAGATATTGTATTTCGTAACAACGGCTTGATAAACGGCAGGTCTCGAATAGAAAAATTTCTTAATAACTGGCAGCACAATTGAGTTAAATATTACGAGAACGCTCATGGTATTCTATCGTTTTCCGAAATCTCCGAGGCTTTTCTGCTCCGCTCTTTGCGACTGCTCATAATACTTTGTCTCGACTTTCTTTCCGGGAGGAACGGGAATTCCGTAGACGCCCGCGCCGCCCGGCACGTAGGAGAACTTTCCTTCCCTGAAAGCCTTGACAAGCTCCGCTGTTTTCCTGTCAACTTCTGCCAGCTTCTCGATAGGCGCGTCGACAAGCGCGGTTATCTCGTTTCCGAATTTGCTGGCAAAAAGTTTCCACTGCTCCTGCACCTTCAAAGACCAAGACTGTTTTATTCCGAGCGCAACGGCGATTATTTCCGAGAGCGGGATTATGTGGACCGTTTTCGCCCTGTGCTCCGGGTGCAAGGTTTCTGCGCCGTGGGACAATTCATAAATCCTGAAGTCAACGCCTTTTTTTATCGTCTTCTTGCAGACCGGGCAGCGCCATTTCAGCTGCATTGCCTCCTCGGGCTTGAAAAAAAGCAGGCATCCTGTGCAGCGGGTCTTGTGGTATTTTCCCTCCCGAGGGTCGAACTTGATGTTTAAGATAGGTTTTCTTCCGTCTTCGCGCTTGATTGCCTTTTCCAATTCCTCAAAAGAAATATCCTTCATCTGGAATCTTGTGAATTCCCTTCCCAACTTGTTCGGCCAAGGCGAGTGGCAATCGCTGTTGCTCAGGAAAGTCAGCCTGTGCAATTCCTCAATCCTGTCTGCCATGTCGGTGTCCGCGGAAAGTCCGAGCTCTCCAAAATAAATTTTATCCCAATATTTTCCGTAACAGTCCTTGTAGGAATTGTATTTTGAATAAATTCCGAAGTAAGGTGTGAACATATGCGAAGGGCCGAGAAGGCACCCCGCTTCCAGGCAGATTTCAGCTATCTCCTCGCCGTTGAGCCATATCTTCGGGCGGCCGTCGGAGTCAAGGTTCTTGCAGGATTTTTTCATCCTCTCGCGTACCTCGTAAACCTTGCTCAGGCTCGGGAACAATATTATATGATGGACTCGGTTGTTGTCTTCAATCTCCGTCTGCAAGACGAATTTCGTGCCGTTCGCGTGCTCGAACATCGAGTCGTTTATCTGCTTCAGCTGCTCCTTCAAAAGGCTTATCCATCTCTCGTTAAGAATGTCACCCGTTCCAACAAGGTGTAAACCTTTCAGCGGCGCCTGCTCCCCGATTTTTCTCGGCACCATCTCGCTGCTCACAGCCGCGGAATAAAGCCCGTGCAAATGCAAATCCGCATTAACTTCGATAAAGTCGGACATAGAAATCAATTCTGAACTTTATTTTTTAATAACATACCAATAAATAGCAGAAACGGTGATAACCAGTAAAACTAAATATATAGTGCCTAAAGAAAGCCAAACAGATGATAATGGAGAGGTAACATACAAAGTTTTTACATATTCAACAAAAAACCCTCCAGATATTCCACCCATTACTCCGCCAAAAAGACCTAACATATAAAGAACAAAAGTAACTCTGTCTTTTTTATTTTTCAGAGGTTTTCTTTTTGGTTTCTTCTTAAGAAATGGATATTCTATAATAAAATCAAAAATAAAATAAAATGCAATGAAGAAAAAAGTTGCTAGTAATGGCCCTTTCATAATCACAAAGTTGAAAAATGAAATTATATCAGTTTGCGGGATAAGTATCAGAAGAGCTAAATAAGCAGAAAATACACCAACCCAAGCCGTTTTAAACAGATTTTTAATTTCATTTTTAAAATCTGTCTTTTTCCCCCACAATCTAATTCTATCTAAACACATAATAATCTAAATTTTATTCCTTCTTACTGTTTAAATACTGTTGTAGAAAATTGGTGGACTGGCCGAGATTCGAACTCGGAACTTGTGGAATCCGCAAAATGATGCGAACTTCTCCACCATGCCAAGGTGGCGATCTTCCGTTGATCTACCAGCCCATGATTTCAAATCAAATATTAGTTTTCCTGCAAAGAATATAAAAGGATGGTGGGCCGAGCAAGATTTGAACTTGCGGTATCCACCTCTCGTTGGCGGACTCGAAAAAAATTCCAGTCCGCCTTGTAAGGGTGGCGTCATAACCGGACTAGACCACCGGCCCGTTTTAATAGTTTTACAGTTTCAGCTTCAATTTTTCCTCCTCCTGTCTTATGATTTCCTGCCACTTGTTCGCGACGGGAATATTGTTTTTTTTCGCGTGCTCCAAATCCTCCTTCATTTCCTGCGAAGTGTGCGAAGTGAGCAGCCAGACTTCCTCGCATTTTTCCATCAGATTCAGCCTGCACATGTCCGCGTATTTCTTCCCGAACTTCCGCTCAAAGCCGGAAAAGACAAGATGCGGGACAAGCGGAAGCGTGTCAAGCCCCATAACCCTTGACAGAGTTTCCATCGCCTCGAAATTTTGCGGGCAGCAGACATAGACAACCTTCATGAAACCACTTTGAAATTATTGGCGCTGAGGATGGGATTTTCTCCCATGCGCGAAAAGCTTCGCTTTTCGGCACGCCGCAAACTTCGTTTGCGTGCATATTCGAATTCGTGGACCTTTTTCTTATTCTTTCTTTTTCGCAGGCGTTTTTCTTTTGAAAAGAAAAAGGCCTCCCACGATCCCTTGCGGGAACTAGCTTAGCAGGCTAGCGCCGTACCGCTTGGCTACCTCAGCATAAGCTTTTTCGGTGAAGGCGAGCAATAATTAATATTATCGCTGCTTCGCAGACCAATAATGCTATTGCTCGCACGCACAAAAACCTTTGGTTTTTGGCGTAGCCGAAAAGCGAAGCTTTTCGTGCAAAATGAAAAAAGCTTAATCAAAAATCATTATCTATTTCGGTTGAAACCTATTTAATGCTTTAAATTCCTGCGAAAAGTTGCCACTTGAAAGCAGCCGCTTAACTTTATATACATATTTGCTCATAGAATAAAGAAAGCTGATAATCAAAATAAACTTTTGTCAAAAGGTGATTTTATGGGAGTAACAGTCAAGGATCTTTCTGAAATGTTCGGCAAGGACGTGTTCACGAACAAGGGCGCGTACTGCGGCAAGATTATAGATATGGATATAAACCTTGCAAAGTTCCGCGTTCGCTCGCTCGTTATCGAGTCCGCGAAAGGCTCGTTCCTCGCAAATATGGTAGGGGGAAAGAAAGGAGTTGTCGTGCCGTACCAGTATGTTGACAGCGTAGGCGACGTTGTGATAATAAAGCACTTCTCAACGCCAAACATGCCGGAGGAAATGCCGGAGGCTCAGTCAACGGCGCCGGCAAGCATGTTCTAGAAAATTATCCGACAAGATTTTTTATTTTTTCCTTTAATTCTTTTTCTTGGCTGGTTTTGTAAATTCCTTCTACAGCCCCTATTTTCTTTCCATTCTTGAAGATTGCAATGGATGGAAGAACTTTTATCCCATATTTTCCCGCTATTTCTTTGTTCTCGTTCGCGTCCATTTTCCTGAAAATTATTCCGCATTGCTCAGGCTTGAGCCTTTTGTAAGGAATCGAAAACAAAAGGCATTGCACGGAATTGTTATTCCAAAACTCCACAAACACGGTTTTATCAGAATTTATAACTTCTTTTTCAAAGTTATTTTTATTGATAACTATGGATGGGTCTATTGTTTTCGCGCCATATCTTTCTATAAAAAGCTCTTCCTGCGTCATTGGATTTTTCCTTATAATTTCTTTTATTTTTTTCATTTCTTCTTCTGTCTTTCCCATCATTATTGCCCCGACAGGACACGATTTCACGCAAATACCGCAGCTTATACACTTCTTGTTGTCAACTTCAGGTTTTTCTGCTTTTTCATTGAAGATTATTGCCTTCTTCGGGCATGCTTCTATCCCGCTGCACTCCGGCGCCAAGTCGCATATTTTGTAATTAAAAATAACAGGCATTATCTCACCTATTTTTCGCCTTAACAATCTCCGCCATAGTCTCATAAATCATCTTTCCCGCAATCATCGCATAAATCTCGTCAAGCTCCTTTACGCCAAGCGGCGTGAATTCCACGAAGTCTACAGCTACGAGCTTCGGCGCAAGAATTTTTACAGCTTCCATAACTTCATTGAATTTTAATCCGTCAGGTTCCGGGTTCCCGACTGCCGGAAGTATTGACGGGTCAAGAATGTCAAAATCTATTGAAAGATAAATCGGGGCAGGAATTTTTTTCAGCTCTGAAACGTTTTTTACGATATTTACTTTTGACTTCTTCAGAAAATCGTTCTCATCTTTCGAACGGCAGCGAACCCCGTAAAGATAAACGTTCTTTTCTCCGATTTCTTTTGCGATATTTCTCGCAACGCCGTCGTGCCCTTCGGAGTTCTCGCAGTCCGGATGCGCGTCAAAACTCACGAATGATTTTATCCGAGGCAGCGCTTTTACGCCAGCCAGGCTGATTGTATGTTCCCCGCCGAGAATTATCGGAAAGTTTTCTGAATTCTTTAGCTTTGTTATTGTTTCCTTGATCATGATGTCTATATTTTTTGACTTGATGTTTCCCAAGTCGTTCATGAAAGCCTTTTCAGACAAGTCAATTCCGGAAACAAAAGTCTCAAGCTTCGGAAAAACATTTCTAATCAATAGCGGAGCTTTCGCAGCGCCTTTCCTGCACGTCTGCGTCCTGTCAAAGCATATCCCAAACAAATCAAAGTTCATTCTAAAACCTCATTGAAAAGCTACTTGTATTTCAGCTTTAAGAAAAGCGTTGATATTGTCAGGCTGAGCGTGATTATGTTTGCGAATATCAGGGGCATGTCATTTATCAGCAAGCCGTATGAGAGCCACAAACCCCCGCCGGTTACCATGGTCAGGTACATCAGCAGCGATATGTCTTCCGTCTTCTTGGTTCTCCAGCTCCTCACAACCTGCGGAAGAAACGCCACGGTGGTCGCCGCCGCGGCAAGCATTCCGATTAAAGTTATCCAAATCATAATACAGTTTTGAACCAAAGACTTAAAAAGATAAGAGATTCAATCTGTTTGTGAGTGATAATATGAAAGTCGGCATAGCTACGAAGAATCCGTCAAAAATCAGGGCTGTTGAAGAGATGTTCAAACTTGTTTACAGCGATGTTCAGGTTTTTTCGAAAGATACGGACAGCGGAGTTCCCGCGCAGCCGAAAGAAGAGCAAATACTGCAAGGCGCGATAAACAGGGCAAAGGCGGCGCTGGAAGGAAACGATTTCGGAGTGGGAATAGAAGCAGGGGTGTATGAGATTAACGGAAAAATGTGCAATGCCGCTTACTGTGTGATAATGAATAAAACGGGAAAATATTCCGTCGGCTCGCAGCCGATATTCGAGCTGCCGGAGATTTTCAAAAAAGAGATTTTGGCAGGAAAGGAATTTGGGGCGATAGCGGACGAATATTTCAAGACGAAAAACATAAAGCACGAGGGCGGCGCAATAAAGGTTTTGTCAAACAATCTGATATCAAGGGACGATTTGCTGAAGAGCGCGGTGAAGTGTGCGCTCGTGCCTTGGATTAGCAAAGAAATTTACGAATTTGACAAGTGATATTATGGATGAAAAAACGGAAAAACAAAAACCGGAGCGGTATGATCCGAAGGAGGTCGAACCGAGGATACAGAAGTTTTGGGAAGAGCAGAAGATATTCGCTTTTGACAAAAACAGCGAGAAGCCGGTTTTCTCGATTGACACGCCGCCTCCGACAATTTCCGGTCTGATTCACATGGGGCACGCGATGAGCTACAGCCAGGCGGAATTTGTCGCGCGGTTCTGGAGGATGATGGGATACAATATTTTCTATCCTATGGGCTTTGACGACAACGGATTGCCAACGGAGCGGTACGTGGAAAAAAAACTGAACGTAAGGGCTAACACGATGCCAAGGCAGGATTTTGTGAAGCTCTGTCTGCAGGAAACGAAAAAAGGAGAGGAGGATTTTAGGAAAGTCTGGAGGGAATTGGGAATATCAGTTGACTGGTCGTTGCTTTACAGCACAATCAACCCGTTGAGCCAGAGAATTTCACAAAAGTCTTTTTTGGAATTGTATAATAAAAAAAGAATTTACAGGGCTGAGGCTCCGGTGACATGGTGCCCGCTTTGCCAGACGGCAGTCGCGCAGGCGGAGCTGGAGGACAGCGAGAAGGAGTCTTTTTTCAACTACATAAAATTTGATGTTGGGAAAGACAGCATAACAATCGCCACGACAAGGCCCGAGCTGATGCCTGCGTGCGTTGCAATATTCGTGCATCCCGACGACGAAAGATACAAGAAGTTCATAGGAAAAAAAGCAAGATTGCCTTTCTTCGACAGGGAAGTCCAGATTTATGCAAACGAATCAGTGGACATGGAATTCGGGACGGGTGCCGTCTATCACTGCACGTTCGGGGATGCTGACGATATCGAATGGGTAAGAAAATACAACCTGCCGATAATCAAAGTTATGAAAAAGAACGGGACTTTGAACGAGAATGCAGGCAAATATCAAGGATTGAAAGTTGAGGAGGCGAGAAAGCAGATTATCGAAGACCTGAAGAGTGAAGGAAGGGTTGAAAAACAGGAAAGCATAAAACATGTTGTCAATGTTCATGAGCGATGCGGAACTCCGGTCGAGTTTCTCATGTCAGTGCAATGGTTCATAAAAATACTTGACATGAAGGAAAAATTCTTGGAACTTGGAAGCCATATAACATGGCACCCATCGCACATGAAAGTCAGATACGACCAGTGGGTTCAGGGGCTTAACGCGGATTGGCTGATATCAAGGCAGAGGTTTTTCGGAGTTCCTTTCCCCGTCTGGTTTTGCAAAAAATGCGGTAATGTGATTGTTGCCGATGAAAAAGACTTGCCTGTTGACCCGCTTCATTCAACGCCGAAGAAGAAATGCTCCTGCGGCTCTTCCGAGTTTGAGCCGGAAAAGGATGTAATGGACACTTGGGCAACATCATCCGTGACGCCGCTGATAAACGGAAAATGGAAGGAGAAGGATTCGATAATGGATAAAATGTTTCCGATGTCTCTGAGGCCGCAGGCGCACGACATAATCAGGACGTGGACTTTCTACACGATTGCAAAATGCTACATGCACACTGACCAGATTCCTTGGAAGACCGTGATGATTTCAGGGCACGGGCTTGACCCGCACGGTAAGAAAATGTCAAAGTCAAAGGGAAATGTTACCGAGCCATTGCCGGTGAAAGAAAAATATTCCGCTGATGCTGTTCGGTTCTGGTCATCTTCCGCAAATCTAGGCGAGGATTTCCCTTATCAGGAAAAGGATGTTGCAACCGGACAAAAACTCTTGACAAAGCTCTGGAACGCTTCAAAGCTTGCCGGTTCGAACCTAAGCGACAAGAAACCGGAGAAATTGGAGATAATGGACAGGTGGCTGTTGAGCAAACTGGCGAAACTTGTGAAATTTTCCACAGAGCATTTCAAGGTATGCGAATACGGGCGCGCGAAAGCCGAGACTGAAATATTTTTCTGGCGCGAGTTTGCTGATAATTATCTTGAAATGGTAAAATACAGACTGTATGGGGGTGGCGATGATTCTGCAAAATACACGCTTTACACGGCTTTGCTTACTTTGCTGAAACTTTTCGCGCCGATAATTCCGCACATAACGGAAGAGCTTTACCAGATTTATTTCAGGAAAACCGAGAAGGATGTTTCCATCCACATTTCAAAATGGCCCGAGTTTGACGGGAAAATGATTGACGAGAAAGCCGAGGAAATCGGCGAGCTGGCAAAGCAGGTTATTTCCGCGCTCCGCCAGTACAAGAGCTCGCGCAAGCTCGCGCTGAACACGGAAGTTAAGAAAATCATTATTGATTGCGATGCAGAAACAAAAAAGAAGATTGAACAGGTGGAGCTTGACATAAAAGGCACGATGAAAGTGAAAGAGATTGAATACGAAAAAGCGGATGAAATTTTTGTCAGCGAGAATATTAGGATGAATGTGGTGCAATAAGATTCAAGTAAAATAAGAATTAGATGTTTTTTCTAATTTCGATAAGTTCATTTTCTATGTTTTCTAAAAGTTTTCTTTGAAAATGAATTAACATAGCTTCGTCTATTTCATCAAATGATTTTTTGTTTGTATATTTCATATAAACCGAAGCAATCTTTTCTTTTTTATCTCTAATATCTTTGTCTTTACCATGTTCATAATCATGAAAATGGTCAGTTCTTAGATGTTTAATATCAAAGAAGACAGAAGTATCACTAACAAGATTTTCAGGTATTCTGTTTAGAGTACCACTACCCTCATAAAATATTTTATATAATGAATCAATTAAATTTTTGAATTCATCTTTTGAATTTACAGGTGTGCTTATAATCCTAATACCTCTTAATAAATCAGTAGTAGTCTTAAAGAGGTCAACACCATTCTTTGATGAATAAATCTTATTGATTTCTGAAATTAGTTCAATAGAATTATCTGTTAATTGTTTAATACTGTCTTTCTTATGAAGTTCTAAGAGTTCTTTATCAGTATCAGAAGTAATAATGCCTGACTTGAATGAAGAATCAAATAATAAGAGTCTCCTTTTCAGGATTTCATGTCTTTTCAAGATGGAGTCTTTGCTATCAGCAGCTTGATTTACTTTAGATTGATATACGATAAGTTCTGCATCTTCAGCATCGGCTCCTTTTTCTATTTCAAGTTTTAATTTTTGTTGGAAATCAATATAAAAATTTCTCAATTTATCTTTATTTTTATCTATGTCAAAATTATTTGTTAATAGTTCGGAAATTAGAAGATAGAATGAAATAATTGCTGCTCTATTTTTAAACACTGATGTTTTTGTAGGAAATATGTTATATAAAGTATCAAGAACCTTCAAAAGCTTCTTTCCTTCTGTAGAGTCTTCATTAAAATCTTTATTCTTTTTGTAAAATTCTTCTAGGTCTGAGAATTTTGCATTTCTTATTCCTTCAATTTCTAATAGACAGATTTGCGCAGATATTGCTTGAAAAGCATATCGTTTATTCTTAAAAGGCAATCTCTCAGCAAAGAATTTATTTTCAGATACTCTTTTTACAAAATTTCTCATATTTCCACTCATAGCATTTAATTTTTCCGCAGAGTTTAGCGGTACGCCCAACTGCAATCGTGAGAAAAGTTCTCTCATTTCTTCTTCTGTAGCTTCATAAATCAGCTCCAGATCTAATTCATAATCATCGAAGAGATCTTTTATCTTATCCGGCAAATCACTATAATATAAACCGCCATACTCTACAGAAAGTTTCTTTGAGAGTTGAAATTGATTATCAAAGAAATTAAAGATTGCTGTTAATCTCTGTTGACCATCAACACATTCAAAATTTTCTGAATCGACTACTTTTAGATAGAATTTAGGTATATCCCATCCTTTGAGAATAGTATCCATAAGCTTTTGTTGCTTTTCTTCTGGCCAAACGGGTTCTCTTTGGAAGTCTGGCTGAAGGTCATATCTGTCCCTTCTTCTATATAATTTATCTAATGCTTTCTTATCTGGTCGTATATCCATAATTACGAATAGCTTTTTATGAATAAATAGTTGCTATGGTTGAAAAATGAAAAAAGGTGTTTGTTAAACAAACACCTTAACGTCCTTCTTGTTCGTGGCAGCGCGAAGCAGTGCTTTTCCCAAGTCAGCGTCCTTGTTCACGCGAATCTGCGATGTCCTGCCCACTGTTGCCGTAAACAGATACTCGTTGTCTATGTAGATGTTCGCGTTCTTGCCGATCATTTTCTTGTCGAAGTTGAAGACGAGGTAGGCGCCGGTCTCGCTCGGCTCGAACATCACTTCCTTTCCGAGAGTCGCGGCCGCGGGCTGCACTTCTATGTGCACGCCGAGCCTTTTCTCAATCTCGGAAATCGTCTTTCCCTCTTTCCCGATAAGCCTCGCTATCGCCTCGTTCTTCACGCGCACGACAACCTTGTTGTCCGAAAGGAACTCGATGTCCGCGTGCGGGTCAAACTTCTTTATCTCCTGCAAGACCCTTTCCTCCGCAAGCTTCGAGCGCGCATATTTTTTCTCCTCCTTTATCGGTATCACGACCTTCTCATCGCCGTATGTGTATATCTCATACTCAAGTTTGTGCGTTTCAAAGTCCCTGACCTCGACAAGCGGCCTTGCCAAGTCAGCTTCGGTCATTCCGAAAGGAGTCCGAACCACGAGTCCCAGCTCATAAACTTTTTCTATCTTCCCGTCGCGGATGAAGATTATGGTGTCGATAATGTGCGGTATCATTCCAAAGTCAATCTTTCCGATGAATCTCTGCACAGCGTCTATCGGGTTCGAGGCGTGCACAACCCCGACCATTCCTATTCCCGCGAGCCTCATATCGGCGAATATCTCAAAATCCCTCGGCTTGCGCACCTCGTCGAATATCGTGTAGTCCGGCCTTACAAGCAAAAGTATGTCCGCTGTTTTCACGAAACTCCCGTTGAGCGGCGCGTACTGCGTTATTTCCGGAGGCACCTGCAGGTCGCGCGGGCTTTCCATTGTCTTTACAATCGCCCTCTTTTCATTCATGAAAAATTCCGCGACGCTTGCTGCGAAAGTGCTTTTTCCCGAACCTGGCGGCCCCGCTATCAAGATTCCCTCCGCCTGCTTCAGAAGCCTGTCTTTCAATTTTGCGGAAAGTCTGTAATCGGAAAGCTTGAGCTTTGCTATCGGCCTTACAACGGTTATCTCAAGCCCGTCGGAAAACGGAGGCCGCGCAATCGCAATCCTCAAATCCTTGTATTGGATGACGGACGTTCCTATCTCGGATATCTCAAGAAAAGTATCCTCCTCGTATCTCAACCCTTCCATGATTTCCTTTATTATGAAATCAATCTCGTCGCCTGTAAGCGGCGTCTTGCTTAATGCAACAAGCTCCATTGCCCCGGGCTTTCCCCTTTTCGCAAAAGGAATTGCGCCTTCCTTCAGGTGCAGGGACATCGTGTCAGACGTAAGCAGCTCGTGCAATTTTATTTTCTTGCCAACCGTGTAGCGCTCGAAGAATTTTACCTGCAATCCTTCAGCCTCGGCAACCAAAGCCTGCGGCAAATCGGACGTTATCAATGTAGCCTTTTCTTTTTTTGCGATATCCTGTATCAGCGCGTCAATCCTTCCCGATTTCGCGAGAAGAATGTCCTCGTAGCTCGGCCTTTCGCCGATAAATTTTACAGTTATCTTGTGCTCCGCAGCCATATCATGCAGTTTCTTTATCTCTGCCAGCCCGATAAATCCGATATCCCTCCCCTTAGAGGCCTGCGCCTGCAATTCCTCTATCACTATCTGCGGAATCAGTATTTCCGCGCCGTCAAGGTCGCCCTTGCTTGCGAACTCGACCAATTTTCCGTTTATTATTGTTGAAGTGTCTGTCACGGCTTTTAAAATCTTTTCCTTTGTGCCTTCCGGCTTCTGTACTGCTTTTCTTTTCATTAAATCACCTTTTAATTGTGGTTCGGAATTTTTTGATAAAATCCAAACCGTTTTTTTATATTTTTATTATGAATCACATAGGCAAGTCTAACTAAAATGGAACCTTCGGGAGAAAAAGGTAATCCGGCTTCTGTTGTATTGTTTCTGTAATTGTAATAAAATATGTTGGAAGTGAAGGTATTTAAACGTTTAAAAAATCTGATAAAGAAGCATATTTGATGTTAGTCTAATAATTTCTCCATATTCCGTCTTTGTTTTCAAATTTCACATTGTTGTTGCTTTCCAGCTTTCCGTTTAATGAATACATGCTTTTTTCCAGTTCAAGTCTCGGCTTTCTAAAAATGGATCTTTCTGCATAATCTCTGACTTTGAATACGCCGATTCTTGCATTTTCATTCCCGTATCCAGCGTAAATCGTTGGCAACCCTTTTCTGCCAGCATCTATTATTTTTTGGTCATTTAATATGCCTGAATTTGTTTGATACGACAGCTGTATCTGAGGGTACGGCTCTATTTCCATCAGTGCAACTGAAGAATTTTTCAGATATCTCAAGAAATCTCCAAAATAGAACCCCTGGTTTTTATCACCCTGATAAACAGCTACCACATCAATTACGCCAGAACTGTCCAAGACACCGCCAAAGTTAGTTGGCCTTTTAACTGCATCTCTTACAGTAACCGTTTTCATCTTTTCTATTTGTGACTTGTTAATGCCAATATCTCCGAATCTGACCAACTCTGAACCTTCTGGAGTCATATATTTCTTAAGCTCTTCAAGCTCATTATCGCGAAAGTCTTTCATATTATATATTACTCATAGGTAGTATATATAACCATCATTATAGCAGTTCGTCAGGAAACGAATCAGAAATATTCTACCTTCTCTTTTTCTTTGAAATCTTTGCCTTGACAGTCTTCTTTTTTGCGGCTTCCGGTTTTATTTCCGCAGGCTTTTGCTGCGCAACTCCTACTATTTTCCCGTAATCCCGCAGCGCGCACATTGCCTTCACTGCGCGCTCCGGAGTCGGATAAACCGGAATTCCGAACGATTCAAGCTTGCTCGCCCTCTTTTGCGTGTATTCTCCGCCGGTAGCGCAGACAACGAAAGGCTTCCCGTACATCTTGCAGTCGCGCAAGACATCTATTATCTTTTCGTCAAGGGTCGCTATCTGTAAAAGCGCTATCACAACAACCCCGGAAACATTCTTGTCCTTGAAAACAATCTCCAAAGCTTTTTGATACCTTTCGGAAGTTGAGTCGCCAGTCAAGTCAATCGGATTTTTCAGCGACGCGTACGGGGGAAGGAACTGCTTCAGTCCCGCAGTTGACTTGTCGTCAATCTGCACCATATTGAGTCCGGATTCCTCGGCCGCGTCCGCAGCCAATATTCCGAAGCCGCCGCCGTCCGTTACGATTGCAATATTGTTGTCTTTCAGCGGGGGTTGGTTTGCCAAAATTTTGGAAAAGTCGAAAACCTCCTCGGTTGTTTTTGCCTCTATTATTCCAGCCTGCTCGAAAGCCGCCGAATAGACTTGCGTCTCGCCTGCGAGGCTTCCCGTATGCGACGCCGCAGCCTCCGCTCCCGCTTTTGTCTTGCCTGCTTTCAACACTATGATCGGTTTTATTTTCGAAACCCTTTTCGCAACGCTCACGAAAGCCTTCCCGTCCGTTATCGATTCGAGATAAACGGCTATTGCCCTTGTGCTCGGGTCTTTTCCAAGATATTCTATCATGTTTGTCTCGTTGATGTCAATTTTGTTGCCTATGGAGACAAATTTGCTGATTCCAGCGCCCTCGCTTGCAGCCAAGTCTATCAAAGCTGTGCCGAAAGCTCCAGACTGGCTTATAAATCCTATTCCTCCTTCTTCAGGTCGTTTTAGCCTTTCATGAGGCATGAAAAGCGTGTCCATCTCTTTTGGAGCGAAAACTCCTACGCAGTTCGGTCCAAGAATTTTGATGTCTTTTCCGGCTTTTTTAAGCTCCAATTCGCCTTCTTTGTTTCCAATCTCGCTGAAACCGCTTGTTATTATTATTGCGGCTTTTATCTTCTTCTTTTTGCACTCCAAAACAATATCTCTTACCTTTTCAGCCTTAACTGCTATTACAGCCAGGTCAATAGGCTCTTCAACATTTAATACAGAAGGATAAGCGGTTAAACCAAGTATTTCAGGAGCTTCTGGGTTTATTGGGTATATTTTTCCAGAAAAGCTTCTTTTGATGCTGTCAAGAACGGCGTAGCCTATTTTTCCGGGAGTCCTGCTCGCGCCTATGACAGCGACGCTTTTGGGCTTGAATAATACGTCTAATGCTAACATAAATTCACCTTTAGAAAACAGTTCGCTTTTTCATATTGGGAAAACGGGGATATAAGCTTTCTGCGAGTTTGCGCCGTCTTACGGAACGATAGTTATAAATACTACTTATGAGTAATATATAGATATGACTGATTTATACAACGGCATGAAAGTTATTGGAACAACGATACCGGAGGAACAAAAATCCGTAGAAGAAATGTTAGAAGATTTACAAAACAGGCAGACGGAATATGCAAATGGAAAGATCTTAAAAGACAAAACAACAATTATTGATTTCAAGAGAAATGAAATTAGAAAAGCTTTTGATGAATGCATTACTCATAATGTGGAAGTGGGTTTTCCCATATTCTCATCCGGCACTGTAAAATATTTTGGAGATAAGACTGTTGGCGATGATGAAGGTGTGTCAACAGAAATAACCGGTCGTAGGAATTCTGATGATGATGACATAGGATTTTTACATAGTCACGTAAGACATGAAGCTTACCCAAGTCAAAGCGGCAAAGAAACGGATTTGGAAGAAATGTCTGGTAGGGGAAGATACTGGCTAATAATGGGAATTAATCCGGATGCAAAGAAAGCTGTTTTGAGAGGGTATCATCAAGACGAGAGCATATTTTTGACGCGCTCAAATCTTCATCAGGTTCCTGAAAGAATTATCTTCAAAACGGAAGACGGAGTTTCTTCAGAAATAAGGTATGACAAAGGGAAAATAGATTATCTTTTCGAAGAAGCTGAAAACAGCAGCAAGATAATTGAAAATCATCTAAGATTTTTGGAACTATGAATTTTGTAGAAGTTTTTAACAAAGAAGAAACGATACCTTTAAATGCTTTAGTCACCAACAGATAGTATCAATAATTTATAAGATAATAACAAATAAATGAGGTGAATTGAAATGACGCAAAAACCGAAAATATACTTTCATTTCCAGATAGGACCAGACGAAATCCAAACGTTTGGTGAAGAGAAGTTAAAAGCAAACGCATCAACCGTTCGAGAAGCTTATTTTGGCAGGGATATGAATTCTCCGCTTGGCTTAAACTTATGGCTGAAACTTAACACTGGAATGTATGGTGCTACATATACAGTAATGGAAGATATTGGAGGATTGATGAATGATTTGGGTGCAGAAAGAACAGAAGAATTAAAAGGAAAAAAAGCTACTGCTTATCTAAGTGGCGGAAAATTGGTTGGAATTTCAGGTTATCAGAAAAAGATGAAGAAGGCGTAAGAATTAATCTATACTTTCAGCTTCTTCACCGTCTTCTCAACCCTTTCCATCGCTTCTTCTATCTTGTCAAATGCGGTCGCATAGCTGAATCGCACGAATCCCTCGCCGAATTTTCCGAACTCTGTTCCGGGAACGCAGGCGACCTTCGCCTCCTTCAAGAGCCATTCGCAAAACTGGAGCGACGTCATTTTCTTTCCTCCTTGTTTGAAGTTTATTCTCGGGAAAACGTAGAACGCGCCATCTGGTTCAAAGCAATGGAAGCCGCGAATATCGTTCAGCTTTTTCACGATGAACTTCCTTCTCCTGTCATAGTCCGAAACAATCTTGTCAACCCATTTCTGCGGGCCGTTCAGCGCGGCGAGCGCGGCTTCCTGCGAAACAGTAGGCGAACAAAGAGTTGTGTACGGGTGGATTTTTGTTATCGCCTCTATCGGCTCCCTCGGGCCGGAAACATATCCCACGCGGAAGCCCGGCATTCCGTATGATTTCGAAAAGCTGTGAAAGCTCAACGTCCGCTCGCCCATTCCGCTCAGGCTCGCAAAGGAAACATGCTTGCCCTTGTAAACGAATTTCTCATAAGCTTCATCTGACAAAACTGTCAAATCATTCTCGATTGCAACGTCGGCAATCTCCTCCAAAGTTTTTCTGCCGAACACGGCTCCGGTCGGATTTCCAGGAGAATTTATTACCAGTGCTTTTGTCCTGTTGGGATTCGTAATGGATTTTTTTATTGCATCGCCCGTTATCTGGAACCCATCCTCTTCTTTCAGTTCTATCGGCTCCGCGCTTCCGCTCAAAAGCTCGACACAAGGCCTGTAAGCGAGAAATCCTGGGTCGGGAATGAGAACGCTTTCTCCGGGATCAACCAATGACGCGAGCGCGAGAAAAATCGCCTCCTGGCTTCCGCACGTTACCGCAATCTGGCTCGGCTCAACTTCAATCTTGTTTTCCTTTTTCAGCTTTTTCGCGAGCGCTTCGCGCAAGTCAAGCCTCCCCTGCGCGGGCGAATAATGCGTGAAGCCTTCCTTCAGCTTCTGCGCGGCAAAATCCGTTATCGATTTGTCGGGAACAAAGTCAGGCTCGCCCGGACCGAGCGAAATAATGTCTTTCGACTCCTCCGCAATCTTCAGCAGCTTGACAATCATTGCCCCCGGCAGCTCGCTTTCCCTCTCTGAAATGAATCTTGAAATCTTGCGTGACATACTTTTAGATTGGAAGGCTGTTTTATAATGTTTTCGCAACATTACGTTCGGAGAAGAATACAACGGATGCAAAAAAGTTTGCGAATCGCGTGAGCGGAAACATTTTCAGAAATATAATCAAAATGAACCGTGCAAACATCGTGCGATTGCCGAACTTGAATAGCATTAAATACTTGATATGATGATAATTATTATGATTCTTTCTGATTCTTCTCTGAAGGTAAGCGAGGAAGCGAGAAAGTCAAGGCTGGTTCTGTGCCCGAAATGCGATTCCGAGATGCGCGTCGGCTTGATGAACGATTCCGCGGAGTGCGACGAATGCGGCGAGGAGTTTGAAGTGGTTGAGGAAGGATATCCGGAGGAATTCATCTGGCATCCGAACAGGAGCTATTGAATTTTATACAACTTCTAATATGATAAAAAAATTAGATAAGCGAATCTGGTTTTGGTCCCCCACAACGACATGCACACGCACAAGGACATGGCATTCCTAATGGTTGATATGTTACTTCTAACTTTCCAGTTCCTGTTGAATAAACAATAAGCGCAGATGGTGTTTCATAATTTTCGTTCATAGTTTTTACCTGTAATATTATAGGAAGTTAATCTTTAAGAAGCTTTCTGTTATGCCTTCAGAATTTTATCCTTGTGTTTCTGCGCTTCTTTGTAAGCTAAGAAATATAGAAGTAAAGAGTCATATAAGTAGTATTCTATAAGTAGTAATTAATCGATAGCTTTAAATACTTTAATAACTAATAAGAAGTATCAATACTTTAAAAAACAATAAGAGCAAAAGGTGGTTTAAATGAGTATGACTTTTATAGAATATAGAAATACATTGCTTAGTGGGGCTTTAGCAGCAGCTTCAATAAGATCGATTATAGATGGTAATTATCAGACAGCAATAGAAACTGGAGCGTTTGCTATCATTACAAGTTTAAATGCGTTTGATAAACTTCCATACTTTTCGGATAAATCTAAAAGCCATGCGTAGTTTTTTATTTTTCCTTCTTTTGTAAAGAATATTTCTTTTCAACTTCCAGTTGACTGGTAATTCTTCAGGCCGAGTTTCCAAACGTTGTAAGCGATAGCAAAAGTTATTATCGCAACAACTGGCGTGAGGTATGCGAAACTCGGCGTTATACCCTTGCCGACGAAAAGTTGTGCCGGATAATAGTTCACGAAGGCGAACGGGACAACGAAAGAAACGGCAAATGTGATAAAAGTATTGTAAATCTCCAGCGGATATTTTGTAAAGCCCGTAAGGTGATATATTACTTCCGTCAGCGTGTTTGACCTGCCAAACCAAAACGATAATGACGAAGTTATCAAAGCAAGAGAAAACAATATCACAACTCCTGATATTGAGAAGAAAATAAGCATGGCTATAGTCGTCATATTCCAGCTTAAGCTAATCATTTGGGAGCTTATTGAAATGATTATCAACGCGAGAATAATGTCCCCCGCGTGTTCTATATCCAGCTCGTTCGTAACAAGTTGAAATAGTGCATTGGCGGGTTTTATCAGAATCTTGTCGAATTCGCCTCTTGTTACAAGAAACTCAAGGTTCCACAATATAAAGAACGTATTAAACAAACCGAACACCAGCTGCGAAAACCCTGATAGGAAAAGCATCTCCCCGAAAGTCCAGCCGTTTATGCTTGCTATATTCTGAAACAGCACCCAGATGAATACAACGCCAAGAATGCTGCGCGCTATCTGCGTTGCAATATCCACAACAAAATCCGTTTTGTATTCCAGCAGCGTCTTAAGATGGGCTTTCAGCATCTCAAGATAAAGTTTCAGGTAATTCATATCAACCGCCGTGCGCAGTGTATTTTATTCTTGCTTTCTTCCAGATTAGATGCCCTGCCAGCAGCAGGACGGCTGCCCAGAAAATCTGAACAGCAATTGCGAACAGTATCCGCGTGCCTGAAATCTTCCCTATGAAAATCGACAGAGGTGTGTTGAATATTGCCTGAAACGGAAGCATGAAAAAAATCGGCTGCATCCACAGAGGAAAAAGATATATTGGAATCAAAAAACCGCTGAATAAGTCTATAACAGCTTCTTTCAGCCTTCTTATTCCGTCGGATTTCTCAGTCCAGAAAGCGGACAGATATACAAGAAAAGCAATCGAAAACGAAATAAGCAAGCTTAACAGGACGCTTATGGAAAAAGCTGCAAACTCAATGACAGAAGGAACAGATATCTTGAAAATGAAAAAGGCAAGGATTAATGCAGGCAATGTCTGGGTGAAGAACGCCAATATGTTGCTCCCGCTCTCTCTGAAAAAAATATAAGTCTGTATTTTCAGAGGCTTTGTAAGAGTATTTGTTATCTGCCCCTGGTTTATATCCCAGTAAATCATTCTATCTGCGCCGTTCCAAATAACGGGAACTATTGCCATGCTTACTACTACATAAGTTATCATCTGCTGCAGCGTTAGCCCGCCTAAAGTTTCTGTTTGATTATACGTGTAGATAGCTGTCCAAACGAAAAAGAAAACGCTCATGCTGACGAGCGTTGCAATCAAATAGATGGCAAATTCAAATCTATATGCGGCACTTTGCTTAAAGCTGGTTCTAAGAAGCTCCAGATATTTCCGCATAAAATCACATCGCCTGTTTCATCTCCCGCGGTTTTTCCTGTAAATCTTTTTTATTATCTCCTCAATCTTCGGCTCCTCGATTGTTAGGTCAACAACATCATAGCGCGAAAGAATCTTTCCGACAACGTCAGAGATTTTGTGCTTCTTGCTCACGCCAAGAACAAGTCTGCAATCATCTTTCTCCAGAATCTTTACGCCTTTCATCTTGAAGCTTTTTGGCGGGTTTTCAAATTCTATTTCAATCCTTTTTTCTCCCGCCAGCTTTTTGATGCTCTCCAAGCTGCCGTCATAAATTATTTTTCCCTTGTCAATGATTATCGCTCGTTTGCAAATCTCCTCAATGTCAGCCATGTCGTGCGTTGTCAGGATAAATGTTGTCCCGTTCTCCTTGTTCTTTTCCTTGATGAATTTCCTTATTTTCTCCTTTGCTATCAAGTCCAAGCCGATTGTCGGCTCGTCAAGAAAAACAACTTCGGGATTATGCAAGAGCGAGGCAGCCAAGTCGCAGCGCATTCTCTGCCCGAGCGAGAGCTTTCTCACCGGAGTTTTTAGAAGATCGTTTATATCCAAGACTTCCGCGAACTTTTTCATGTTCTTTCTGAAGACATTTTCAGGTATCTCGTAAATATGTTTCAGAAGATTGAAAGACTCTACAACCGGCAAATCCCACCATAATTGCGTGCGCTGGCCGAACACTACTCCTATATATTTTGTGTACTTTTCGCGCTGCTTGAAAGGCACATAATCAAGAACCTTTACCTTGCCGCCTGATGGAAAAAGTATTCCTGTGAGCATTTTTATTGTCGTGGACTTTCCCGCGCCGTTCGGTCCGATAAACCCGACCATCTCGCCTTTTTCAATATTGAAGCTCACGCCGTCAACCGCTTTTACTGTTTTATATTTCCTGTTCAGCAGGCTTGCGAACGCGCCTTTCAAACCTTCTTTCTTCTCCGACACTTTGAATTGCTTTACAAGATTCTCGACTTCGATTATTGCCGTAACAACCACCTTCTGCTTTAAAAACTATATTTCCTCAAATAAAAATATGATACGCTGCAGGTTCTGCTCGGGCGCGAACACACAGTCTATAACTTCTTCGTTGCAGGAATTGTTCGTGTGCAACGACTGCAGTAAAGAATTCTACTCGGGCGAGAACCTGCCGATTTTTCACAGAAATAGTTTAGTAAATCATTTCTGACACCACATGATATATTTGGAGTGTGGATTTATAAATATGCTGGCGAATCCACTTTCACTCCAGCCAGTCCTTGTTCTTCAGCTTCTCTGGCAGATACGTTTCTGAGATGAACGACACTCCTTTCGCGACCAGGGCGTCCAACTCTACCTTGCCTCCGAACTTCTCCCACAGGTCGAACTGCCTCTGCCATTCCTTGTTGTCCTTGAACCAGTCGTAGGCGCGAATCTGCTTTATCCTCGCCTTGTCCACGTCCTTGAATTTTATGATGTGCCTTTTCAGGTCGTATTTCTCGATGTCGTCCGCGCTCAAGCCGAGGAACTTCGCGTTTGTTATAGCCATCGTTTCCGAGGAGTGTGCAAGGCTTATCGAGCCGAACCTCAGGACGGAGAAAATGTACGCTCCCCAAGGGTCTGCGTCAACAAGAACATATATGGGCAAGTTGTACTCAAGCTGCAGCCTCTGCAAAAGCCTCCTTATGCCGCGCGTTGCCTGTCCCTGCGACGCGACTATTATACAGTTTGCCTTTTTCCAGTACTTGTCCTCGTTGATTCTCGTCCACATTGTGTCCTTTTCCATGTATATTATGAATTTCGCGTCAACCTTCTTGAATTTTATCTCCTCAACGTTGCTCGGTATTGACCAGCCTCCGCTTCCCATCTTTGACCAGTCTATTATGTCTCCGGAATCCTCGATTATGACATTTCCCGCTATCGAGCCCGCCTTTTTCGCGTTGATGTGCATCTGCTCCCTCGAGCAGCCTGTTATCAACTCCAAGTCCTCGAGCGCGCTGTCCGATTCGGACTGCTCCTCAACGATGTCTATGGTCGTGTTCGGTATAGTCCTTTTCATCTTGTAAAAAGCCTGTCGCAGGGAGATGTGCTTGTTCGATTCCATCAATTCTTTTGCCGTGCCAGCGACCTCTATAGTCTGCACGAATTTCCTGATGTGCGAGACGTTGAAAAAATACCTGTTCGACGTTGAAGAGCCGAGCTCGAGCATTTTCGTCTTCTGGTTGAACGATACGTTCGAGAGCGAGCGCACGGGAATTTCCATTGACGGGTTTTTCTTCTCGTCTATGTCCTTCACAAGCTTCTTTCCCAATCCCTCGAGCTTTTTCTTCGGCTCGATGTTTTTTTCTTCTGTCATAATTATCACAACATTACGATATTGATTGAATAAAAAATATTATTTGGCTTCTCAGATTTTTTTAGTGTTTCTTGATTTCTTATATTTATTCTTCCTTTTCTTCCTCTTCGCTTTCATCTTTCTCGTTTTTTTCAGTTTTCTTGGCTTCCTCGGGCTTTTCGGCTTTGTCCGCGAAGCTGTCGGTTGCTATGACGTCGACCCTCTTTAGCATCGCTTCCAACCCTTTTATTATTTTTTCCTTTGGCGTGCCCGATAGGTATGAAAGCGTGATAGCCGCCTCGGGAATATACTTCTCAAAAAGATTCTGCCTCTCCTTCTGCTCAAGCAGCCTTCTCCTTCCGGAAAGATAATATCCCAGCTTGCGCGCGCAATCCTGCACCGCGAGTTTCACTTCCTTTATAATGTCCGGGTAGCTTGCTATTGCCTCCTTGCCTTCCGAAGTGTAAGGCACCCACGCGGAGCAGATATGAACGAGCACGACTATCGGTCCTTGCGGCATTCCTCCCTGCTGGTCTATCTTGTAGTGTCTCCAATCCACTTTCGAAAGTGCCTTTGTCATCGCGCACGCCGAGGCTTGGTACATCAGCGGAACGCGGTTTGCGAACCTCATTATCTTTGCGGACGTGTCATGCTTCAATTCGCCGCCGTATCCTATGCAGCATTCTATTTGAAACGGATTGCCGCGATACACTGTTGCTGGCCTTGTGATGCTTGCAACGAATTCAAGATTGAACTCTTTTTTAAGACTGCTTTCCAAAAGCGGCGCTGTTATCGGTGACAGACAGTCGAGGGGCGGCTTCATCAGCGGCGTTGCCTGTATGGCTTTCCACAGGTTTTGAATCTGCTCGTGCTGCATTTCCTTCGGTTTTGTGTCAGGATCAACGTTCGCATTTCTGCAAATTTCCTGTGCTGTGCCTGAGCCGACACGGCAAAACTCATTCTGCAAGAATCCTGAAATGTTTCTTGTGTTTGTGAGCTTCATCATCCTGTCAAGGACGCCGATTTCAACCCCGTGAGGGTGCGGCTTTATTCCAACCGGCTGCACAGGCAGTTTTTCCGTCACTCTTGTGAATTTCAGCTTTATTCCCTCGGGGCCCGAATATGTTATTGTCGCGAACGGATTCACTATCGCGGTCTGCTTTAGATATTCCTCCACGGACTGCTGCCTCTGTATGTATTTTCCCTCCAGCTCCATCTCAATCCTTATGCCGTGCTCCTTTATTTTGTCTTCAACAGTTTCCTCTTTCACTATTTGCGGCTCGTTTTTTACAGTGTCAATCCTGAGATGGAAAACGTGGACCGGCTTTTTGTCCGAAGTGCGGGAGTAAATTATCGCGGGCTTTCCGCTTGTCAATTGCGAATAAAGCACAGCCGAACTAATGCCGATGCCCTGCTGGCCGCGCGACTGCTTTCCCTTTCCGAACTTGCTTCCGTACAGGAGCTTTCCGAAAACGCGCGGTATCTGTTCCTTCATTATTCCAGGGCCGTTGTCCTGCACGGCCACAAAAAACCTGTCCTCCGAGAGCTGTTTTATCTTTACCTCTATCTCCGGAAGTATCCGCGCAGACTCGCAGGCGTCAAGCGAGTTGTCGACGGCCTCGCGGACAACCGTGAGCAGCGCTTTCGCGGGGTTGTCAAAGCCGAGCAGGTGCCGGTTCTTCTCGAAAAACTCCGCAACCGATATCTCCCGCTGCTCGCCCGCCAAGTCCTCCGCTGTCTTTATTGTTTCCGCTTTTTCCTTTGCCATGATTATCACTATTTTTCAAACAAATCGCTAAATGGAATTTCCCGCCGGTTTCCTCTAATTCGTGAGAAGTGTTTAAAAGCGTTTCTGCACGACAAGACGATTTCCAGAACAAGAAACTTTCCAAATAAAATTATGATGCAATGTTTATAAAGATTTTTACGCATTGCCCTGCCTTTCCAGGAACAGATACGCCGTGTTGTGGGTTGAGCCCTTAATAATCATTTCAACAGCCTTTTTCGCGTTGATTATCTTTTCGGGCGGCCCTATGAGCGAAACAGTGTTCCCGTAAACGGAAACCGCGCAGTCGGAAAGGTATTCCAGCCTTCTCCTTGCTTTGCCTGCGGTGCCGATAATTCTGCTTTTTATCCTGTTTGCGGATCTGTCGTCCAGTTTTATGACTTCCAGCTGCATGCCTTCGAATATTTTCATTGCGCGGACCGGCGCGAACCCCCTTCCTATGGCTTTGACAACTAGCGCAGTCTGGTAGGCTTCCAGCCCTTCCCCCGAAATCAATATTATGTTGTCCCGCCTTTCCAGCTTTGTCCCGGATTCCTTTTCAATCGACTCGATGACCGCCCTGTTGAAAATCCCTATCCTGTCGTTCGGCACCAAAATTTCATCTATCATAAAAATCTCCGATATTCTCTTGCGCGGCAACCTTTTTAACTTTGCTCTGCCAAATATTATCATGTTCGTGCGCGTGGTTCCAATCGGCAGGATAAGCGGAAAATTCGTGGCGGAAGTATGTGCCGAGGTCGAAGGATTGATGAACGTCAGGTTCAAGAAGCTTGCGGGATTTGAAACCCCTGCGATTGCGTGGAACCAGATGAGAAGGCAGCATGATGCCGGAAAAATAATTGATTTTCTTTCAAAAAACAAGGAAGCGGTCTTTATTGAGAAGGATCTGCCAACGCTCGGAATAACCGAGGACGACATTTATTACGACGGCAAGAACTTTGTCTTCGGGATTGAGGAGCCGCAAACCGGCTGTCTGCTTGTCTCGATAGCGAGGCTGAAGCCCGAGTTCTACAAGGAGCGCCCGAACAGCACGGTTCTGAGGGACCGTGCAGTCAAGGAAGTGATGCACGAAGTCGGCCACAATATCGGGCTTGACCATTGCATCCACCCTTTTTGCGTGATGAGCTTCTCCCCGAGCGCGCGCGACGTTGACGCGAAGCAGAAGGACTTCTGCAAGGGCTGCAGGATAAAGCTGGCGATACGCGGAGTGAATATCGACTGATATTGAAGAGGGAAAAAACAAGAAATGATTCTTATGAAATTCTACCCAGGTTTAAAAGCTATAATAGAAAAAGAAGGAAAATTCTTAATACTTAAAAGAAGCGAGAAGGATGAGTTTCGCGCAAATGAATGGGATATTCCTGGCGGAGGCATGAAATTTGGGGAAGAACCGAAAGAATGTTTGAAAAGAGAAGTAAAAGAAGAAAGCGGATTGGATATTGATAATATAAAACCTTTGAGTTTTTGGACTTTTTTTAAAGATTCCGGTAGAACACAGGTTTTTGTTGTAAATGTTCTTTGCAAGCATAAATCAGGCAAAGTTATTTTGAGCAATGAACATTCAGAATTCAAATGGATAGACTCAGATGAAGTCGGCAAATTCAATATATATGAAGGAGCAGAAAAGGATTTTGAATCGGCAAAACAAGAGCTAAAGTTTTAATTCCATTTATAAGCATTCGAACAGATTCTTTTAGAGCTGAAGAATATTTTACAAGTGATAAAAATGTCAGAAGGAAAAATTCTCGAAGACAAAGTAATTGTTGAAGACGCTGCAGCCGCGAAAGATATTTTCGATTCCGGATGGTATGGAAACCTCAAGGACGAGAAGCTTGAGCTCGGCTTCGCGGAGGCGCTGCTCTTGCAGGAGCGCGGCAGGCTTGACATAATGCACGAAGGAAAGAAAATGAAGTTCGCGGACTTCTACCATTTCTGCTCAAGGAACAAGAGATTTGCCTCGCTTTACGCGGTTTACAAGGACTTGCGCGAGCGCGGACTGCCCGTGCGCATAGGCTTCAAGGGAAGCGACTTCCGCGTTTACGAGCGCGGCGCAAAGCCGGAAAAGGCGGAGAACGTGAAATGGATTGTTTTTGTCGCGGGCGAGGACTATCCCTGCGGGCTTGACC
>JBAQNA010000004.1:0-54558 GCA_049303335.1 Candidatus Aenigmatarchaeota archaeon
GGTTCTGCCGTCAACGGCAGAACATTTGCAACGCAGAAGAATGAATTGATGTTTCGTGTTTTGGCTTACAACTTCAGCAGGATTGCATCATTTATTTTGCTTTTGACTGAGGAATTCTACTGAGCCATATTTTGCAAAAGATATAATAAAAGAGGAACCTAATCCTTCTTTTTACCCATTTGATAGTTATATTATTAATATGTCATGGGATATCGACGAATATCCGATACTTTATGCAGTTAAGGCAACCCTTCCAGAAAATACTTATCCTAATTTGAACATGACTTATATATCCGGACCATTTATGGATGTGAAAGGATTATTTATGAGTTATGGTCCTAATGGAAAAAGAGAGCATATAGGAGATTTTTCAGTATTTGGGAACTTAAGAAGACCGGGAGAAGTTGCTTTGTTTAATAATAGATATGCCTTAATTTTTCCTCAGTTACCATTACCTTCCAAAAGTCTATATATTGAGACATTTCCTACAGAAGTTAATGTATCAATTGGATGGGAAAGACCTGCTCTAATCAAGTTTTTATGGATTGTTTCATTCTTTGCTATCATAGCATTTACATTACTTATGTTTTCTAGAAAGATTGATGTAAAAAATTACATAATATATTCTTTTACTATTTGGGGTTTTCAAGAAGGAATAAATCAGTTCATACCATCTGCAAGACCTTTATACTTTACAGTTTTTGAAATTCCTATTCTTATTCCTTTAATTGTTGTCTCTCTATATGCAATTTATAAAATTCTTTTGCAAATATCGAACTATTACAAGTATAAGAATTATAAAATAAGTTAAAAGACTTAGAAAGGTTGATTAGTTTTTTAGAACGGAAATATTGATTTAAAACGCTTTACAACTTCTGTATCACATTGTGCTTCGGCTCGAACAGCATGCCCTCGCTCTTCATCTTCTGAATCATATCGTCAACGCCTTTCAGGCCGTGGTCCTCCGCCTCTGCGATTATGTCCTCCTTCGGAATCTGCTTGCCGATCCTTTTTTCGAGCGCCTCGATGACGTCAAGCAATATCCTTATCTTGCTCCTCTGCGAGGACGAGGTCCCCTCGGTGCGGTCAACGTCAATCTTGCCGGTCTCGTAATCGTAGCCGAACTGCTGCAGCGAGACTTTCATTATCCTTATCGCGCGCTCCGCGTCCTGCATCTCGGCTACCGGGCTGAGCCTGACTTTCGCGGAAGCTTCCGTCATTCTCAACAGCGCCTCGTTCTGCCTTAACGTTATCGCCACGGTATCCTCGCCCTTGTACATTCCCCTCATCGTGACGTAGAAATTCTTTATCCTCTCGAGCGCCTCCTTTGTCATTTTCGGATGGCAGTTCTGCCTCATGTACGCTATGAACTTCCTCAGGAAATCCTGCGAAATTTCCGGCTTTCTTATTTCCGGGTTGAGCCTGCTCTCGAGAATGTGCGAAGCTATCTTCTCGTCATTGTCCTTGTCCGGGACGTCGCGCAGCGCAAACTTCAAATCGAACCTGCTTAACAAAGTGTCGGGTATGTCGGTCTGCTCCATAAGCGGGCGGTAAACGTCGAACCTCGAGAACTTCGGGTTCGCGCCTGCGAGCACGGAAACCTGCGCCGGCAAAGTTGCGATTATCGAAGCCTTCGCTATCGAGATGGTCTGCTGCTCGAGCGCCTCGTGCATCGCAATCTGGTCGTCCTTTCCCATCTTGTCAAACTCGTCTATGGCTATCACGCCCTTGTGACAGAGCACCATCGCGCCCGCCTCAAGAACCCAGCCGCCCATCAACTCCTCGTCGCGAAAAACTGTTGCAGTCAAGCCCGCTCCGGTATTGTGGCATAAAATACCGCCAAAACCGCTCACAAAGTTTTCCCCTTCCACCGAAAAATCATAAACATAATTCACATCAGGCTTTTCTTTCAATATTGATTTTATTCTGGCAAATCCCATATCGCTTTCGCAAAGCCTCTTGAACTGCTCATATTCTTTTAGAATATTTCTTCCCTCGTCGGAAAGCGATACAAACCAGCCATTTCCCGTTCTCTCGGTTTTGAAGAGTTGCTTCTTTGAAGTCATGTATGGGCTTATTTTATCTCCGAACTTCTTCTTCATTTCCTTTGTTTGTATTTTATTATTCCCTAAAAACATAAGCCTTTCAAGAAGCATCTTGTTGCTGAGCCTTCCAAGATTTGCGCGCGAATACTTGCTGTTTATTATTTTTTTGAAGAAATATTTCCTCAAAAGCGGCGGGCATGCTTCTATCGGCACCTTTCTGTAAAGGTTTGAAAATGCTTTGTCAGGATGCGGCGATTTCAAATCATATCTCTTTCCTGATGCAGTTATGATTCTGCCTTCTATCCTTCTGATGCCGCTATCTTCCCTTTTGTTGCAAGAGCCTATAACGCCGTCTCCAAGAAGGAGGTATAAGAATCCCGACATTAGGCCTTTTGACTTTGTCACTCCCTTGTCTCCTTTCATATAAGCGTCTGCAAAAGCTTTCCTGCAGCTCTCGGAAGAATTGAATATAATATTCGGAATTGTCTTTTCCTTAGCCTTTTTGCCGAAGGCATTTCCAAGAAGATCCTTAAATTTCAAGAAAGGTTCCTTCCCGTTTATCGTTATTCTTACTGCGTTCTTGCCATGAATGATATAGGAAGCATCTTTTCCAAAAACTTTTCTGGATATTGTCTTGATATCTTGTATTATTTCCGTTTCATTTTTTCCGAGAGTAAATTCTATTTTATAATAATCTTTTCCATAATGCAAATGCCCTTCAGCTATAAAGTAACCCAACAATCTTGCTGTATCATCCCCTATATCTATTGGATTTTCAACAGGCATTATCGCGGGCACAATTGCGAAATCTCCCTCTTTCAAGAGCGATGCCTTTTTGCATGTTATTTTTCCATTCTCCAATGTAAAGATGCTGTGGTCGTCCGTAACAGTTATTTCCCTTCCCGTATCAAGCTCGAATTTTATCAAGTCATTTTCAATTTTGTGCCTGTAAAAGCTTTTTATCGGCTTCCATTCGAACTTTAGCGTGGAAAGATTCAGCGATAATGCCTCTATCTTTCTGTCCGGAGGAGAGAATCCATCTTCGCCTTTCTTGTAAAATTTGTCTGCGAATTCGCCAAACGGGACCATTTTTATTTCATGGCTATTTCTTATTATGACGGGCTCGTCAGCCTTTACAGAAGCGCCTTTCCCGCTTACATATCTTCCTCTCGGAATAAGTTGCGAAACCATTTTGAGCAATTGCGATTTCGCAACAGCAGGGTCTCCCAAAAGAAGAATATGAATGTCTCCCCTGACCCTTGTGCCGTCAAGAAGCTTTTGCTGGACTCCGCCCATCATCTGCAGAAGTATCGCCTCTTTCACTTCTGCCATTCCGTAAATCGAGGGCGCGATTGAACCGACAATCCTGTTGTAAACGTTCGGGTCCGCAGCCAGCGCCTTTATCGCCTCCACGTCCTTGTTGCTTATGTCCACTTCATCCCATTCTATCTCCGCGGGCTCCACGTGGTTCGCCTCGACGAAAATGTCGGACTGGACTTTTCTTGCGCCGCCCTTCGTCTTGAGCGTCATCTCTTTTATGATTCCCGTGACCTTTATCCTGTTTCCCGGGTCGCACTTCCTCTGCAGCTCCGGAGCCGTGAGGTCTTCCCTCAAATATACGGAAACCTGCCCCGGCTTTTCACCGGACGTAACTTCGAAAGGCTCCTCGATGACAACCCATCTCGCGTCGAAAAGCTTCTTGTCAATCATCTTGAAGCCGCGCTTGCTCCCGCACATGTCGCATCCGGACGGGTAGCGCAGCAATTCTTCAGTCTGCTTCACGGAAATCTTGTTCCCGCACTCGCACTCGAATTCCGCTACGTCGATTTTCGGCTTTACCTCACCGGCTCGCTTAACGATGCCGTCAACGCACACAAACTTCCCAATGTGCTCGCTCCGCAGCGAGCGGATTCTTATCATCTGGTGATCCGGAAGATTTTTGAACCTCACGCGAAAGCTCGCCGCGCCCTCAATCTCCGGAAGCACGATCGCGTCGGAAGCCGCCTTCTCTATCTCGGGCAGCATCGACTCCGGGTCGTTCAAAAGTTTTTCCGCTATCAGCCTGCAATGGCTGTCAAAAGCGTCAAAATCAACGGTTATGGACTTCTTTCCCAGTTTCGCGGCCGCAAGAATTTCCTTCTCGTAAAACTCCCGGAAGAACTCCTCGATTTTTTCGCTGTCCATAGAAACCAAGATTAATTATGCAGGCAAAACTATTAAAGGTTTGCGGGGAATCGATTTGTAAAACTTATATATTTCTTTGCCAATTTATTTGGAAACCGAAAGTTTCTGCCAAATGATTTAAGCGTAAAACTCGCATATAACACTATGAGAAAGGTTGCAGTTTGCCTGCTGAGCGGAGGACTGGATTCTTGCGTGGCTGCAACATATGCCAAGACCCAAGGATATAATATTTACACCCTTTCTATTGATTACGGACAGACTTTGAAAAAAGAGCTGGTTAATGCAAGAAAGATTGCCTGCATTCTGGACGCAGTTGAACACAAAACAATCGAAATCAAGGGATTTAACGAAATCTGTCAATGTGCCATAACCGCGCACGCTTCCATTCCCGAAGACCGCGATATTGCAAGAAAGTCCGTTGAAATACCCGCAACTTATCCGCCGTGCCGCGATCCTGCCTTCTTGCTCTTGGCATGCGCCTGGGCGGAAAGTCTTTTGCTGAAAAACCTGCAAGAAATAAGCGATGCAAAGGTAATCATAGGCACGAACAGATATGACAGCGAAACATACCCCGACTGCAAGCCGGAAACATACAAAAGATTAAACGAGCTGCTGGAAACTTCTACAAAATCAGGGATTCAGCATAGGAAGTATGTGCAAATAATCGCGCCTCTTATAGACAAGACCAAAAGCGAAGTTGTAAAATTTGGAATGATGATTGGAGCACCTCTTAACCTGACTTGGTCCTGTTACAAGGGTAAAGAAAAGGCGTGCGGAAATTGCGACGCATGCAAACTGCGGTTACAGGCTTTCGAAGACGCTGGGCTAAGCGATCCTGTTGAATACGAGTTGTAACAAGCATATGAATACGAATTTAGCACCGATAATGTTTCCGCGTTCTTTTTTCCAGCATCTATAAATTTCCGCGGCGCCATACTATTTTATAATTGCGGTGATTCTTATGGTTGATTTCTGTCCAAGGTGCAAGAACGAATACCTGCGCATATCGTCGGACGCGGGCATCGAGTGGCTGCTGTGCCCCGGCTGCGGAACGAGAAAGATTGTTTCCAGAAGCGAGAAGCCGGAAAGCCGGCGCCAGACTGAAGGCAGGCGGGACGCGCCGCTCAAGAATTTTGAGAAGATGATAGGCTTCGCAACAATAGAGGCCGTGAAGCACTCGAACCCGAACTGCGTGGTGATGCTCAACAGGCCAGGGGAATCCGAGAAGGGAAATTCCGTAATAAGCCTGAAAATAGTCCGCGAGATTGAAAAGGAAACTTTCATGGACAACAAGACAATAGAAATGGAGCCGATGCCGCTCGGCACGATAGCGCAGATAAGGATGATAATAAGGAAGGCCGTGGACGAGGGAATGCTGATAAAAGACGACAACATAATCGTCCTTGCGGACGAAACTTTGGGAATCGGCTTTGACGGGCTTTTCCTTTTTTTCAAGATAGACGAGAAGTTCATGGAATTGACAACGCGCGAGCTGAAAAAAGAGCTGAAAAAATCCGTGTTCGATTCCGTGATGGAGATTGCGCGCGAGCTCGGCCGCGAGGGAAGGGAAGGAAGGAAGATCGGAACGGCTTTCATTGTCGGGGACTACGAGAAAGTTCTCGCGAACAGCAGGCAGATGATTCTCAACCCGCTGGAAGGGCATCCGATAGAAAAGAGGAACATAACGGACGTCGGGCTGAAGGAAACGATAAAGGCGCTCGCGCAGCTTGACGGCGCGTTCGTGGTGGACAACGAGGGATACATCCACGCCGCGGGAAGATACCTTTCTGCGGACACGGACGGTATTAATTTGCAGGGCTTGGGCTGCCGCCACACTGCCTGCGCCGCGATAACAAAAATATCAGACGCGGTAGCGGTCGCGGTGAGCGAGTCCGGCGGAATCGTGCGCGTGTTCAAGGGCGGCAACCTGATAAGCGAGGAGAAAGGGTAATATGCTTTTTATATCCGCCATTTCCATTTTAGCAAATGGAAGAGCAAACAAAAGATCCAGAAACAGACAATATCAGGATAAAAGACATTCCCTTGTCGGAAAGACCAAGAGAAAGGCTAACGCAGCTTGGTGCCGAGGCTCTCAGTGCACCGGAACTTCTGGCTATCATTCTGAGAACAGGCACAGAAAAAGAGAATGTTATAGAGCTGGCTAACAGGGTGCTGAAAGAACATGGTTTGAAAACGCTATCCCAAGCAAGCGTGGAAGAATTAAAGAAGATATTCGGGATTGGTGAAGCAAAAGCCTGCCAGATTGTTGCATGCTTTGAATTGAATAAGCGTTTGAGCTCTTATCAAGATTCAAAACAGTATATCAAAACCTCCGAAGATGTTGCAAAGCTTTTCATGGAAAGATTCAAAGACCTCAAGAAAGAATATTTCAGCATAATCAACCTTACTTCAAAGAACAAAATGATAAACCATCAGACTATTTCCATCGGTGATTTGAACGAGAGCCTTGCGCATCCCCGCGAAATATTCCACTCGGCAATAAAAAGCTCAGCCTCCCGCGTTATTCTTATCCATAACCATCCTTCCGGCGACCCTTCCCCATCGGAAGCAGACTTGCAATTAACAGAAAGACTTATGGAAGCAGGCGAGCTTTTGGGAATAACGGTTCTCGATCACGTGATTATCGGCAACGGCAAATGGTGGAGCTGGCGCGAAAAGAAATGATTAATTTTCACTCAAATCCTTGCACAATACCTTTGCCTGCTCCAATACGGTTTCAGTTGCTTTTTTCTGCTTGTCCGGTGGATAACCGTATTTTCTCAATATTCTTCTTACCATTATCCTCATTTTTGCCTGAACACTTTCCTTTATCGTCCAATCAATGGTCGCGTTTTCATGTATGGTTTTCACAAGCTCTTTGGCAATTTTCCTTAAAGCTTCATCCCCTAAAATCTTGACTGCGCTGTCATTTATTTCGAGCGCATCATAAAAGGCGATTTCCTCTTCTGATAGGTTTAACTTCTCCCCTCTTTTTTCTTCTTCGCGCATACTATTTGCCAGTTCTATCAGCTCTTCCAAGACCTGCGCGGCTTCTATGTTTCTGTTGGTATACTCCCTGATTGTCTTTTCCAATTTTTCCATGAAAGATTTTCCCTGAATTATGTTTTTCTTAATCTTTATTTTTATTTCATCATTGAGGAGTTTCTTGAGCATCTCGAAAGCAAGGTTTTTCTGCGGCATTTCCTTTACTTCTTTCAAGAATTCTTCCGAGAGCAGGGAAAGATTAGGTTTCCTGAGCCCGGCTGCCGAGAATATGTCAACTACCCTGTCAGATACTATTGCTTTGGATAAAATCTGTTTTATTGCAGAATCCAAATCCTCGCGCTCTTTCTCCCCTGCAGTTAAAGTATTTTTTGCGATAGCGGACCTTACTGCTTGGAAGAAACCAACATCATCTTTTATCTTCAATGCCTCTTCATGCGGGACCGCAAGCGCGAAAGCCTTTGATAGTTCAGATACGCGCTTCAGATACCTCTCCTTTCCATCTTTCTGTTTCAGGATATATTCCATGGCTTGCGGAATGATTGCCATCCTTTCTTTTGGCTTCTCTTTAAAGAATCTTTTATAATCAAAGCCGTGGAAAATTTCAGTTACTATTTCATATTTCTCCTGCATCAGCGCGACAGCTTCCTCTTGCGGAATGCCTGTTTCTTTCTTGTCAGCTTTCGTGTATTCGGAAAGCGCCTTTTCCAGTTCGTAGCCGATGCCAATGTAATCAACTACCAACCCTCCGGGCTTGTCCTTGAATACCCTGTTAACCCTTGCGATTGCTTGCATCAATCCGTGGCTTCTCATCGGCTTGTCAATATACATTGTGTGCAGGCAGGGAGCATCAAATCCCGTGAGCCACATATCTCTGACAATAACCAGCTTAAGAGGGTCGTTCTCGTCTTTCAATCTGTCTCCAATATCTCTCCTTCTTGCTTTGTTTCTTATGTGTTCCTGCCAATTTACCGGGTCTGTTGCCGAACCAGTCATGATGACTTTGATAATTCCTTTGTCATCATCCTTGTTATGCCAATCAGGCTTTAATTTTATTATCTCGTTATAAAGTTCAACGCAAATTCTCCTGCTCATGCAGACAATCATTCCTTTTCCTTCAAGTGTTTCAGTTCGCTTTTCAAAATGCTGGACAATATCATTCGCTATCCTTCTTATTCTTCCCTCGCTTCCGACAACCTTTTCCAGCCTCGCCCATTTGCTCTTTAGTTTTTCCTTGCTTTTGGATTCTTCCCCTTCAGTTACGTCTTCAAATTCCTTGTCGATTTTTGGCCTTTCTTCCGGTTTCAGCTCAAGCTTTGCCAATCTGCTTTCATAGTAAATCCTTACGGTTACATTATCTTCCACAGCCTGCTCGATATCATAGACATCAACATATTTTCCAAATACCGCAGGAGTGCTTCTGTCAGCTTTTTCTATTGGCGTTCCTGTAAAGCCGATGAATGAGGCGTTTGGCAAAGCATCCCTCATGTGCCTTGCAAAGCCGTCTATGAAATCATACTGGCTTCTGTGCGCCTCATCCGCTATCACTACGATATTTTTTCTTTCAGAAAGCAAAGGATACTTTTCCCCTTTTTCTTCCGGCAGGAATTTCTGGATTGTTGTAAATATTACCCCTCCGGATGCAACCTTTAGAAGATTTTTCAATTCGCTTCTTGCAGTTGCCTGCACTGGTTTTTGCCTTAACAATTCATGGCATTTGCTGAACGTATCAAACAGCTGGTCATCCAAATCATTCCTGTCCGTTAGAACCACAATAGTCGGGTTGTCAAGTTCCAGAACAATCTTTCCCGTGTAGAAAGCCATTGTAAGGCTTTTTCCCGAGCCTTGCGTATGCCAGACAACTCCCGCTCGTTTGTCTGATTTTGTGGCTTTGATTGTTGACTGGACCGTGTTGTTTACCGCGTTGTATTGATGGTATGCGGCTATCTTCTTTATCAGTTCCTTGTCCTGTTCGAAAACAACAAAGTGCCTTGCCAAGTCCAGCAGAGTCTCTTTTGCAAACATGCCCCTTATGATAACTTCCAGCTGTGTCATATTTTTTGCAGGCTTTTTTCCATTGATTGTTTTCCAAGGCGTGAACCTTTCCCATTTCGAGGAGATTGTTCCCGCCCTTGCTTCCGTTCCATCGCTTATAACCAAAATCTCATTATAATTGAACAAGGAAGGTATCTGGAGCTTGTAGGTTTCAAACTGGTTGAATGCTGTTTTTATTGTTGCGCTCTCGTCAGCAGGATTCTTCAATTCTATTACTGCCAAAGGCAGTCCATTGATAAAAAGAATTATATCGGGCCTTCTGTTAATCCTGTTTTCTTCAATAGTGAACTGGTTTATTGCAAGAAACTCGTTGTTTTTCGGATTATCAAAATCAAAAAGCTTTACCGCATCATTCTTTATGCTTCCGTCCTTTCTTTTGTATTCAACATCAACCCCGCTAACAAGCATTTTGTGAAAGTTATGATTGTTAACAACAAGCTTCTGGCTTTCTATCCTCATAACTTTCTTGACAGCTTCCTCCCTTCCCTCTTTCGGCATATCAGGATTCAGCTTATCAATGGCATCTTTCAATCTCTCAACCAAAACAACATCAGAATAGCTATCCCTCTCGGGATTCTTCCCATCAGGCGCGGGCGCAATATCAGGCCCGTAAATTATCTTGTATCCGAGCTCTGTCAGAATATCCAACGCCACCTGTTCAACCTGCGACTCTGTTATTATGTGGGGCATACTAATTGCCTATTAGTTCTTTAAAAGAATTTTCAATTTTTTTGTAAAGCATTTCATAAGTTATTATATTTAGATTGTGATATGCATGTCTTTCTAGATTGAGTTTATCTTGAACTATTTCGTTTTTAAGTTCATCATCAGATCCTATGATTACAACCAATTTAGAATTATAGATATGGTTTTTTAGATTGTGTTCTTTCTTATCATCACAATGATCAATTAGCCATTTCTTATAAACAAGAATCTGTTCTATAGCCTTAGTTAAAGTAGATGTTTTAACGAAGCTTTTTAACTGATCATAATATTTATTTTTTGTATTTATTTTTCCAGAAAATAATTTTGCTCTTGGACTCTTCAATTCCCATAATTCATATTCACCATACTCATTCAGAATTAAGAAGTCAAGTCTGTTTTGTGAACCAGCTTTAAATTCGTTATGATAATCTAAATATGGTAAAAGTCCTTTTTCTTTGATATATTTGTGTATTATTCTTTCCTTTTCTTTATTGCTTATTTTCTTCTTTAATTCTCCTAATGTTAGTTTTATCTCTTCTTTCCTCTTTTCTAATTTTGATTTAATTTCTACAAACTGAGGTTGTCTAAACAATTGAGGTTGTCTAAACTTATCTGCAATCTCATCTACTTTTGATTTTAGCCTAGAATAATTAATCATATAATTATTGCCAAGAACTACAGAGTGAAAAGAATATCCTATTGGTGTTGAAAAACCTAACATGCCAGAAAAGCCTCCTCCACTGAGCACACCTTCTGATTCTAGTTCTTTTAATATTTTGCTTATTTCTGATTCTGTAAGCTTATCAAGAAAAGTTTTATTTTTATTTAGTTCATTCAATATTTCTTGCGTACTTATTACTTCATTAATTTTGAAATGATTCTCTTCAAGTTTGTTAAGCAAAATAGCTAATATTTTCAATAAAAGTTCTTTCTGCTTATCTTCAGGATAGTATATCATACTCTTACCTCTCCAGACATCAGTTTCGGAAGGAGCGCATCACGTATTTTTGATAAATTACTATTCTGTATCAAATTATTATAAGTTTTGTCTATAATACTCTTGATAATTTTGTTAAATTCATTTAGAGTTTCATCTAAAGGCAAAACAAATTTCATATTTTTTAAAGTCTCTTGATTAACACTCTGCAATGTTGTTCCAACTGCAAAATTTGATAAATTTTCTTTTAGTCTTTGTATAATTAGAAAGAAATACAAATAATTATCGGTATTATTTAGCCTGTAACGAATACTAAATCCAGAATAAATTACTTTATCTAAATTTCCAAGAACCAGAGAAGTCTCACCAGGACTTGCACTTCTCGCAATTAAGATATCTTTATCATTCAATAAATAATCTTCTGCTTTCTTTAAGTTAATCTTTATTCTACTTAAAGAACCCTTTAAGAGAAGTTTATTATTTGCAATATCTCGAACATTTGCAATAAAAAACTCAGTATCGCCGTTTTCATCTCTCAAATAATTTATTCCATTTTTGAACGTGCCATAATCACCCAGCGTTCCAACCATCCACCCCTTCGGCACCTCCCCAAGCTCCGTCTCCACCATCTCCCCGCCGTTCGACCTGTACGGCTTGCCCTTCCCATTCGGGAACTCAAAATCAACGAACCAATGCTTGAAAAGTGCCTGCCCGATGGCTTCAAAGGTGGAGTTCATGGCGCGGTTGAGGGCGATTTTGTCGTCCAAAGAGTTGAGAATGGAGGCGATGGCGCGCTGTTCTTGTATTGGAGGAATATTTACTTCATAACTCATAATTGCATTTTTGTCGCCTCTTGGCATTTTGGTGCCTTTTGAAGTTAAAACAGTAAATTCAAAGAATCGATCTTGAGAAAGAAAATAATAGAGATATTTATTATTTAATGATGATTTGGTTCTGATAACTAATACATCATTTGAGCACCCGCCTTCAAATTTAGATAGCCATAATTTTTTGAAATAAGTTCGAATATTCGAAAACAAAATATCTCCTTCTTTGAAGCATGATACTTTTCCCGTTTGAGGTAATGATGAAGCGATAGTAATACCGCCTTTATCGGGGAGCATATTTTCAGTAGAAATAAAGTTGTTTAAATTGACTTCATCAATATTTATCTTTTCAGAAATGTATGAAGCAACATCTCTAAGTTTTACAACTTCCCAATCTTCAGGAATCTTTCCTATTTCAGTTTGCTTGAATTTATTGCTTTTTATCATAATAATCATTCAAAGATTTTTTCTTTACTTCTTCATAAGATAAGATTCTTATTTTTTCTATTCTGTCAAGTTTAATATACACTTTGGCTTGTACTTTAACTCTTTTTCCCAGAAGTTCCTTTATGTCTTCTAAACTAAAATTAAGAATTGCTGGAGCAGAAGTGTTTATTGTTTCAATATGAAACCTAAACTTGTTAGTATCAATATTTACTGCGGATAAATAGCCTATCAATTCTTGGTCAAGCTCTTCTATTTCTATTTTGTCTTCTTCTTCCTGTATCCGTTTATCTATCTTATCTTTATCCTCGAAGCTGATTCTCAATAATTCTTTCTCATCATATAGAAATTTTGCAATGTCTCCTTCTTGTCTTAACGGTTTATGAATATACTTTATTTTTCTGTGGGCAAGTTTCTTAACAAGCTCTGTGATTATCTCTCCTTGTTTTTCTATTTTCTTAATGAGATTTTCTTCAGTTTTTTTAGATTGAAAGTAGCTAATAAAAAACAAAATAAACGTTATTAGATAGCTTCTAAACTCTTCATTTGTAAAAATAATAGATATATATTGCTCAAAACTACCTTTTTTCACAGAAACATAAATATCTTGTATATTGTCACTATTGTAAGCAGTTATTCTTCTTTTTGCCAATTCATTAATCACAGTTCTTATCAAGGAATCTATTGCCTCTAATTCATCGGCTAAGTCGTTAATTTCTATTTTTCCTTCAAAAGAAGGCCCTTCATAAACTATCTTTAATTGTTCTTCTCTGGTCACTTCTTTACCATATAAATTTTTATCATGCAACATTTTAATCATCTAAATATTGATTAATCTTTTGTTCTAAACAACTTTCTTTTCCTCAATATGCTTAAGCAATGCTTCCGACTTATCCAAAATATCTTTATATGTGTAGATTTGTATGTGAGAAAATTGATAATTCCATTTATGCAACTTTTTCTTGGCTTCAGGAGAGTTATCTTTGCCAATAATAACAATCCCTCTTGGTCTTAACTCTTTAATTCCTTCTTCTTCAGATATTGTAGTGCTATGTGCAGCTCCAATAGATTTTTCTATATAATCGATTAACTGATCAACTGCCTGTATGACTTTTGCACTTACAGATCCATCTTGATTTATAATCTTATCTGAAAGCAGCTTAATTTCTACAATATCATTTGTTTTATTAAATCTCTCTAAATAGAAGTCAAATCTGTTTTTAGCGCCTCTCATCTTTTGTGGTTCAGAACTTATGTATTCCGTTCCAAACATCCATGAATTCCTATACAAAAAATCTTGGAGTTCACTTTCTAATATTTTTCTTTTTTCTACATCTTCTATTTTGTTTTTCAACTCTTGTATGGCTTGACAGAATTCAGAAGAACGATTAATAATCTCCTTTTCTTCTTGTTCTTTATATCTTTTCAATAAAGTCTCATAGTCAGTTCTTGCTTCTTTATTTGCAGTTTGTAGATTTGAAATCATCTCTTGTTGTCCTCTTATAGCTTCCTTTAGATTCTTGAAGTCGATTTCAATATCTTTAAATTTCCAACCTAGTTTTTTTGCTATTTTTCTCAATGCAAAAGTCAATTTATCTAAGTGAAAAGAATCAAATAAGTCGAAACCGGAATTTCTTCGCCAACCATACGGCCTTTTAGATTCCGATATTGCTCTAATAAACTTCTGATTATTAGTTTTATTCTTAACACCAAAAACCTTCCCAAGTCTTTTCCCGTCTGAATAAACTTCTTCAGAATCTAATTCTTTATAATATTTCGGATTGAGTAAAGGTTTTCTTTCATCCTTGTTTATTTCCTTCTTTTCAACCATAATAACACCTCATATCCCTTTCAGATTCTTTTTTATCTGCACTTCGAGCTCTGCGGATTTTTTGAATTGTTCCGCAAGTTCATTAGTAAGTTTTTTCATTTTCTCGTCAAACGGCTCGCTATCTTCTGCGGCTTCTTCTGCGCCGACATAGCGGCCAGGGGTAAGGATAAAACCCTGTTTTATTATCTCCTCCAGCTTCACAACTTTGCAGAATCCCGGAACATCCTTGTATTTGCCGCCTTCGCCGCGCCAAGCGTGGTAAGCGGAAGATATCTTTCCAACCTCTTCGTCCGTGAGCTCCCTGTGCCTTCTGTCCACAAGAACTCCCATCTTGCGCGCATCAATAAAGAGAACTTCTCCTCTTCTATCCCTGAACTTGTGATTCTTCTTATCTCGGGCAACAAACCATAGGCAAGCTGGAATCATTGTGTTGTAAAACAGCTGTGAAGGCAGCGCAACCATGCAATCAATCAAATCAGCATCGATAATTTTCTTCCTAATCTCGCCCTCGCCTGAAGTGTTGGAACTCATGGAACCGTTAGCCAAAACAAAACCGGCAATACCGACAGGAGAAAGATGATGAATGAAATGCTGGACCCAAGCAAAATTAGCGTTTCCGGCAGGAGGAACCCCGAACTTCCATCTTACATCCTCGCGCAAAAGCTCGCCTTTCCAGTCGCTATCATTGAAGGGAGGATTCGCAAGAATAAAGTCCGCTTTCAAATCCTTGTGCTCGTCATTCAGGAAACTGCCCTCATTATTCCACTTAACCATATTGGATTCAATCCCGCGAATAGCAAGATTCATTTTGCAAAGCCTCCATGTTGTCTGGTTTGATTCCTGCCCGTAGATGGAAATGCTTCCAATCCTTCCACCATGCGCCTGAACGAATTTTTCGCTCTGCACGAACATCCCGCCGGAACCGCAGCAGGGGTCAAAAACCCTTCCCTTGTATGGTTCAAGCATCTCAGTAAGAACCTTTACGATAGAACGCGGCGTATAAAACTGCCCGCCGCTTTTGCCCTCGGCATCCGCAAACCTGCCGATGAAATATTCATAAACCCTTCCAAGAATATCCTTTGATTTGCTTTCATAATCCCCGAGGCTGATTGTTCCAATAAGGTCAATCAACTCTCCAAGCCTTTGCTTGTCAAGCGCGGGACGCGCATAATTCTTTGGAAGAACCCCTTTCAGAGAAGCATTATCCTTCTCGATTGCATCCATTGCATCGTCAATAAGCTTGCCTATAATTGATTGTTTAGCATTCTTTTGGAGATAGCTCCATCGCGCGGCTTTCGGAACATAGAAAACATTCTCAGCCAGATATTCATCAGGCTCTTCCGGCTCCGCGGCCGGTTCCTTGACAAGAAATTTATGTCTCTCCTCGAAAGCGTCTGAAATGTATTTTAGAAAAATCAGTCCAAGGACAACATGCTTGTACTCGGCGGCATCCATATTATTTCTCATCTTGTCCGCCGCCTGCCAGAGTTTTTGCTCAAACCCGAGATTCGCCCCGTTTCCGTTAGCTTCGTGCTTTTGCATGATGATAGATATTATCGCAACTTTATAAAATCCTGTTCTTTATAGTAAAGTATGTTAGAACAAGAGTTAACGATGGACTGCCCTTTCTGCGAGAAGGCAAAGATTAAGGTCAGGCACAAGCCTTCTGTAATATCAACGAAAACAACACGCACCGCAACTATGGGTGCGGTTCGCGGCTATCATCAATCAAAAGAGGTTTATGAAGTTCTGGATGACTGCTCGAACTGTGGAAAGACGAAAGAAGAAATAAAGAAACGATTGATAGAAGGAAAGCCTATGGATAGAGAAGCTGTGCTGAAGCGAATGCGAGATATGGGCTTAGACCCTGCCAAAATTAGATTATAACAGCTTTGTAGAAACCCTCGACAACAATCACCAAACTTCTGTCAATGTTGTGAACAAAGCACATCAATCTTATTTCCTTGAACTGGTTCCACCAGTTCTTTGAAGAAACATAATCCGCATATTTTCTTTTCAGCATTGAATTGACAGTCTCGCTGAACGCTCTTTTGTTGTATTCATCTTTGTCAAGCCTTGCATTATTGGCTTTGTCAATATTCTTGAATTCCCTATGAGGAATCAACGGTCTTATTCCTCTGTCTCTGAGAATATCCCTGACTTTCCTGTCGTCATAACCTTTGTCAGCTCTCAATGAATCAATGTCATATTTCTCTGTCAACGGAAGTATTATCTTGGAATCATGTTTCCTTGTTGTTGTGGCATGCACATCAACAATCCTGAGATTTTCCACATTGACAAGCAATGTGACCTTCAGCGAGCGCAATGTCATCTTTGCGCGCTTTACATAGTGTTTTGAGGCATATCTCCTGTCAAAGCCCGTCGCGTCAATGGAGCAGTCCTTTGCTTCCCCTGCGCTAAGGTATAGCAATATCATGAAAATAGAATTTCTCATCCTGAGAAATGCCTTGTCCAGCGTTGTGAAATGCGGAAGCTTTTCTAATCCCAATAACTTGCATATCTCGGTCATTTCAGAAAGCAAATCACAAAAATCCCTGAACTTCTGCTTTGTCCTTACCTTGAGGCAAAGCATTGCGCAATGCTGGTGCAGTGTGAAATCCTTCCTTGAGAACTTGCTTGAATATTCAGGCATCGATTTCTTTGCTATTCCAAGAACGGCAGAAGTAAACTTTTTAAGTCTGGACTCGGAATTCATCATAGAGCATCACCTTACTTGTATTCGTCATACAGTAAAGTGGTGTTCTACTAAATTATAGGGTTTCTACAGAGCCATTATAACTTATATTTTTCTCACTACATTTCGCAAGAAATCGCCTCGTTCTGCGTGATTGCTCGGCTCGCTCATGCACGGAAACTTCGTTTCCGGCATGCCAAAAATGCGCAGCATTTTTGTGCATAATGGTGTTTCTGTTATATTACACGCTCGTTCCTCGCTAAGGAACAGAAAACCTTATGGCTCGCCTGCGCCTCTGGAAGGGAAAAACGAGGCGATAACATGATGCGAAATGAAAGCGAAAAGACGATATGGAATGAATTTGAGGAACGGCTTTTGGATTCGGAAGAGTTGTCGGATAAAGAGGTTTGGGAAAGAATTTACGGCAGGAACGCAAAGCCTTTTGATTGGAGAAAATCAAATATTGAGATAGAAAGCCCGTTAAGAGGTTTTTGATATGGAAAAAGAAACATACGATTTTGACCTCTTTGCGCTTCATGATGAAAGCAGAGATAATACTTCCAGAAAGTTCATCATGTGCACAGGAAAGAATGTGAAATCAGAACTCAGAAAACACATAACAAAAATAGTCGGCAACGGAATATCCAGATACAAGCTGCATCTTATGCTGCAAAAGAAACTAAAAATCTCATCTGCAAACGCGCAAAGGCTTGTTTATTTGAGAAGAGATTGGTATCCGTTGGTTTTCGTTAAAGAAATATTGAATATGGCAAGTGCATCTGAAAAAGAATTTCAAGAGCATATAGAATTCTTGAAGTGCAATCAGCCTCCAGTAAGGGTTGTCAAGGCTGTAAAGAAATTATCAGAAAACTTATGCAAAGTAGCTGGCGCTCATGCGGCAGATGGAACAATGCTTGATTCGTATATATGCATCACAGACGAGCATAAAGCTAATATAGAATCATTTAAAAATTGGATAGAGAACGAGTTTCAAATAAAACTGTCTCCTGTTATAAAAGTAAAGAATAGTAACGAGTGGAAATTACCTTTCCACAATAAAATAATAACAAGGTATTTTAACAGATTTTTCGGTTTTCCTTCCGGAAAAAAGGTATACGCAGTCAAAGAGCCTGAAATAATAAAGAACAGTACTCTAAATTTCAGAAAAGCTTTTGTATTGGGGGCTTTGACATTTGAAGCAGGTGTAGGAATAAAACATCAAGTTGAGTTTTGCGTATCCAGCAAAGCATTCAGAGATTCCATGACTGAAATACTGAACCTATCTGGCGTAAAGATAAAAGTTATGGACAGAATTAGCGGTACTTACTGGAGATTTTGGAGCAATAGTTTAACAAAAGAAGATGCTGAGAAATGGCTACAATTCTTCGAGCCATATACGGAAAAATGGTTTAAGTTATACGAATATGTAAATGGGTTTCAAGGAAAGATAACGCAAACAAATGACGCCATAAAATCATTAGATTATGTTTTTGGAACAAAATCTTCCAGCAAAGTATGCATCAAGGACATCATAAACATTTTATTGAATCTAAAGGAGTCATACAGATATGATTTGGTTGAACGCCTCGCAAAATTAAATAGTCTGGACAGCTATGGCGGAAAATGGGCGCATTCTATATCTCATTACATAAATATCTTGGAAAGGAGCAACATAATAAGAAAAGAGAAAAGAAGGTTTGATAAAAAGAAATCATTCGGAACCATTGTCCGAGATGTTTACATCTTGAATGAAGATATAGAATCTTGGAGAGTGCCATATAGGTCATGTTTGGAAAGCGAAATAAAATACAGCAATCTACAAGAAATCAAATAGCTTCCTTTGCCTTAAGAATTTGCTCTTGTCAATAAACTCTTTTATCGGTAGCTTTAAAGTGGAAGCTATATGATTCAAAGCTTCGCTAAGCGTTGAAAATCTCATTGGAGGGTTCATGAAAGCGTGCCTTAAGTTTTCCCTTATTTCCCAACTGCCAACTGGAATTACATAAGTGTCGTATATTTCCCTGAAAACAACAACTGTTGCCTGTCTTCTCATTTGCTCCAGCTTTTCACAGCAGGCAAATCTTCCAGCATAATAACCACCGCCTTCTGTTATTGCGTAATCAGACCTTCCATGAAAGCCTTCAGATTCAGCAGCTATAACAGAACTGTCGGATGATAATGTCCATATTGTTTTCGGCGCCCATGCTTCAAATTGCTCAAACCCCCACGAGCCTGGAATCATTAAAACCTCAAAATGGTTTTCCAAGTAAGTATTGGAAAAAACTAGGAATTCATTTACTTGCGGATAGGTTCTTATCTGTTTCAACATCTCGTTAGCTAATATTGTATCTGTTGTCGTTATAGACCATTTTGTGGGGACTAATTTTCTATTTTTCTCAAGCCCGAGAATTCCCGCGGACAAAACTTTTGAAATATAGTAAACGTCAAAGCCTTTCTGGTAAAGAAGATTTGATGATTCAACAGCTTTCAGTTTGTCGCTTATAATGCTGTCAACAGCCTGTGGGATTTTCGTGTTTTCGGCTATCCTAAATTTCTCGAGAACTGCGGAAGGCCCCATCGGCTGCGAAATCGGAGAGAAGCTCATGGAATAGTGCGGCTTGCTCTTGAACTGCATTTCAATGTCAGTCGCTCTTGTGGAAAGCGTGAGCTCCTGCATATCTGCCAGCAGTTTCGTCTTCTCCCTGACGCCCTGCTCCTTCTTGCTCCTTATCAGCATCGAGCGCATCCTGATTATGTCGTTGAAGTCGAGTCCGTACCACTGCGCGGGATTGTCAAGAACTTGCGAATTTATTTTGGAAGAATCGTCCAAGCTTTCTGAGATATTCTCAATCCCTACCGTCCCCATCGGGCCCGCGAAAACGTTCGGGTAGTTTTTCCAGCCTACAAAAATGGAGGGCGGGCTCGGCCCGAAAAGCGTTTCCTTGAGCTTGTCCTGAATCGGGTTCTGTATTTGCAGCTTCTGCAGGAGCGGGCAGCTCGAGCGTCCGCAAAGCAGGCGCCCGCCCTTGCATGTCAGGCACAGCGACTTTCCCATAGGCTTGAGCTTTGCAATCGTCTTCAGAATCTCGCAGCGCGGATTTTCCCAGCTCTGGTGTTTGATAAGCATGGCAAATATTTGGCGCGAAAGTAGAAATAGATTTATTATTTATTCCAATCCAATCTCTTTAAGATTTGTTTTATATTTCTTCTCCAATATGCTGCTTATCGCTCCTTCGCCCTTATGTAATATAGAAGAATCGTATATGTTTCCTTGATATGCGGGCTCGGCATCCGAAGCAGAATCAATTTTTCCTTTTTCAAATGTAAGAATCTTGCACCTTCCGTGTTCAAAATCTACAGGTATGCTGACATAATTTTGCATACTAGAACATAGACCGACAACCCGTCCAACATATCCCAAATAACTAAGCCCGTTTCCGGCAGCATTATTGTTTTTTATAAAAACAAGGTCGCCTTCTCCAATAGTTTCTATGAAAGACTTCTTCTTTCTTAAACTACCAAGTGTTTTGTCTAATCTATCAAAACCTTCATTTAATAGTTGTTTTTCCCAGTCTTTCATTTTCTCGCCTATCAGAATATATGCATCGAAAAGGATTTAAGCCTGTCCAAATTTCGCAAGAAACCTTTATCAATCGGTCAAACGATAAAATATTATGTCAATTCTCAATTCAAAAGATATTCTCAAGCTTGCGGCAAGCATAGGAATCTGCCTGCTCGCGGGAGTTGTCGGCTCGATATTCACGGTTTCAGCAATCCCTTCTTGGTACGCGACTCTGGCAAAGCCGTTCTTCGCGCCACCCAACTGGGTTTTTGCGCCGGTATGGACAACCTTGTACGTTCTTATGGGAATTTCATTGTTCCTCGTCTGGCGCAAAGGTTTCAGCAAGAAAACGAAAGGCGCGATTGGTATTTTCGGGATTCAGCTGGCTCTGAATGTCTTGTGGTCGCTGGCGTTTTTCGGATTGAAATCGCCGATAGCCGGCCTTGTTGTAATCGTTGCACTTTGGGCTGCGATAGCCGCCACGATAATGAAGTTTATGAAAATATCAAGAAATGCTGATTTGCTTCTCATTCCGTACATCGTTTGGGTAAGCATTGCAGCTTTGTTGAACTTTTCGATTGTTTTGCTTAATCTGTAATTCTATTCCAGTTTTTTCCACTGTCCCAGTTTTTTCGTCAGCAATCTTAGAATAAGCTTTCTCAACTCGTCCCTGTTTTTCCTTTTGCCGTTCGCGCTGCCCGCGAGCGGATGGCCGCCGCCGCTTCCTTCGAGGAATTTCCCGACTTCTTGAAACAGTTCCGACAAGTCCAAGTTCTTTTCCGTTATCTTTTCCTTTGCGCGCGAGGATATCCTCGTTTCACTTTCCTTTTCCGCGACAACTATCGCGATGTCAGCGCCGAGTTTCAGCAGCCCGCGGCACGCCGCCGCCTCGTGCGAGACAACATTTGAAAGCGCGACAAGAATCTCGCCGAATTTGTAAATGTCCATCCTGCTCGCGGCCTTGAGCGCGGCAACCCTTCCCGAAGGGTCTGCGTCTTCAGAAGTTATCATCTGAAGCACATCGGAAAACTTTATTTTCCGCGTCAGTTCGGACATTATCAAGAAGACCTCGCTGTCAGCGTGCCTGAAGTGTGCTGTATCAGCCACGATTCCCGCGGAAATTATTCTTGCAAGGTTTTCATCAATTTCAATCTTCAGTTCTTTTAACACAGCGTAAACAAGCTGTGCGGAAGATTTTGCGTTCTCAACAATATATGAAACGACTTTCTCGGCAAGCTTTCCTTCGGGATGGTGGTCTATGATAAAATCCGCGCGGACGTTTTTCACGCTTGTCAATTGCTCGGGCACGGAAGTGTCAACAAGAATCACATAATCAAAACTTTTGCAGTCTGGGTCAATTATGATTTTGAAACCTTCGGCAAGTTTCTGCGCTGCCCTTGAGACGGATTCAGCCACACCTATTTTTGCGTCCGCCTCGATATGTTTCAAGCCTTCAGCCAGCGCTATCGCAGAAGCAGCCGCGTCAATGTCCGCATTATGGTGCGTGAGCACAAGAACTTTTTTGCCTTTCACAACTTTCAGCGTCTCGGCGAATTCTCGGATTTGCATAAAAATAGCTGCCTTTGAAAGAATAAGAAGATTATGTTCACTTAAATTGGTTTATTGAAAAGTCTATAGAAACAAATTACTAAAGAAACAACAAGAATGAAAGAGACAAATCCAAGAATGAAAGAATACCCTGATAGAAATGTTATTATAGGAAATAATGATGAAAATAGAAATAATACTATTAAAACCCTTAAATGATTCTTTTTAAAATCAAGGTATCTGTTCATATCATCAATATGTTTGTAACATTCTTCCACAAGTTGTTTATGGACTAATTCAGTATTTTTATATTTCTTAAATTCTTCTTTGCTAACCCATGGCACTGTAATACTTCTTGGAAGTACATTGTATAACGCTAGTAAAAATATAATAAGATACAATATCAAAGGAAAATAATTAAGAAAATTTTTATATAATTCAAGTTGAAAGAAAGTTGCAACAACTATACCTACTAAAATCAATAGAATTTCAAACTTATGTTCAATTCTTTCTCTGCTGCTTGTTAGAAAGAGATATTGATTCCAAATAGCGTTATATGTTCTTTCATACAAGTATTTTTCATTCTTTGTCATAATGTAAAACCATAAATTAACTGTATATTAAATGAATATAAAATAACATTTATTTCAGCATCCTGACAATCCGTTCATATCCCGCGTCGGTCTTTACGGCAGTCGGGCAGAAGTGCGTTCTTCCCGCCTTGAATCCCTGTTTTTTTAGCTCTGCGATAAATCCGTCCATCTTCGGCAGCCTTATTTTCGCAACCCTTGCCAGACAGTGCAAGTCATAGTAAAACGGCGGCAGCCCGGATTCTGAAGCAAGCTGCTTTGCAAAAGCTTCTTCATCGATAAACTTTCTTTTTTTGCATTCTTTTGCGACGTTCAAGCAAAATTTTTTGTCGGAGATGTTTCCCAAAAAAATAGGGCCGCAAAACTCGAACTTGTTTCCGCAGGGGCAATTTAGCTCAAGTTCTCCTGTCTTGCGGTTGCCGCACTTGAAGCAGTGCATAACATAGCCGAATTGTTTCAGCAATTTTCCTATCTCTCCAGCGTGTTCTATCCTGCCGAAGGCGCGGAAGTAATGCTCCCTTGAAAACGACAACACCGGGAAGAAAGCCCTTTCCCTTCTTGCGAGCGCGAGAATCGTGTAAGACACCAGAATCCTGACGCCGAGCTCGCCATAATAGTCGGTTTTCATCGAGCGGATGCTGTATTTCCTGAAGCACGTCTCGGGATAGCTTCCGGAGAGCGGCGCAGTGTCCGTTGCCGTCACGGCGAGAAATCCTTTGTGGTATATCGAGCGCGCCGCGGCATCAAGAAAAATGTTCGGCGAGCCGAAAGGGTCAATGTCAATCGCGTCAAATACTTCTTGGTGCATCAGGACGTTCGCATCGCCTTTCGAGGCAATGCACTTTTTGTGAAGCTTGTTCAGGACAATATTCTTTTTTATCAGCCTTGCCGCAACCGGGTTGTTGTCGTTCAAAAATATTTTTTCTATTCCGGAAATCTCTTTCGCATAACGAAGTCCGCGAATGCCCGAGGCCGAGAGCGCGTCCAACACGGATATTTTTCTGTCCGCGTCTTTTTGAAATACCTGAACCGCAGCCACGGAAATATTCCTGTTGAATGCCATTTTCGGATTGTAGAAAACGGATGCTTCATACAGGCTTTCTTTTGGCGCAAACAATTCTATTTTTCCTTCTTTAATTTGATGGGTTTTCATACTGCATTTATATGTTTGCACACAATTAAAACCGTAGTGGTATTATGAAAATAGAAACGAATGAAAAAATCATAATTGAAATCGATGAGGAAGTGAAAGAATACATCAGGAAGCAGAAGAAGGATTTTCGCGTCTGCACGTCCTGCTCGGGAGCGTCCCTTGTGCCTGTGGAATGGTCGCGTCCGAAGGACACCGACTTGAAAATGAAGATAGGAAGCCGGACGCTTTACATTTCCGCGGTTCAGGCGCGCTGGCTTCGCAGGATAGATATGAAAATGCTCGACACGGGCTCGTGCAACATGTTCTAATAATTCCCTTTCTCACTCCTTTATCTCAACGGAATCCACGACGCCGTCAGAATCGGAATCGATGCCTTCCACAACCTTTGCGGTTATCATCGGGTTTCGGGCGTTTCCCGCGCACACATCATCAAATTTGTGCATAAACGCCAGTATCGAAGCCTTTGTGCCCTGACTTCTTTTCCCAGCGACAATCAATACATGTTTATCCGCGGCAAACGGGCTTCTCATTTTCACGATTATGCCGTTCTCGTCCTCGGCGTATGTTTTTCTTGAGACTGTCGAGAATATGTCGGTGTAAAAATATTTTCTTTTTTTGTCCTCCTTGAACCTGATCGGAAGCTTTCCGTTTATTTGCGCGGTCAGACTGTTAACGCCGGGGCCACCAACTATAATGAGATTGCTTTTCAAATCATCTTTTGTTATTTCGGTGTCAAGCTTTACAGAAACCGGCGGCGCATAATTCAGGAAGCTTCCCAGAAAAAATCCCAGATTGATTGCATACGGCGCGTCCGTTGCCCTGGCTTTCGCGGGGCCGTGCGGATCCAGCGAGCCGACAACTATAGTTGCGTTCAAATTTCCGTTCTCAATGAAAGGGCGAAGGAATCTTTCATGTTCCGCCTTGAGGGATGATATCTTTTGCGACTCTTCCATATCACGCAGCACGAGCGCAAATGCGGGCTCGGTTATATCATATATTTTTGCGGTCATGCCGTATACATTTTCCGTTTTTATAACCCTTACCAATCCTGCCCTTTCCAGATTTCTTATGTGATAATAGACTTTCTGCTCGTGTACATTCAGCCTTTTTCCAAGGTCCCTCGGATACGAGGGCTTTTCCGAAATCGCGAGCATTATTCTCCATGCGAGCGGCGAAAGCGCGGCCTTTGCCTGGCGCGGCTCGATAATTCTCACGGGAAGACTCATCACTCTGCCGTTTTTTTGCTCAACAATCCATGTCGTCATATTTTCACCTTGAAACCTTATTATGGCTTAAGTTTATAAATATTATTATAATACTATTAAGTTTTCTTTAATAACTATTTATATATTCCTTTGCATCACTTGTGTCTGAGTAATGGTGAAAATTATGTGTGGCATCATAGGTTATGCGGGAAAGATGGAAGCTACACCTATCATTCTTGCGGGGCTGAAAAACCTTGAGTATAGGGGGTATGATTCCTGCGGAATCGCAACCGCGGACGGCGGAAGGATTCTTATGAAAAAAGACATCGGCAAAATAGACGAGGTCAACAAAAAACAGAAGCTTGATTCACTTCCCGGCAAAGCGGGCATCGCGCACACAAGATGGGCAACGCACGGCGGGGTCACGAAAGAAAACGCGCATCCTCATCTTTCAAACAACGAAAAGATTGCAGTGGTGCACAACGGCATAATAGAGAATTTTCAGGAACAGAAAAAGTTTCTCGAATCGCAGGGTTTTGTCTTTCATTCCGGAACGGATACGGAGGTGATACCGAACAACATAGAGTATCATATGAAAAAGGGGTATGATTTCATCGAGGCTGCAAAGCGCTCGCTAAAACATCTGGAAGGGCAGTATGCGATAGTTGCTATGAACGACGAGGGCAAGATTGTTGCTGTAAGAAAGGAAGCGCCGCTTGTCGCGGGCATCGGAGACGGCGAGTATTTTATCGCATCGGATGTCACGGCATTTCTTGACCAAACGAGAAACGCGGTTTTTCTTGAAGAAAACGATATGGTTACTTTTGACGGCGGGCTTAAGATATTTAATCTGGAAAAAAACATGCCTGTCGAAAGGCCGGTGACAAAAATAGAATGGAACGCGGAGCAGGCGAAAAAAGGGAACTTCGACCATTTTTTCATGAAAGAGGTTCTTGAGCAGGCTGACATGATAGAGAAAATAGCGAACATGGACAAGACTGTCATAAAGGAAATTGCAAGCAACATAAGAAGCGCAAAAGGCATATTCATAGTCGCGTGCGGCACCGCTTCCTACGCGTGCATGACAGGCATTTATTTGTTCTCGAAAATAGCCGGGACGCATATAAATTTCTGCATAGCATCCGAGTTCCAAAACTTCAACCACATCCTTAACGATAAGAGCCTTGTTATCGCCGTATCGCAGAGCGGGGAGACCGCGGACACGCTGTTCGCCATACGCGCCGCCAAGGCAAAAGGAGCGAAGGTCATATCCATAACGAACGCGGAGGGTTCGTCCCTCATGAGGGAATCGCACACGTCGATACTTCAGAAAGCGGGCCCGGAGATATGTGTCTTGTCGACAAAGTCATACACATCTCAGCTTGCGATTCTTGCATTGCTAGCATACGAGCTTGACGGCAGGATCGACGAAGGCGTTGAAAAGCTGAGAGAGGTTTCGCGATACGTCTATTACCTGACTTCCGAGAATGCAAAAAGGTATCTAAAACAGCTGGCCGAGAAACTGAAGGACAGCGACCATATCTACCTATTGGGAAGGGGGTTGCAATATCCGACCGCGCTCGAAGCAGCGCTCAAGGTAAAGGAATCTTCCTACATCCACGCGGAGGCGTTTGCGGGAGGCGAGCTGAAACACGGAAACATCGCGCTCATAACAAAAGGCACACACTGCATAATTTTTTCCTCCGACGCGACCGAGAACGAGATAACAAGCAACGCCATGGAAGTCAGGGCAAGGGGGGCTTATGTGGTGGGAGTCGGACCGAAAAACAGCGATGCTTTTGATTTTTTCATAAAGGTACGCGATGCGGGCGACTTCAATCCCATAGTCCAGATAATACCTATGCAGATCCTCGCATACCAGCTTGCGCTCCTGCGCGGCTGCGACCCCGACTTCCCGAGAAACCTCGCGAAAAGCGTGACCGTAAAGTGATTTATATGAAAACTGTAAAAAGGCCAGATTTTGCAAACTATTTTGAGGAGCCGCTTGAGGCTTTTAAGAAAGCAAGAAAATTTCTTGATGATATTGGAAAAAATCATATTGATGATTCTGCCAAAATTCTTGAATATTCCGTGATAGAACCGCCGTGCTATATCGGAAAAAATACTACTATCGGACCGTTCGTGCATATATTGCCTTACAGTTTTATCGGAGATGAATGTGCTGTCTGGACTTTTTCTGTGGTAAATGCGTCCATTATTCTGGAAGGAACGCACATACCGCATTTGAATTATGTCGGCTATTCTATTATAGGAAAGAACTGCAATCTTGGCGCGGGAACAAAGACAGCAAACCTGCGTTTTGATGAAAAAGACGTAAAAATAAATTATCACGGAAAAAGGATTGGTTCCGGGAGAAAGAGGCTTGGCACAATAACCGGCGACAATGTCAAGACTGGCATAAACGTTTCGATATTGCCTGGAGTGAAAATAGGTTCAGGGTGCAGGATAGGGCCTGCCGTTCTTGTTGACAGGGATCTGGGAGAAAATGTTTTCTACGGATATAGAAATGGAATATTGAAAAAAGAAAGGCTGATTTGATGCAAGCCGTGATTCTAGCCGCCGGTTTGGGAGAGCGGATGCGGCCGCTCACGGATAAAATGCCAAAACCGCTCATACCGGTGAATGGAAAGCCTTTTCTTTTTTATTTGATGAAAAATCTGCAGAAAGCCGACTTCAATGACTTTGTTATTGTCGCAAACTACAAGATAGAAATGATAAGAGAATTCCTGAAGCAATACGAATTTAGCGCAACCGTAGTCGACCAGAAGGAGCCGCTCGGAACCGCGCACGCGATTGCTTCCGCGGAAAGCCTGATTAAGGGAAATTTTGTTGTTGTCATGTCTGACAGCCTTTATTCTCCTGAAGACTTGAGGAAATTCAGAATAAATGACGGCATAAATTATGTCGGTGGACACGTTCACAAGAATCCTGAGAAGTATGGAAACCTTCTGATAAACGGGGATTTTCTTGAAAGGATTGTTGAAAAGCCTGCGCAAAAGGTGAGCGATTTCGTAAACACGGGGCTTTACAAATTCACTCCTGATATATTTTCCGCAATAAGAAAAATAGGAAAGTCGGAAAGAGGCGAATATACGATAACAGATGCGATATCCCTGCTTTGCAGGGAAAGAAATGTAAAGGCCATAGGGCTGAAAAATTATTGGTTTAATATGGGAAAGCCCGAAGACATTCCCGTTATCGAGGAATTTCTAAAAAGCCAGAGCGGAATTCCTGAAAAAACAGGGATAGACAAAAACATTTTCAGGGCTTATGATATTAGGGGAATATATGGAAAAAATCTGACGGAAAACATAATGGAAAGAATAGGGTTTGGAGTGGGGAAGGATAATCCAGGAAAAGATTTTCTGGTTGGAAACGACATCAGGGAGTCCGGGAAGGAGCTTGCATATGCGCTCATCAAAGGGCTCGATGCGGCGGGCGCGGATGTTTCATATTCCGGAACAACATCATTCGGCCAGACGCTGTTTGCGGGCTGGCGCCTGAAGAAATACGCCACGCTGTTTGTGACAGCTTCCCATTTGCCGCCAGAATGGAACGGGCTGAAGCTTTACTACGGGGACGGCGAGCCTTTCTCGGAAGGGCAGATAATGGGAATAAGGGACATGGTTGCTGAAAATAATGAGAAAACAGGATATAAAACAAAAAACGATTTTAAAGAGATTGACATAACGGAAGATTATTCCCTTTTCATAATCGATAAGTTCTCGAAGCTAAAGGGTAACGGGCTGAAAGTCGTCCTGGACTGCGGGAACGGGAGCATGTGCTTGGCAGCCCCAGAGATTTTCAGGAGTCTGGATTTTGATGTTGTCGATATGTATTGTAATGTTGACTCAAACTTCCCAAACAGGGAAAGCGAACTGACAGTCAAGAGCACGGAAGCCTTGAGAAAAAAGGTTGTTGAAGAAAAAGCCGATTTCGGGGTTGCGTTTGACGGAGACGGCGATAGGTGCATCATAATAGACGATGAAGGAAGGTTTCTCACGGGAAACGAGATTGGAATAATAATCGGCAGGGATATTTTTGGAAAGACAAAAGGACATGGAAGAAAAGCCGTTATAACAGTAGCCTGTTCAAGAGGTGTGAAAAAGGAGTTGAAAGATCTCGGCGCGGATATCGTGGAAACTCCCGTCGGCCACACTCATGTAATATCAAACTGCAAAAAACATAATGCGCTTTTTGGAATTGAAGAGAGCGGACATATTGTCATGCCGCAGTATTTCTGGTTTGATGACGCAATCCTGATTCCGCTTAAGATAGCGGAGATAATCTTTGAAAGAGGCAGGAAACTTTCTCAGGCAGCAAACGATATCAAGACATGCCCTTTTGACGAAGTTGTTTTCCCGTGCGATGACAATCTGAAGTTCGGGGTTATGAAGAATCTGAAAGAAAAACTGAGGAAGAAATACAAGAATGCAATCATGATTGACGGCATCAAGCTGGAATTTGATGATTCATGGATATTGATAAGGGTTTCAAACACATCACCCAAAATAAGGTTGTACGTCGAGGCGGAGAACGGAAGAATGCTCAAGAAGCTGAAAGACGAATTCTCCGGCATATTGGCGGAAGAAATAGACAGGTGCAATAACGCTTAATCGTAAATCTCCACAGCCCTCGCGAGCGACTCCGGAGGCAGCGGAATCCTGAACTTCGCCTTTATCGCTCCTGACGAGCCGTGCAGCCCCGTAACCTTGCCGTAATGCTTCACTTTCTTTCCGTTCTTCCACATCACTTTTTTCCCGACGAGCTTCGCTGCCTGCTTCTTGTCCAGAATCTCGGGAATCCTGATTATGGCTTCCTTCGTGTACGGAATCCTGTAATTTATTATCACGCCCACAAGCATTATTCAGCACCCTTGATGTTTCGTATAAAAATATGGAAAAGAGCAAATTTAATGTTATCGGTGGCGCGGCAGGGAATCCGCAAAAATACCCCGCAAAACAAACCGCCTTGTCGGCAATCTATTTAAAAGTATAATTCCACATCTTAATATGATGCTCGGGTAGTATAGTGGTCCAGTAACCGGCGCATGCGAAGTATGCGTCCAGCTGGTTTAGCGGCCTGTCGAGTCGCTGACTCGGGAAAGCCCTTTTCTTTTGGCGCGAACTTGAAAAAGAAAAGCGCTTGCGGAAAAGAAAACAAAGAAAAAGGCGTCGAGAATTCAAATCCCGGCCCGGGCGCCAATAATCCGAAAAAATGAGAGATTATGACGGACGAAGATGACGATGGCGACATAAAAATAATGCGCGCGCGAGACTTTCTGAAAGAATACAAGGAAAAGTACGGCTGCATAAAATTCGGTTATGTTCTCGGAAATAACGGCTCGAAAAGATTTTTCGAAGACGGAGTTTCTCCCTGCGAAATAATGCGCAAAGGCGGGAAAATAGCCTACATCGGCGGCGGCAACGGCGTTCCCGTCAAGGCAGCGCTCGTGCTGGACAAAAACAAGAACCCTTTCTGGTATTTTGAGGCAAGATCATACGGCGGCGCCGGAATATTCTTCACCGCGGACGGCGACGGAAGCGTTGCCATGGAAGGCGACAAATATCTGGGAAGGCTGCGCGCATTTCTCGAAAAGAAAAAGATCTGGAAGGCAAAAAGCGGCGGGAAGCGCGATTGAGCAGATGATTGGATAATATGTCGCGTAAATATTTCTTACTTCATTTGCCGGAGCCTTTTCGCAACCTCTTCCTGGCCGATTGCAAGCACGAACGAAGACAGCCTTGGCCCCGCGGGCTTTCCGAGCAGTGTAAGATATACTGCCGAAAAAAACTCCTTGCTGGTTATCCCGCTCTTTTTGGCTGCATCAAAAAAGATATTGTGCAACTCATCCTCTGAAAGGTCTTTTTTCTGGAGTTCTTTTGCCAAAAGTCCCAGTGATTGCCTTTGTCCGTCGCTCATTTTTTTCACGGCCTCTTCGGGAGCCTTGTCCAGAACCCTTATCTTGTATTCTTCCGCCGCATAATTCTCTGCCCAGTATTTTGAAAGCTTCAGCCTTGCGCCAATCCTTTTTTCATCCTCGTCCGAGAGCTCTCCCTTGACGTGACCGGATGACCTGAGCAATCCTATGGCCTTTTCCAGCATTTTTTCCGCGGGGACAATCTGGGCAACCATCGAGGCGTAAGCGTAAGGAATTCGCAAAGGCTGTTTGTCCGAAACTTTTATCACGGAAAGTTTGTATGCAGCCTTTATATTTTCCATATCCTTCTCATCCTTGACCGGGTTAAAATATTTTTTCTCAAGCTCGTCGAACTCGTCCGCCATCAATTGGATGTTCTTCAGCGACAAGTCCCGCTGTTTTCCCGGCCTTTTCGTGTAGAAATACGCCAGCACTTCGGGCTCGATTATTTTCAGCATATCCTGGACTATGAAAACGTTCCCGACAGAGGCCGACATTTTCTGGCCGTCAACCAGAAAGAACTCGTACACGTAAGGTATGGGCGGCTCTATTCCGTAAATTTTTCTCGCGATAATCTGCCCGGATTTCCACGAGCCCTCGTAGTGGTCTTTCCCGAACGGCTCGAAAGTAGCCTGCTCTATTCCCCACTGCGCGGGCCATTCGAAACGCCACTGCAGCTTTCCTTCCCTTATTGAAACGTCGCCCTCAAACCCGCAGCCTTCCGTGTGCTTTTTCTTTATCGCCTTTCCGCCGCACGTGAAATGCACTGTCCTTTTTTCCAGGTCAAAGGAGGAAATGTTCGAGAGCATTCCGCATTTCGGGCAGATGGCGTCAAACGGTATATATTTTTCACCCTTCGTTTCCTGGAACGTTGAAATGATTTTTCCGACCTCTTCTATATTTTCAAAGACCTTGATTATGTAAGGGTCGAACTTTCCCTCCTTGTAGTACCGGTCTTCAGAGACTATTTCGGGAAACATCCCGAGCGCGTTCAACCCCTTCTCCCAGACTTTCGTGAAATGCTCGCTCCAGCTTCCGCAGCAGCCGAATGGGTCGGGCACCCTGCACAGCGGCCTGCCGAGAAAATTTTTCATTTCCGGGAATTTTTCGGAATCGTGCCAGTTGCCGTCAAGGTCTGCGAGCCTTTTCGGCACGTCTTTCAGCGGGTCCCTGTCATCGGAAGAATGGCTGAATCTCGCGCCGCACCCCTTTTCATTGACAAGCTTGTATACAAAATATGCGCGTATCACGTCGTTCAAATTTCCGATATGCTTCCCTCCCGAAGGAGTCTGCCCGCATTTTATCACGGCAGTCTTCCCTTCCCTTTTCGCGCGCTCGATAACCTGCCTCGCAAGCTGCTCGGCCCAAAACATTGATTCCTTTTCAGCGTTGTTTTGCATAAACATCCGTTAGAAAATCTGTTTTCAAGAAATATATATTCGCGCCGGGAACCGGTTTGCCTGCGCATTTACAGCATTTTTATCAGGAAACCTATTCCGAAAGTTATCGCCGTTATTCCGAGGCTTATCAGCGCCATCTCGAAAAATCTTTTCCTGAATGAAAATCCCTTGGCAACGGAGATGTAGAACGTGAAGAAGAAAATCACGATTATCGCGTTCAGGATTGTGATTCCGAGCGACAGGTACAAGTCGTTCAAAAGCAGGTATGGGGATATCAGAAACAGGACGGTGAGAATGTAGGCCGCGCCCGTGTAAGACGACGCCTTTATGAAATCCTTCCTGCCTTCGGCGCGAACGGACAAGTATTCTGCGGCAGCCATCGACATTGCCGCGGCGATTCCTGTAATCAGTCCCGCCATGGCAATCAGGCGCGCGTTCTGGAACGCAAGCGTGAATCCCGCGAGCGCGCCCGTCAGTTCCACAAGCGCGTCGTTCAGGCCAAGCACGATAGCGCTCGCATATCTCAAGCGCTCCTCGTCTATCATCCCGATAAGCAGCTTTTCGTGCCTGTCCTCGTCCTTCAGGATTCTTTTGGCTTCCGGCACACCAGAAAGCTTTTCGTAACTTTTTTGCGCGCGCCTCTCCCCGTTCTCCATGAGCTTTATCCCGAAAGTTATCCCGAATATGATTGAAATCAGGAAGTATTTCCAAACCTTCAGGATGTCAGGCTTCGCATCCCGATTGGTATATTTTTTCCAAAGATTGTAGTGTCTCAACTCGTCATCGGAAATGTTTTTGAGAATCTTTATGTTTTTCGCATCCTTTACGGAGCCGGCCAGCTTCGCATAAATAAGATGCTCGGTTATCTCGTTCTTCTGCGCCTTCAACAGCATTCTCATTGTCCGCCCGTCCGGAACTTTGGCCATAAATAAAAATGCAACTGCGCGCCTATAAACGTTGCTTTGTCGTTTTCCGCATTTGAATATTTATTCGCAGCTTTCTCATAAATCATATGAAGCGCAAGATTGACCTGCATACGCACACCAACCGCTCCGACGGATCGCTGTCCCCGAAAGAGCTGGTTATGCTGGCAAAGGAAAAAGGGTTGGAAGCAATAGCAGTCACGGACCACGACACTGTCTCCGCGCTAAAGGAATGTATCTCGTGCGGCAGCGGCCTTGGCGTTGATGTCATTCCCGGCGTGGAAGTAGGGATAAAAAACGAGGAGAAAAGAAAGCTGGCGGAGATTCATATTCTCGGATATTTCATCGATTGCAAGAACAAGAAACTTCTCTCAATTTTGGAAAAACTAAACGAAGCAAAAAGAGTATGGCTTACCAAGCATATAAAAAAGCTAAACGAAATCGGGCTGGAAGTCAGCGCAGAAGAGGTAAAAATCATGGCAGGTTTGGCTGTGCCGAGCAGACCGCACGTATGGAAAGTTGTGGAGAAGCACAATGGAAATAAAATATCCAGAGACGATTTTTTCAGCAGGACAAAAGCGGGAGGCGACCTTTTTGTCAGGAAGGATTTCGAGCTTCCGCTGGAGGATTGCATAAAGATTATACATGAAGCCGGCGGGCTCGCGGTTTTTGCGCACCCCGGCTTTCACGACTTTGAGAATGTTGTCAAGGCGTGCGCTGGCGCGGGAATAGACGGGCTGGAAGTTGAATACTGTTACGGGTTCGGAAAGGAAGAAGACGCGAAAGTTGTCAGGCGCATAAACGAGTTGGCTAATAAACACAAGCTGCTAAAAACCGGCGGCTCCGACTTCCACGACAAAAACCACGGCGCGGACTTGGGAAGCGTTTCCGTGCCGTACGAATGGCTGGAGAAGATGAAAAAGAAACTGTGATGAAAAGAAGAAATAACTGATAAAAATTTATGTATATAATTTGAATAAACTACAAGTTATAATATCTAACTATAAATTTATTGTTGTGGTTTTAATATTTTTCTTAATTCATATAAGTTCTTAAATAGTTTTGATATATATTTAACTTCAATACGTAGAAATTCTCTGAGACCATCTAATTTCTTTCCAGAATTAGCTAAAGTTTTAGCGAAGTTTGAACGTCCTCTAAGTTCTTCTCTCACTAAAATTATATGTTTCAAAATTTCAGGCGGAATGTTATGTGGATAATCGACTAATAATTTATTAATTTCTTTATAAAAATCGTCTAGAACGTTACTGAATATTCTAAATTTTTCATGATTCCATGTTTTTATACTTTCTAGAAAAACGCTTTCTGATTCTTCACTCAATTCTTTTAGTACTTTTTCATATTTACCTAAAGATTCATTAAAGAAGTTTGGGTTAAAATATTCAATTCCGAGTCTTTTTATTTTAGGTTGTTGATTAAATTTAATTTCAATATTTAAAATTTCAATTAATTCTTCGATAAATACGTATATCTTTGAAAAAAGAAAATTATACACATATGTGTTTATAGTCATCCACCTTTCATTATCTCTTATAATTAAGATTTTTTGGACAACCAATATAGTGAAAATACTTCCGAAAGATTGTATTATTAATCCAGCGATTAATGTTTCGGTTTTAATATATCCCAAATAATTAGCTAAAAAGAAAAATATAAAGGATAATAGTAGAACGCAAAAAATTAACGTATAAAAACCAAAATGTATTTGATTTATCTTCTTCATTATGCTGTTTATCATATCATTCTCTCTTTTTATTGTATTTCCCGACCAGCCAGTCAATCCCGCACTCGAAGCCGGCGGCGGGCATCTCAAGCTTGAAGTTCGCCAGCACCTGCGGGTGGATTTCGCCCATTATCCCGATTTGCTTTCCGTCTGCAAGGACCGCGGCGCACCTGCCGCTGATGAAAGAATTGTGCTTCGCCTCCCTGAACGAGACCTTCTCGCCGATGCTTGAGAACAGCGCCTCAATCAGCGATTTCATTTCCGTGAACTCCGCGCGGCCGTGGCACGAAACGATGGAAAGGCTGTTCCTCTCAACGGGCTCGCCTTTTTCCTCGTCGTAAATCTCGCCCATCTCAAACAGCTTTTGCGGATACTCGTTGTGCGTGTTCTCGGACAGCGTCTTGAGAAGCATTGGCAAAAGCGAGTTCCTCACGATGTCATACTCTATATTTACGGCATTGATGGTTTTCACAAAATTCTTGTTCTTTAGAAGCATGTTGTCGTTCAGTATTCTTTCGTTCGAAAGGTGGAGCGTGCAGCACTCAAGCAGGCCGAGCCCGGAGCAAACTTCCGCAATCTTCCTGAAAACCAGGGACCTTGGCGCCTCCTCCCCTATAGTGCTCACGCGCGGAATCTCGTGTTTGAAATTCTCGTAGCCGTAGGCGATTGCAATGTCCTCGACAAGGTCGAACGGGTGCAGCACGTCAGTCCTGTATGCGGGAACCTCGACTTCTATCCTGTCTTTCTTGGCGACGGCGCCGTATCTCATCCTTTCCAAAAGCTTCGCGGCTTCCGCCGCCTTCAGGTTCAGGCCGAGAAGCTTGTTCGCATAATTGACATCAAGCTCCATCTTCGCGGTTTTCAGAATCGGGCAGACAACATTTTTGCCTTCCGGAGTTTCAAAAGGATATTTTATTTTCGCCTCGTACAATTCCGCGCCGCGGCCGCTCCAGTTCGTGACAAGTATGTTCATTATTTGCTGGACTGCGCGCCAGTCGGTTCCGGTAACTTCAATCATCACGTCCTTCGTCTTTTCCGTGACCTTCGTGAAGTCAGCCTGCGTTATCGGGATGACGCAAAGTATCTTCCCGTCAGCGTCCTTGTACGCGGGGAAATCTTTCCAGCCTTCTATCAGGTGCGAATACTCTTTCCCGCGTTTGTGCTCTTCCGCAAGTTCGCTTACCTTTATCTCCCTGTCATGCCCCATCGGGATGAACTTCTCGTTTTCGCCAACCATCGTGTAAGCCAGCGGGAATTTTATTTTGTCCAAATCGTAAACGCCCATCGCGACTTTCTTTCTTCTCCTTCCCTGCGTGGTCGCGAGCTTGTCCTGCAGCTGCATCGACGAGATTATGAATTCGTTGTCAAACTTCAAACCTTTCATCACGGCGATTCCGATATATTTCCTGTCAATCTTTGCGATTCTCGCGTCAACGGTCACGGCGTAATCCGATTTCTTGACCGCGAATTTTTCAAGCCCCGTCTTTACCCCGAGGAATCCGGAAATCGCGCGCGCGAACCCCTCTTCGGAAAGCATGTCGGGCCTGTTCGGGAATATCTCGACGTTTATCTTGTCCTCGGTTATACCCTCAAGAAAGAGCCCGTGCATCGGCAGCCGCTCCGCAAGCTCGCTGTCGCCGAGTTTCTTCCCAATCATCTTCAGCACTGTTTCTTTGTCTAATGATACTGACGGCATAAAAATCACTCGTGCAAATTATATCCTCCGTCTGCGATTATCACTTCTCCCGTTATGTAGCTCGAATCGTCGGACGCCAGAAATAGCGCTATTTTCGCGATTTCTTCCGGCTTTCCTATTCTTTTTAATGCAGCTTCTTTTGAACAGCTTTCAATGCCTTTCGGGTCGCCTGCTGTCATATCAGTATCAATCATTCCGGGAGCTATTGCGTTTACGCGAATATTCGGACCGAATTCTTTCGCAAATCTTTTTGTAAGATAAATCACGCCCGCTTTCGAAGCGCCATATACTGGAGCGCCGGCAAAGTTTGTTGCGCCGTATATCGAAGATATGTTCACTATTGCTCCTGATTTATGGTTTTGCATATTTGCCGTCGCCTCTTTCGTGCAAAGCATTACGCTTTTCAGATTCGTGTTTAGTGTATCGTTCCAATTTTTTTCGTTAAATTCTGTCGCTTCATTATGTATATACACGCCCGCGTTGTTCACAAGAATGTCTATCCTGCCGAATTTCTTTACGGCTTCTTCAAACAGTTTCTTGACCTGCCTCTCATCGGAAACGTCGGCCATTACGGCAATCGCATCCGCCCCGGTTTTCTTTATCTCAGCAACTACATTTTCCGCCTCTTCTTTTGACTTGAAATAATTGACAACAACCTTTGCGCCGTTTCTCGCGAACTCCAAGGCTATCGCCTTTCCGATGCCGCGGCTTGAGCCCGTGACAATCGCAACTTTTCCGTCGAGTTTTTTCATAATAATTCACATCATCCATTGCTTTATTTCGCGCAGCTTTTTTATGTCGTTCGCATAAAGCTCGCCGATCCTTTCGAACTTGTAATAGTCCATCACGAGCCTGTCAAAACCGGGGCCCCAGGCAAGAACGGGCACGAACTTTCCGAGTATAGGCTCCACGACTTCAGGCCTGAAAATTCCGGCGCCGCCGAGCTCAACCCATTTTTGGTGAACTGGATGAAAAATCTCTATGCCTATGCTCATCTCAGTGTAAGGAAAATAAGACGGCCTGAACCTCGCCTTCTCGAATCCCATCTTCTTGTAAAACTCTTTCAAGTATCCGAGAAGATGACGGAAGTTAACGTTCTCGTCAATCACAATTCCTTCCGTCTGGTTGAACTCGAAGCCGTGCTTCCAGTCCATTGTCTCGTTCCTGAAGCACCTTCCAACCGCGAAATATTTCGCCGGCAGACCGTCTTTCTTTATCTGGGAAATTGTTTTCAGGCTCAGGCAGGTCGTGTGCGTCCTCAAAACGTATTTTCTTGCGACTTCCGGGTCCCACTTTCCTCCCCAACCGATTGAGCCTTCCGTGCCTTTTTCGTGCGCTTCCCTGATTTTTTGCACAAGCTTCTCGTCCGGCAGCTTTCCCTTTCCGGGCTCCATGAAAAAAGTGTCGTGCATCTCCCGGACCGGATGATCCTGCGCGGTGAACAGCGCGTCAAAGTTCCAGAACGAAAGTTGGACGAGCGGCCCTTCCATCTCCTTGAATCCCATTTCCGTCCAGACTTTTCTTGCGTAATCGACTGCCTGCATCACTGGATGCCTTCTTCCGGGAGAAATTCTTGGCGCAGGCGCGCTGATGTCGTATTTCCTGAACGGCACGTTCTTCCAGACTTCCGACTTTATTATTTCCGGAGTTAGCTGCGAGATTTCCTTTTCCCTGAACTCGAATTTTTCCCTTGCCTCCTCGATAAGCTTTCGCGACAGAAGAATTTTTTCTGAATTGGTATCAATCGGTTTTCCATTCTTCGCGCTTTCAAGAGCGGCCTCCAATTCGGATCTTCCAGAAGAGACTTTTTTTCCGTTTATTGTAATCTCAAGGTCGCCCCCTTTTATCTCAATCCAATCATTCTTCTTTGCCCACATGAATCCGATTGAGAAGTAGGGAAGTTTTTGCAAATCCTTCATCGACTTGCTACCGCGCGAAATTTCCTTCAGCAGTCGCAGCTCCGGCAATCCTTCCTTCAGGTATTCCTCGCCTTCTTTTGTAAGATGGTATGGCATAAAATTCACTTTATTTTAGTATCTCATTTCTATGTTTCAATAAAAAAATCTTTTCCTCTCTTGATATCAGTTTATTAACAGCATCTTCAAACGCAATCCATAACGGAATATGACCTTTTTCCTTTTCAATAATCTTTTCCGAATTTGCCCTAAACAAAAACAAATGAACTTTCCTGATAACATTTTGCTTTGCTGACGAAGGGCGCACAACAACACCAAGTTTTTTTATCGGTTTCAGCTTCAATCCGGTATCTTCAAAGATTTCTCTTTCCGCGGCATTTTCTATTGTCTCATCATCCACGCTTCCGCCGGGAAGCTGGTATCTGCCGTGTTCCAAAATCAGGCAAATCTGTTTCTTTTCATTTACAACGACTCCTGCTGCGCGAGCGCTAAATTCTTTCATATTATTTTTCACTTAAGATTTTTTTCTTTCGGATAGCTTCCGAAAACACTTATCTTTTTTGTCCTCTGCTCTAATTCTTGCAAAGCATCGTTTATTAGTTTATCCTTCCTGTGACCTTCCACATCGATGAAAAAGACATATTCCCCGAGCTTTTTCTTGCTCGGCCTCGATTCCAGCTTGGTGAGGTTTATTTTTCTTTTTGAAAAGATTTCGAGCATCTCGTAAAGAAGCCCTGGCTTGTCGTTCTGTGGGAACACGACGAACGAAGTCTTGTCGCTGCCCGAAGGCTCCGCGTCAGCGTGGTTTATCGCGAAAAACCTTGTCATATTGTTTTTCTCGTCGTGCACGTCCTCCCTTATTATTTTCAGCCCGTACAATTCCGCCGCGAGCTTCGAGCAAAGGCACGCTTTCTTCACGTCTTTCATCTTTGCAATCTCCTCGGCTGCCGCGGCTGTCGAGCTCGTCTGGAAAGTCTTTACGGGCGTTTCCCTGTTCAGCGAATGCAGAAAGTTCCTGCATTGACCGAGGGCCTGCGTGTGCGAGTGCACTTCCGTTATTTCTTCAATCTCGCCGAATCCGCAAAGGCAGTGCCTTATCGGAATTATTATCTCCCTTTTTATTTTTTCGTCCGTCTCGATGAGCGCGTCAAACGTGATTCCGACGCCGCCCTCTATCGAGTTCTCAACGGGCACGATTCCGCTGTCGGCTTTTCTCTGCTCCACGAGATCGAAAACGTCCCAGATGGAGTTCACGAAAATCATCTCCGCGTTCCTGTCATACTTCAAAGCAGCCTCGTGGCTGAAAGTTCCATCAGGCCCCAAAACCGCCAGTTTCATTCATAACACCTATTGTTTCTCCATTCGCTTCTCTTCGCTTTTTCTCGTATGCTCGATTATCTTCCAAAAAACGTCCTCCGCCATTTTTTCGTCAAGCCCTTTTTCTTTCGCCAGAATTTTCACGCTCTCTATCACCGCTTTCTCGCGCTCGGGCGCGCGAACGGGCAGTCCGCGCCGCTTTTTGTATTCCGCAATCTCGCCCGCGACTTCCATCCTTTTCGAGAGCAGTTCGACTATTTCCGTGTTCAGCTTGTCTATCTCCACGCGCAGTTCTTCGATGGTTTTCATTTATTTTCACCTGCAGTATATCCTGCAAACTATTGGAAGAACTGAACCTTTTCTTTTTGCAATGCCTTCAGAAACCCTGTACGTGCATCCGTCGCCGAGATTGGTGCAACCGTATCGATATCCGGTACAATTCTTTACGTCTTCAACAGGATCTTGAGAAATGCATTTTATCTCCTGCAAAAGATTCTCATCCGAACCGTTTTTACCAGCCATATTGCTCACCTCATTTTTTATCTGCCTAAAGCGCTTAAAAAACCCCGCGCCGCTTTTTCATCCCCTTCGACAATCTTCAGCTCCCCTACTCTTGTCACATACCCTCCCGCGTACCCGCCGTTGTTTACCCACACATAATACGGCGATGAATGCATCCCTGTGATAGTATATTCCATTAACATCTCTTTTAAGAACAGCCAAAGCGGATTCGCTATCTTTTCCGATATTTATTATCGCAGAAACAGGACTGTCGGAATCCGTGCACTTCCCCACTGCGTTGCAAATTGGTACGGCATCGCCATCACTTTAAGAATAGCAAATGTTTGAAGCGCGTATTTAAATCCTTTTCGGTGCAATAAAAAAGTATGAGCGAGATAAAAGACGGGAATATTATAATAGGCGTTCCTGAAAGAATAGAAAAAAGACTTAAGACGAAAAAGAATTATTTGTGTTGTAAGTGCGAAACAAAAGAAACGATAATATATCGAACTGATGAAGAGTTTTCCTTTAATTCTGTAACAAAAAAGACTCAACCTCTGGTGAAGGTCACAAAAGACAAAGATGATGTTTATCATATTAAACTATTCAATAAGGGTGAAGACTTGAAAACAGAGATTGAATATTTTATTAATTACCCGCCAATTGCCGACTCATTAACAGGATTTCCAGAACTGAATTATTTCTAAATCATCCTTCCCCACATTTCTTTCGCAAGCTTTCCGGAATATTTCATCCTGTCAACGGCTTTGTCCGCTTTCTCCTTTCTCCTGTTGTGCTCCTTCAGGAATGCGTTGATTTTCTCAATCAGTATCTGCTTCAATTCGCCGGTCAAAAGTTTTCCGCTCTTATATTCTTCCCTAATCTTCTCAATTTTCCTGTCGTCATCCTCGAACAAAATGTAAAGCCACTGGAACGCGACATCGATGTCGGGATTGCCGCCGAGCCTGCGGTGCTCCTCTATCGTGGATTGCCCGCCGGAGAAAGCGTATTTGTTTATCTTGTTCGCAACGGTTTTTTCGTCGTCGGATAAAAAGATGGCAGATTCCGCCACACTCGAGCTCATTTTGCCTTCCGGGCCGGTCAGCGGCGGGAAGAAGGTACTGTGTATTGCTGCGGTCTTGCAAAAGCCCAGGCTCTCGGCTATGTCGCGCTGCGGCCTCCAATAATTATCCTGGTCTATGCCGCAGGGTATCAGGCATCTTTTCTCTTCAAAAAAAGTCGGAATTATCTGCAGAGCGGGATAGAACATCATCCCGATATTGGATTGCTCGTTGAATCCGAAAATCGCCTTTGCGTTGGAGAAGTTTATCTTTTTTGCGGTTTTCATCAGGACGGGATAGAAGTTTTTCACGTATTCGCTGTTCTGGAACAGGAACGTCCTGTTCTCGTCAAAGCCGAGCGCGGCTATGTGCGCTATGTCCTCCTTTGCCCTTTCCTGCACTTCTTCCCAGGAAAGTTTCTGCTTGAACAGGAATTTTTCCTCGTCAGGTATCTGAAGGTATGCGTTGACCTTGAATTTTTCCTGCAGCCATTTTGTGAATAAGAATGAAATCAAATGCGCCAGCGTCATTGCACCGCCTGGGCTCCTGCCAGTATACAGGAAAAACCCCTTTCCGCTTTCGCAGTCCTTCAGCACCAAATCCAGGTCGCGGTGCGAGAAGAAAAAATCCCTGCGCAAGAAAACGTGCGAGCCTCCGGCGAGCTTTTCCATCCTCGCTTTCAGCTGCGCGTCTATCGGCTTCGTCCCGAACTCCTTTATCAGCTTATCGTAGTCGATCTTTCCCTCCACTTCCCACGGGGTCACCTTGAAATCCGCCATAAAAATCACCGCTTGCGCGCGCAGCCGTTTCTGCATGTAAAAATTGGTTCGTCTTCTATATAATCTTTTTCGCCTTCAAAGACTTTCTTCATATCCAATACGCGATGCCTGTCCATTACGCTATAGCACTTCAGGCATACCAGCGTTTCTTCTTTGTTCTTCAACATCAAGGGCTTTAACGGAAACTTCTCCTTTTTTGTGTTGTCGGCGAGTTCTGAAATCCCGAGAAAACATTCCGTTGCCTCGTATTCTGATTTTCCGATATAGAGAGTTACATGGCTCTCTTTTCTGTTCGAACCTTCAAATCTTGCGCCGCCCAGCCTTACTTCATACAAATCTCCAAAGTCCTTCACCATTGTTTTTTACAGCCATATTTTTCACCTCTTTTTGTTTTCGTAAAATCAGTTAAAAAAATAAAAACTCATAGATGCTTTTTTCTTCATCTCCATTATTTTCATGACGATGATAATTGCTATCAATTAGAAATTCATAAGCAACTTTTTCATCGTCATTGTTTTCTTTACCCATATTTTTCATCTCTTTTTCTTTTTAGAATTTTTTCAGAACTTCCAGAACGCTTTTTGTGGCCACCGGCTGTCAAGAACCACTAATATTTTTCTTCCGAACTCCGTCAGAACAAGCGGAACGTTCGTATTGCTTTTGTCGCCGCATTCTATCAGCTGCTTTGCCTTCAGCCTCCTGACAACGGCTTTCGCGGAGCTTTCCGAGTAAGGAAGCTGTTTCACGGCGCAAGAAAAAGTCATTCCCTCAAGAGTGGCGAGATTCAGGAATATTTCCCTTTCAAGATTGGACAGCGATGTCTCTAACAAAACTTTCAATTCCCGTTTTCCAAAGTTCAACACCGCTCATTTGTTTCACCAGCGTTTTGTTGCAGACGAACCTATTTAAGACTTCCGGGCAAAAAATCCGCCCTGCGGCTTCGTGTTTATTAAGTTCAACCGCAATTTTTATCTTCATGCCGGATTTTTCATTCTTTCCTTCGGAATTCAGGGACGGGCAAAAGGAGCTCATCGAGTTCATACAGAAGGCGTCCGGAAAAAACATATGCATACAGGCGTCGTCCGGTTTTGGAAAGACCGTTTCGATACTTTCCGCGCTCCTGCCGATAGCGATAAAAGAAAACAAAAAAATCATATGGACTGTGAAGACCGGCAACGAGACCGACAGGCCGATAGAGGAATTGAAGCAGATAAACGAAAAGACAAAAAACAGCATATTCGGCTTTTCGTACCGCGGAAAAAAAGATATGTGTCTTCTTCTTGACGCGTTCCGCGACAGGGGCGGGTTCGACTATGCGGACGTATCGTTTCTCTGCAAGCACAGCCTCAAGGAATGCAGGTATTTCAAGAACTTCGAGGCCATCGACAAAGGAATGCTCGCGGATTTTCTTTCAAGCCCGATGTTGTTTTCGGAAATTCGCGAATTCTGCGAAAGAAGGGAAATATGTCCGTATATGCTGCAAAAGGAGATGCTGAAGCACGCGAGGCTGGTCTCGATAAATTACAATTATATTTTAAGCGAGAAAATCGGCGAGGGCATTTCCAAGAAAATCGATTTTGCAGATTCCATTCTCGTGGTTGACGAGGCGCACAACATACAGCAGGCAGCTTCCAACATAAATTCCTCGAAAATATTTTTTCACGCGCTCGACAGGGTCCTGAACGAGGCAGAGCTGTTCAGGCGCGAGGAAGCGCATCAGGAAATAAAAAAGCTTGTAAAAAACCTGGAGAAGTTTCTTGCAAAAAAGGAAAAGAGCATGAAGGAAGACGAGGAAATAGTTGAAGCGCAGGAATTCATAGAGTCCGCGGGCTCCGGAATAAGCGACATTGCCTCGCTCTTGAACTCGATGAAGGAATTCGGAAACGCGATAAAGGAAAGACAGATGAGCGACGGGAAGGCGCCGCGCTCCAGCATGGGGCACTTGTCGGACTTCATATCGCACGTGATGAAGGACGCGGAAGAGGAAGGCGTGATACTTGTCGCGACAAAAAGCACCGGCTTCGCGCTGGAAAAATTCGACATGAGGTGCGCGCAGCTCCTGCGGGAAAGGTGGAGCCTTTTCAGCTCCTGCGTTTTCTGCTCCGGCACGCTGAATCCGATAGAGGGATTTTGCGAGGTCGCGGGTGTGGAGGATTACGCTGAAAAAACGCTGCCATCTCCTTACAGCGGGGAAAACGCGGAGGTTTTCATAACGAGGGGACTCACCACAAAATGGGACAGCTTCAACAGCGGTATGGCGAAAAAATACGTGTCCGCGATAAAAACTTTTCTGAAGGCGCACAGCAAAAATCTCGCGGTCTTCTCTTCAAGCTACCGGATACAGAACGAACTAATGCAAGGCGGACTGAAAGAAACCATAGAAGGACTGGGCAGAAAGGCTTTCATCGAATCGCAGGACTCGCGCGGGAGCGACGCAAAAAAATTGATGGAAGATTTCAAGCGCTCCGGCGGAAAGGGCGTTCTTGTGGCGACCGCCGGCGGCAGGTTTGCGGAGGGTGCGGATTTTCCGGGAAAGGAACTCGAAGGTATTTTTCTCGTAGGAATTCCCTTTGACAGGATTTCCGCAAAAACGAAAGCGTGCATCGATTATTACAAGAAACTTTACGGCAGCGAGAAAGGCCAGCACTACGCCTATGTCGTGCCCGCATTCCGCAGGGTTTCGCAGACGCTCGGAAGGGCGCTGCGCTCGAAAGACGACAGGGCGATTTTCGTTCTCGGCGACGAACGGTATTCGCATCCGAGGTTCCTGCGCCTGCTGCCCGACTACATAAGGGAGAACGCGAAGCTGGTCGAGTTTCTGGGTTGAAAAAGATTAATAAGCTTATTGAATAATGATTAATAGAAGTTTCTATAAAATTCAGAAGGTGAAGAAAAATGATATTTAGATTAAACAAAAACGGGTATAATATCACGAGGATTAAAAGAAATAACCTATCTGAAATAGGATGGAAAGAAGCAGATTTCCAGAAGTTATTATTTGATAATCTGGAAAAAGTAATGCAAGATGAAGATTTAATGTTGATAGCACAATCCAGAAAATGGCAAGAAGAACCTGACTTGATGGCAATTGATAGCAAAGGAGACTTATACATTTTTGAATTGAAGGCATGGGAATCCAAAGATTACAATCTTCTTCAAGCTCTACGATATGGACAAATTTACGGGCAATATTCATATGAATCTCTAAATGAACTTTTTTTAAAGTTTCCAGAACAGGATAAAAAAAGTCTTTTAGACGCTTTAAATAGCAAGTTTGAGGTGAATCTTACTTCAGATAAAATAAATAAGAAACAACATTTTATAATAATAACTAACGGGATGGATTTTAAAACCCGTCAAGCTGCTTTGTATTGGGCTGATAAAGGAATCGATATAAAGAATTGGATATACCGAATATATAAAATAAATGAAGATATTCTCATTGAATTCGATACGTTTAGTATTGTTGAGAATCCTTTTGAAGATATTGAAGAAGGCTTTTGGATTTTGAATACTAATTATAGAAATAATATTTCTGACGATAAGGATATGTTAGACAATCAAAAGGCTTCGGCTTTTTTTGACCCTTGGAAAAGGAATATTGAAAAGCTCCAAAAAGGCGATAGAGTTTTCTTATATCGTTCTGGTGAAGGTATTGTTGCTAATGGAATTGTTTCTGGAAAATTGGAGAAGAAATCTCATGATGGAGAAGAAAATGAAGAATATTTTATGAAGTTAGACAAATTCAATAAATTAGAAAATCCAATACCAGCATCAGATGTAAAGAAGATTACTGGAATAAATTATAGATTTATGTCTACAATGTTTGCTATAGATAAAGAATCAGGTAATAAACTTTTGGAAAATATTAATAAAGCATAATCTTGTTATTTGTGTGGTCTTTATGCCGGAGAAAAAAGAAAGCAGATTGGAGCTGATAGAATCGATAGCGAAGCGCAGGGGATTTTTCTGGCCTGCTGCGGAAATTTACGGGGGAATAGCAGGATTCTGGAATTACGGGCCGCTCGGCACGGCTTTGAAAAACAAACTCGTGCAGCAGTGGAGAAAGGAGTTTGTGAAAAACGAAGGGGCTCATGAAATTGAAACAACTGACATTCTTCCTGAAATCGTATGGGTCGCATCAGGGCATGCCGAAGGGTTCAATGACAAGCAAACCGTCTGCAAGAAATGCAAGAACAGGTTTCGCGCGGACCATCTGATAGAGGATATTGTAAAAGACATAGAAAAACTTGAGGGAAAGTCCTGCGAGGAGCTCACTGAAATAATAAAAAACAAGAATATCAAGTGCCCGAAGTGCGGCGGGCAACTTGATGATGTGGCGATATTCAACCTTATGTTTGATATAAATCTCGGTCCGAAAGGGGAGATAAAATGCTATCTCAAGCCTGAGACAACGCAGTCTTCGGTTATAGATTTTCCGAACGTTTACAGGAGCCAGCGCGGAAAGCTGCCGATAAAAATAGCGCAAATCGGCAGGTCATTCAGAAATGAGATTTCCCCGCGACAGATTTTCATCAGGATGCGCGAGTTCAATATGGCCGAGCTGCAAATATTCTTCAATCCTGAAGAGACAAAATGGGACAGCTACAAGAGCATAAAGGACTTTAAAGTAAGAATTCTGCCAGCATCAATGAGGGGAAAAGATGAGAAGGAAGCGGATGTAAAAATAGAAGAAGCTTTGAAAAAAGGCTGGATTCCGAACGAGCTGATAGCATATTATATTGCAAAAGTTTTCATGTTCTTTGAAAATGTTTTGAAAATAGACAGGAAGTTTTTGCGCTTTAAAGAATTGCTGCCCGAGGAAAGGGCACACTACGCAAAAGTCCATTGGGATTTTGAAGTGTTCACGGAAGAGTTCGGGTGGAAGGAAAACGTCAACAACGCATGGAGAAGCGATTATGACTTGAAAAGACACCAGCAGTATTCAAAACAGAGCCTTGAGGTTTTCGAGAACGAGAAGCACGTCCTTCCGAATATGTACGAGCCTTCATTCGGGATAGACAGGATGATTCTGCACCTGCTTCTGCACTCCTACAAGTCTGATGAAAAAAGGGTTTGGATGTCTTTGCCGAAAGAGCTTGCGCCTTTTTCCGCTGCAATCTTCCCGCTTGTGAACAAGGACGGGATTGACAAAAAAGCCGAGGAGATTTATGAAAGCCTGAAGAATGATTCTGATATTTTCTACGACGAGTCGGGCTCCATAGGCAGGCGGTACGCGCGCGCAGACGAGATTGGAATTCCTTTCTGCGTCACGATAGACCACCAGACTCTTGAGGACGGCACCGTAACAATCCGCGAGCGCGACACGACAAAGCAGGAAAGAGTTAAGATAGAAAAACTCAAGGAAATACTAAATGTGTGATAAAATGGAAAATGTGGAAGTCGAATCGTTATGATGGCGACAGACTGACAATTGTTTATAAGAGCGTGAAATTAAAATTGGAATTCTATCCCACATATAGGAAATATTAACTTATTCATAAAATATCTTGGAGTAAACCGGCAATCCGTCCTTTTCTGCCAGCGCTATAAAATAGCGTTCGTAAGCAGTAGCTCTAGGGTTGTCAAACTTTTTTGTAAAAGAATATGTAGAACCATGGTTTCCCCACAACTTCAAGTCAGGGAATTTGTTTTCAATATATTCCGGCAGCTTCCAGCCATTGCACTTTTCTTGCTGCCCAAAAACCTGCAATATCTCTACGGAAGATGGATTAATTATCATTTTCTTTTTCAAAAGATTATTTATATTTACTTCCATCGTAGGGCGGGAAATTGTAATATTCTCGGACTTTCTCATACTTTTATATGTTGGTGCATTACCGTTCTTATTTCTTTCTGCAATATATGAGAAGATTATTTCTATCGCTCCTGATAAAGAATTAAGCGCTTTGCCTATTTCCCATAACTGTAAACTACTAGATTTGTTCTTTATTTCTTCCAACACGACTGTCGTATAAGGTTTGCATGATTCCATAAAGAATTTTATAATACTCAAATTTAAATTCTTTTCGTTTAGGCAAATAGTATTTATCTTCTTCGCCCGCGAAATACTTTTATTTGCAAGAAACGGTTTCTTTGAAATGATATTCTCACATTCCCGCCTTTCCTGCTTCGAGCAGTGCCCGCTGAAGTTCAGGTACAAATACATCGACAAAGTAAAGACCGAAACCGAGGAGACTATAGAAGCGTTTCTCGGAAAGCGCGTGCACGAGTCGCTGGAAAAGCTTTACCACGACTTGAAGCTGGAAAATATGAGAAGCCTGAACGAGATACTGGAATTTTTCAACTCAAGTTGGGAGAAGAATTGGGACGATAACAAGGTTATCATAAACGGAAATATCGGGATTGAAGAGCGCAGAAACATGGGAGCGAAATTCCTGTCCGGCTACTACAACAGGCACAGCCCTTTCAACCATTCGCGTACGGTAGGACTTGAAATGCCAATCAAGGTTGACCTGAACGGGGACGGCAAATTCAGGATAAGGGGGTTTGTTGATCGGCTTTCGCTTTCAGGAAACACAATAGAAATTCACGATTACAAAACAGGCTCGCGCCTGCCGTCCGCGGAGCATCTCGCGCAGGACAGGCAGCTTGCGCTTTACGCGATGGCAGCCAGAAAAATGCTGCCATTTGCAAATGAAATAAATCTTGTCTGGCATTTTCTCGCGTTCGACAGGGAAATCAGGACAATTCCGGATGAAAAGCATCTGGAGCAAGTCAAGTGCGACACAATAAGCCTCATAGAAAAAATAAATTCCGAAAAGGAGTTTCCCGCGAAAGAGTCCGCGCTGTGCGCTTGGTGCGAGTTCCAGCAGGTTTGCAGAAAACCGAAAGGCAGGAATCTGCAAGAGTATATTAAACTTCCAGCACAATAATTAATCCTATGCGCTATTATTCGCTTTATCTGGTCGGCATATGCGTAATTGTTTTCGCACTGCAAAACATTTTTCCCGCGATTACGGACAATTTCTCGCTTGTTTCCGCAAGAGCGCTTAGCGAGCCTTGGATGTTTTTCACCGCGATTTTCCTGCACGCGGACATAATGCACCTGCTTTACAACATGTTCGCGCTCGCGCTTTTCGGCTCTATGCTTGAGAAAATTGTCGGAGGCAGAAACTTTTTGGCGATATTTATAATTTCAGGACTGATTGCATCGGCGGCCGCATTTTTCTTTTACGGCGCGTCGCTTGGCGCGAGCGGCGCGATTTTCGGGATTTTGGGAGCGCTCGCGGTATTGCGCCCGAGAATGACAATATGGCTTTACGTGCCTATGCCCATGTTTGTCGCAATCTTCGTCTGGGCTGCGCTGGATTTGACGGGATTTCTCTATCCGAGCGGAATCGCGAACGCCGCGCACCTGGCTGGGCTTGGCGCGGGGCTGCTTTTCGGACTTGCGCTGAGAAAAAAGTTCGGAGAGCGTGCTCCAAAAAGAAGGCAGTATGAAATCGGCAGCGAGGAGTTCCGCAGATGGGAGGATGAATGGGTGAAGTAAACTATTTTTTTCTGAACAGCAGCCAGCTGTTTTTCGCGAACTTGGTTTTTATCAAAACATACTTTCCTTTCAGTTTCTTGCCGCGAAGTTCGAACACGATTTTGTCCTTGTGAACGCTTTCCGGAACAAATTTTCCGCTGTCCCATATCTTCACAACTCCCGCGCCGTAAAGCCCTTCCGGTATCGTTCCGTGAAATTTTGCATATTCTATCGGATGGTCTTCCGTCTGGATCGCCAGCCTTTTTTCCCCGGAAAGCGGGACGCCTTTCGGCACTGCCCAGGATTTCAGGACGCCGCCAATCTCCAACCGGAAATCGTAATGCAAGTGCGAGGCATGATGTTCCTGAACCACGAAAATCGGGCTGCGGCTTGTATTTTCCTTTATCGCCGCGTTGCTTTTCGGCTCTGGCGATTTTGAGAAATTTCGTCTTTTTCTGTACTGTCCGAGTGTCATACGGATTATTCGCAGAGAATAAAGATAAAGCTTGCTGCCCGATTCAAAATAAAGCTAAGTAAATAAACTTAGAATAATCGCGGATAAGGCATATCAGAAAAATATTTCTCCCTGACATATTCCTTAAAATAAGGGGATATTATAAATTTTACCGTATCCACAAATTCTTTTACTATTGGACGCATATTTCCAGGCAGACTGACAATCCTGTTTTTTTCTATATAATTCAACACATTATCGGCATATTCAATGCCATAATGCTTTTTCTGCCACTCAATCTCATTATAGAATTTCATAAAGGCGCATTTTTCCAATAGTAAGAAAGCATACTCCGACGCTATGAAAGGAACACCAAATTTTTCTTGCCGTGTCATAATCCATAATGGTGTTTTAAGTTTAAATGCTTATTTCTTCTCGTCCTTTCTCAGCTTCTCCACGATGTCGGAAATAGTGCGCACGTTGTCCGTCAGCTCCGGCAGGAAATCCTTGAACACTTTTTCTATGGAGCCGATTCTCGCCTCTATTCCGCCGATATGGCCGCCGTACTCGTCAAGCTTTCCAATAAACGTCTGCTCCGACTTGCTGACAAGCGCGCGCGCATCGTCAACCTGCTTTCTCAAGTCCTCTATCCTCTGGTCAAGCTGCTGGTCGCGCTGGTCGATTCCCGCTATTCTTTTTTCAAACGACGTCCACCTTTCCGCAATCACGCCTTCTATCACTTCCTCCAAAGTTATTTCCGGTCCGCTTACCTGCTGCGGAACCTCGGGCTTTTCCGCGAACTGCTGCTGGTTTTCCTCGAACGTGAATTCCTGCGGCATATTCTGCTGCGGCGAGAAATCAAAGGACGGGGATTCCGAAAGCATCATAGGCTCTATGGCGGTCCTTACCTGCGGCCCCGGCACAACCCTCTCCGGCGGAGACGCGCGTGCTTGATTGTACTGCGGAAGCGTCACCGCGGACTTGATGGCCTGGGAAAGCGCCTTGTCTATCTGCATCGGCGAGAACCCCTGCGCCCTCAACTGCGAGATTATCTGCGGCTCGGGCATCCCCTGCGAGGCCATCTTCTGCACGATGTCAACGGGAATGTATTCCTGCGGCGGCATCGAAGGCTGGAACCTTTGCGCAGGCTTTTTCTGGAAGAACAAAACCATTGATAAAACCCCTTGAAATATCGTCAGTCGCTGTTTTTATATAATTTCCTTGGTTAATAAATGTTTATATGGAATATCGCCGTCGTCCAAATTAGGAATTTTGTTTGCGGGATTATGCCTTTAAATCCTTTTCGGTGTATAAGATAAATATGAGAGAAGAACAAAAAGAGAAAAAGTTTGCATTGCCGAATACCGACACAATTATAAAGATTCTGGAAAAGTCTAAGACTTCTCCTTTTAACGAGATAGGCGGGACTTTAACTAATCCTGAATATTCTTTATACGAAAGATTAAGAAAGTTTGCCACCGTTCTCGAAGTAAAAGACACGGAAATTAAAAAATATTATAAAAGCAAAGACAGAGATTTTTATAAAAAAGGTATTCCTCTTGGCGAGCCTGATGAAATTCTAATTAGCAAAGCAGGGGAGATTTGTGGTGGACACGACAGACAGGTGTTCAAAGATTCCATAGATTTGATAAGTCAGTACCTCAAAAAAGGCTATGAACTTTCTTACATTTATTTAGAAGCGGAAAAAAGCGTGTTTGAAATGGACAGCCTTGCGCATATTTCTTTCGACAAAAGAGCCACAGAAATAAGATATAATGCAGAATTTGAAGAGAAGATAGCGCCTGTTTTAGAATTAATAGAAGCTTCAGTTCCGCTTTTGTAATAGTTTAAGAATATAAAACATTACTGCTCTTTCTTCTCCCTCATCATTCTCTCGACATCATCCTTTGTCACGAAGGAGCTTCTCATCGGATTGTAAAGGCTTAAAATGTTTTCAAGCTCGAGCACCTCGTTCTTCTTCACGGTCTTCCCCATGTCGCGCGCGATCTTGCTCACGTCGTTCTCGATTTTCATAACCCTTGCGTCCATTTCCCTTATTGCCGCCAGGACTTCCTCCGTTTTCAGCCTCGCGTTTTCCGCGTTCCGCAGAATCATGTCCTCCGCGGAGCCGATTTTCGTCTCGATTGCGCGGTTCCTCTCCTCCAGCACGCGAACCCTCCTGCCGTGCTCGTTCAGCCGCCGGACTATCTCGTCAAGCATCGTCTGCAGGTCTTTTGGCGTTGGCATGAAAGTCAACCTTTATCAGAAAGCTGTTTTCCTTATTTATTTATTCCACCACTAATATATGTTTACCGGCTATTAAGCGTTATTAAAAGGTATTTGCCATGGTCTTTGAAATCGAAATTCAGGAGGGCGGGATTCTGCGGATAAACTGCCTCGGCTCGATATACGGGTGCAGCCTCGAGGATTCCGACGTGGTGCTGTCAAAGGTCATAGACGCGATGATAGCTGAAAGGAAGATAACGAGCATAATCCTTGCGGAGTCGCGCGAGTACGAGTACGACTTCCAGCAGACGAAGCTCCTGCTTGAGATAGCGAACGCGTTCACCACAATCATGCGCGAGAGAAAAATTGTTTCCCTGAAAAATTTCGGCGCGGCGGGAAGCGCGTGCGAGAGGCTTTTTCCGGTCTGGTATTCCTGGGCGAACGACCTCGTGGCAAGCCAGCTCCGCTCCGACCCCGTGGGCGCGTACGTGAACCTCACAAGGGAGCTGCGGCACGCGAAGGTGAAAGCCGCGACTGTCGGCTGCTACGGGCATTATGTCGCAAACGTTCTCGAGCCCCTGAAAGAAATTTTGGAAGGCTGCCAGCTGATCCAGATGGCGAAGCCGTATCTCGAAGGATACCACATAGGGGACCGCGCGATATACAGGGAAATTTTCCACCCGTCCGTGCGCCCGAACTTCATGTACACGAAATACATGATGCAGCCGCCGGAGGGCGAGGCGATAGAAAAATACAAGGTCGGGGATGTTGAAATAGAGATTTACAAGGTGCCGGGAAAAGTCAGGTACGTCTATTACACGGTCCCGCCGGAGTTCACGCTTTCCGAGGACGAGTACGTGCTGCTTGACGAGGCGAAAAGAATTCTGGAGGAGCGCAGGCCGAAGGAATTCGAGATGAAGGACCAGGAAAAAATGCGCGAAGTTTTCTACAACATAGGCATCGAACTGCTGCGGGATCTGGCCGACCAAGGCGGAAAGTCGGTGAGCCAGCAGCAGCTTGAAAGATTGTCTTCAATACTGACGCGCTACACCGCGGGACTTGGAATTTTGGAAGTGCTTCTCGCTGACGAGAACGTGCAGGATATTTTCATCAACTCCCCGCTCGGGACAGTGCCGACATACATATACCATTCGAAGTACGAGGAGTGCGAAACCAATTTGATTCCGACGAGAACGGACGGGGAAAGATGGGCGACGAGATTCAAGCTCATTTCCGGAAGGCCGCTTGACGAGGCAAACCCCGTGCTTGACACGGAAACATACGCGTCCGGGGGCCGCGCGAGAGTCGCGGCGATTTATCCGAAGCTCTCGCCGGACGGAATGGCAATGGCGCTCCGCAGGCACCGCGAGCGGCCATGGACCCTGCCGCTTTTTCTTGACGTGAAATTCGTGAACCCGCTGTTCGCAGGACTGATGAGTTTTGCGACAGACTACGGAAGAACTTATCTTATCGCGGGAACGCGCTCCGCGGGAAAAAGCTCGCTGCTCGGCTCGCTAATGCTCGAGATACAGCCGCGGTATCGCGTCATTACAGTGGAAGACACTCTTGAGTTGCCTGTCGAACAATTGCGCGCGCTCGGCTACAACATCGAGAGGATGAAGTCGCGCTCCGTCATCACGCACGTTGAAACCGAACTGCCCGCGGACGAGGCGATAAGAACCGCTTTGAGACTGGGCGATTCGAGCCTGATAATCGGCGAAGTCCGCTCGCTGGAGGCGAAGGCGCTTTACGAGGCAATGAGAATCGGCGCGCTCGCAAACGTTGTAGCGGGGACAATACACGGCGATTCAGCCTACGGTGTTTTCGACAGGGTTGTCAACGACTTGCAGGTTCCGCCGACGAGCTTCAAGGCAACCGACCTCGTGGTGATTTGCAACCGATTGCGCTCCGCGGACGGAATGCATTCTTTCCGCCGCGTTACAGGCGTTACGGAAGTCAGGAAACACTGGCAGAAAGATCCCGCGGAAGAGGGCGGATTCGTGAACCTGCTGGATTATTCATCCAAATCCGATACGCTGAAAGCTTCTGGCACATTGCTGAACGGCGAGAGCACCATACTGAACGACATCGCGAGAAGCGTGAAGGAGTGGTCCGGCAACTGGGCGGCGGTCTGGGACAACATAAACCTGCGCGGCAAAATCGCGCAAACGATTGTGGAGATTGCGAACCATACGGACAGGAACCTGATGGAGGCGGAGACCGTGGTGGACAGCAACCAGATGTTCCACATTCTTTCGGAGCGCTCCAAGAACGAGAACGGCTTCATCGACACGGAGCGGGTTTACAACGACTGGCTGGAATGG
>JBAQNA010000005.1:0-33209 GCA_049303335.1 Candidatus Aenigmatarchaeota archaeon
TGATGTAAATGTTGGCAGCCCTTCGACAACGCAATCAATTGTTTATGATACAACAAGTTTAAGAATCGGACAATCGCAAAATGCAAATTATTTCAGCGGCACAATCGACGAGGTCCGCGTCTGGAGCAAGGCGCTCGCGCCCGACGACACGGTTGTGATGAAGCAGATAATATAGAACTATTCTTTTTTGAATATTCCCAGTTCCGCGCAGAGCTCGTAAATGCTCCAGGCCCAGACCGCGCACTCGAAGGCGCGGATGAAATCCTTCTTCGCGAGGAAATGCCTGCTGTCCGAAACGTACGCCTTCATATTTGTGAAGTGCTTTTTTCCGGCTTCGCCGGAAGCCTTGACGCCTGCCATCTCCTGCTCAAGCCTGCCGAGCCACTTCTCCGTTTCCTTAACAAGCTTTTCGTCAGTCTCGTTCATAAGAAATGTTTTATACTTCCGCATTATTAATATTTGCATGCTTCTCGTTTTGCTGCTCGCGGTTCTCGCGTTCCTGTGGATGCTTGACGCGTTCTTCACGGTGCAGGTCCTGAAGAAGAAAGGCGTTGAGAAAGAGGCGAACAGCCTGCTGCGCGATATTTACAGGAAAAATGTTTTTGTTTTTATCCTGATAAAATTCGCTGTCATGTTATTCGTTCTTTTCGCGATATCGCTGCTCTCGAAAGGCTATCTTATAACCGCGGAATCCGTGGCGTTCATCTTCATCTACATTTACGCGAGCGTGGACTGGCACAACTACAAGATATGGAAGAACCGGAACAACAAGACGGAAAATAACGAAAATAAAAAGCAAAAATAAATTCACAGTATCTCCAGGAACTCCTTCTCCACAAAATGTAGCTTGCCGGGGACAATCAGCACGGAAGGCGTGTCGATTTTCTTTTTCGCCAGCTCTTCCGGAACATTATAAAATATTTGCGAGTTGCCGGAAATGTGCGCCGCTACCAATTTTTCCTTCTCCGAAATCAACTTCTTTTCAAGAAGAATTTCCAGCGCCTCATTTACTGTCATGAATTTTCCTTTTTCCGCGTCCAGATCGAGAAGCAGGAGCGTGTGCAGCCCGAGCTTGCGGTTTCCCTCCAGCGTGTCTTTCACGGATTCGACCTGCTTTGTGTAAGGAACTGTAGCGGTCCTGCCGAACTTGTAAAGCTGGAGCCCGGTTTCGCCGATAGCGGAAAATATAGAGGCGTTGTGGATTATTTTAACTGGAATTTTCCGCTTCTTCGCCTCGATAACCAGGTCGGCGTGCGTTGTCGCCGCAAGCGGGTCGCCAATAACAAAAACAGCAACATCATTCATCTTCGCGGATTCCAGAATCTTTTGCGAACCTTCCTCAACATCGCCGCGCTTGAGAACAATTATTTTCTTTCCAACCAGCTTTTCCAGCTTTTCGAGCGACTCGTATTTCGAGGTGTACGACTCGAAGCAGCAGTCGCATTTTTTCGCGGCTTCCAAACCTTCCAATGTTATGGATTTCTCGTTTCCCAAACCGAGTCCGATAAGATAGAGCATAAAATTCACCTGCTGATTAATAATGCCAAACAACCTTTAAATCGTCCGCATTTCCATTCTTGTTATGAACAGAACTTTAACAAGCATTTACTTTTGCTGCTCGAGGCAGATTATATGATAGCGGAACTTCTGTCAGGATTTGTTACGCAGTTCATTTCCTCGGTAGGCTACGTCGGCGTTTTTCTGCTGATGACTCTGGAAAGCGCGGCGCTTCCGATACCTTCTGAGATTGTGATGCCGTTCGCCGGATACCTCGCGTACCAGGGAATCTTTAATCTTGTCCTGCTAGGATTCGTCGGCGCCGCGGGCTGCACATTCGGCTCCATAATATCGTATTACGTAGGCCTCAAGGGAGGCAGGCCGCTGATAGAAAAATACGGCAAATACTTTTTCATGAAGACCGGCCATATGGAACTTGCGGAGGAATGGTTCGGCAAATACGGGGACAAAGCCGTCCTCTTCTCGAGACTGCTTCCGATTGTCCGCACTTTCATATCCCTGCCCGCGGGAATAGCGAGATATGATTTCAGGAAGCTTGTCGCTTTCAGCTTTATCGGCTCGCTGCCTTGGACGTTCGCGCTGGCGTACGCGGGATTCCTGCTCGGACCTTACTGGGAAAACATAATAGGATTCTTCAACAGCCTTGACATCGCGATTATCGCGGCGATATTCGTTGTTGCCCTGTATTTTCTACTTCTCAAGAAAAGGCTAATCCAAAAAAAGTAAACGGCGAATACTATGCTTGACATAATCGGCTCGCGTGAAAAGGCTGTCGCTATAATCGAGAAAGGCGGGAAAAAAGAGGCGCTGGAACTGATGGAAAGGTACGCGAACGTGAAAAGCGTCCTGAAAAAGCTGGGCGGAAGGTCGGGCGTTTTCCGCATCTACAAGCTGCGGCTTTTGGCGGGCGAGAAAAACACGGAAGTCGTGCACAGGGAGTACGGAATGCTTTTCAGGATTGACCCGCGCAAGGCTTATTTCTCGCCGCGCGAGGCGGAAGAGCGGCAGCGCATTGCAGCGCTTGCAAAAGACGGCGAGCGGATTCTTGTGATGTTTTCCGGAATCGCGCCTTACGCGATAGCGATTGCAAAGCAAAAAAACTGCGAGATAGTTTGCGTGGAGATAAACAAGAAGGCTGTGGAATATGCGGACGAGAATCTCAAGATAAACAAGTTTGCAGGAAGCATTGAGAACATTTGCGCTGACATAAAAAAGGTTTATAAGAAAATTGGAAAGTTCGACAGAATCCTGATGCCGCTGCCCGAGACCGCGGAAAAGTTCCTGCCGGAAGCGTTCGCGGTTGCGAAGAAAGGCGCTGTCGTGCAGCTTTACGGAATAAGCGAGGAGAAAAACCTTTTTGCCGATGTTGAAGGGAAAGCAGAGGAAATTGCAAAAAAAATAAAAGTAAAATATAAGATAACCGGCAGGCAAAAGGTGCTGCCGTTCGGAGTCAGGATGTGGAAAGTCAGGATTGACTTGAAGATTATTTAGATTCTATTGTATATTTTTCTTTTTATAAAATATTTCAAGTCAGGAAAGCTTGGAATTATTTCCATTATCGAATAGCCCGCAAGCTGCGCCACCTCGGAATTGATAGTGCCTTTCCATTCAAGCTTCTTGCACGCGCCGCCGTCAATCTCGTAAATTTCAACCATACTATCACCGCTTCCGCACCTTCAGGTCAATCACAACGTGCCAGACTTTCGGCGCGTAGGATTTCACTTTCACAACCGCCGCGACTTGGATTTCGCATCCGTTATTTTTCGCTATTTCGATAATCTTTTTTACGTCTTCCAGCTTCTCCATTTCAACGTTCCTGTGAAAATGTATTGTACATCCATCTTTTGCCATCATGAGCGCTGCGGGAAGGAATTTCTCCGTTTCGAAAAGATAGCCCATTATTATGCGATCCGCGACATTCTCCAGCAAATATGGAAAGTTCCTGCAGTCGCCTTTCAGAATTTCCACCTTGTCTGAAACCTTGTTCAAGAATGCATTTTTCCCGAGAAAGTCCACGGCTTCGTCGTTGATGTCAATCGCGAAAATCTTTTTTGCTTTTGTCAACTTTGCAACCGGGATTGTCCAGTAGCCGATTCCCGCGAACATATCCACTACAGTTTCCCCCGGCCTTATCAGGCCTGCCAGCCGCAACTTCTCCGCCTTGTTTCCTTTCGAAAACATTGACTTTGAGACGTCTATTTCAAACAGGCAGCCATTTTCCCTGTGCAAGGTCTTGAAGGATTTTTCTCCCGTTATCAATTCAATCTCAGGCTTCCTTTCGGTGTCGGAAATAGCGGACTGCAGGCAGACGGTTTTAATGTAAGGCAGAATTTCAATTATTGCCGCGCCGATTATTTTCTTATGTTTCAAAACTTCCGGCTTCAGCTTCAGCAGCAGAATCTTGCCGACAATCTGGTAGCTGTGAGGAAGAAGGTGCAGTTCATTCTCGTTCAAGGCACCTTTCAACCTCTCGCGCATTTTCAGATAAAAACTCATGGGAATAATTAAAACCAGAAAGATAAAAGCGCGATAAAAAGGAAAGAAACGTAATGTTAAAGTAGAAGTAAAAAAAGAAGAAAATAAAAAAATAAAAAATTATCCTACTCCTTGAGCAAGGCTATCGATGTCATCAGGCTGCCTACGAGAACCGCCACCAGCCCAATTATGCTGAAAAGCGAGACCAGCGGTACGGATATCGAGGCTATTCCCACAAGCGAAAGATCCACTATCGAGAAAGCCGCGGCGAGCACGAAGAGGACTCCGCCCACTGCAATCCAGGTGAACGCCTTGTCAGCCTTTGCCCTTATTTTTGCCATTTCCGCCAAAGCAGGCGCGAGAAGCGCTGCTATTGCCAGATAAACCAATCCTTCTACTGCCATATTTTTGCACCTTGTTGCGGCCTTGATTTTGCATTTCGTTTCAACAACCGCTTCCATAGAATTCGCGCCGCCGATATATAAGTTTTTTCCGCGGAACGGCGCGTGACGATTAAGGGAAGAAATGTTTTTGTAAAATTCTACTTTTTATCCCATTGTCTAAAATCCCTGTGTTTTATCAGCGCATAATTATTCGTATCGGCTTCATCAAATCTTACAACAAATGATTTATATTTTTCCCCATATTTTACCATTTCTGGCAATGGAATTCCTTTCCTTATTTTTTCCACGCTTATTTTTTCCACGATTTCGCGCTGCGTTTTTTTGTTTTTGATACGATTTACGCCAACAATTACACCGTTGTCGTATTGCTTGAATCCTAAGACGTTTATTTCTTTTCTTGTGCCGCCATCGGTTTCATCAACGCTGAAAAGCACTTCGCTTCCATACAATCTCATACTTCCTAAAAGTTCAGACGAATGAATATAGTTATCTGCCATAATTAATCACCTTAACCACATTGGTCTTGAAAGTTTAAATACCCATCGGTAGTGTTATTTTATCATCCCTTCCGCTTTCTCGAAATCCTCCTTCGTGTTTATGTTGAAAAGCCAGAAGGCGTTTTCCTCCGGAATCTGCACAACCTTCTTTTTCAGCGACTCCGCAAACCGCGTGACACTTCCCTCTTTACGAGCGTTAGCGAGAGCGCTCCTGCGGTAGAGCGCGCAAAGCGGCTGAAGCCGGTCCGTGCGCGGGATGACGCAGTCAATATCCGGATTTATTTTCGAGACGAGCAAATCAAACAATTCAACACAAACAAAAGGCGTGTCGCAGGCGAGAAGGAAAATCCATTCGGCGCGCACGTTTTCGGCGGCTGCTCTGATGCCGTTCCAAGGCGAAAAATCGTCTGAATTCTCGATTATAATTTTTATTTTATTTTTGTTATGTGTTAATTTCATTATTTTTTCATTCTGTTCTTTTTTTGATACAATCAATACACCTTCAAAGAATCCGCTTGCGGCATCAATAACGCGAGAAACAATCGGCTTTCCGTTCAGCAGAAGAAACGGCTTATCCGGCAGTCTCTCCGCTTTTCCCCCCGCGAGTATTGCGCAGCAAATGCCTTTTTCGGGCAGCATAAGTTTTATGTAGAGGTGAAATTAATAAAAGGCTATGAAACTCGTGAAATCCGTGTGCCCGTACTGCGGCGTAGGCTGCTCCATTTTCCTGAAAGTCGAGAAAGGGAAAGTTGTCGGCGTTCAGCCTGACAGGGAGCATCCGGTCTCGAAAGGCGAGCTCTGCATAAAGGGCGCGACAGTTGACAAGGTCGTGAACAGCAAGGAGCGCCTGCGATATCCGCTCATAAAGAAAAACGGAAAACTGGTAAAGACCACTTGGGAAAACGCGATAAAGATTGTAGCCGACAAATTCTTCGAGATAAAAATGAGATACGGGCAGAACTCTCTCGGCGTCTTCTCTTCCGCGAAATGCACGAACGAAGAAAATTATCTGATACAGAAGTTCGCGCGAATCTGCCTCGGCACGAACAACATTGACAACTGCACGAGGCTCTGCCATGCGCCCTCGCTTTCCGCGATGAACGAGGAACTGCACAGGGGCGCGATGACGAACAGCTACGAGGACTTGCCTGAATCGGATTGCATTCTGATAATCGGATCGAACCCCGCGGTCACGCAGCCCATAGGATTCCACAGGCTGATGGAATGCCAGAAGCACGGCGGCAGGATAATAACCGTTGACGTGAGAAAGACGGAGACCGCGGAAAAGTCAAACCTGTTCGTGCAGATAAAGCCCGGAACGGACGTGTTCTTCGCGGCTGCGCTTTTGAAAATACTGATTGCCGAAGGAAAGGAAAACAGCCTCTTCATCTGCGAGAACGTTTCCGGTTACGGAGAAATGAAAAAATACCTCGAGAAGTATCCGCTTGAAATAATGACGAAAACCTGCGGCGCGAGCGAGACTCTGATAAAAAACGTTGCGCTGATTTACGCTGCCGCAAAAAGCTCCGCGATAATAAACGGAATGGGAGTCACGCAGCAGCCTTTCGGCGTGGAAGGCGTACTGGCGATAGCGAACCTTGCGCTGCTCACGGGAAACATCGGTAAGCCCGGCTCGGGAATAAACCCGCTGCGAGGCTGCAACAATGTGCAGGGCGGCTGCGACATGGGATGCCTTCCGGATTTTTATCCCGGATACGCGCCGCTCGCCGAGAACACGGTAAAAAGGTTTGAAAGGCTCTGGAACGCGGAGCTGCCCGTTGAAAAGGGAATGGCCGAAACGGAGATGATTGAGGCGATAGGCGAGAAAATTCTCGGAATGTACGTAATCGGGGAAAACCCTATGATGTCGCATCCGAACCTGAACGAAACTGAAAACAATTTGAAGGACCTCGAGTTTCTGGTTGTGCAGGATATGTTTTTGACGGAGACCGCGCGGATGGCCGACGTTGTTTTGCCCGCGGCGTCGTTTGCGGAAAAGATGGGGACGGTCACGAACACGGAGAGAAGAGTGCAAATAATAAACCAGGCGTTAAAGCCGGACGGCTGCAAGACCGACTTTGAGATTGTGAATCTTATTGCAAAAGAAATGGGATTCAAGAAGCAGTTCGCATGCAAAAAGCCGGAGGACATTTTCGGAGAGATAAGAAATTGCGTGCCGCAATATTCGGGCTTCACTTACTCGAGACTTGCGAAGCGCTCCATGCAGTGGCCTTGCAACAAGGAAAATCCGGAAGGAACGAAAATAATTTTCGCGGACAGCAAGAAAAAGAATTTCGTGTTCTATCCTGTTGTGCTGAAATATATGCGGGAAAATATCGAGTATCCGCTTGCGCTGATATCGCACCGCTCCCTTGAGCAGTACAATACGGGAACGTTTTCAAGGAAGGTTGATGCGCTGAACAAGACAAGGCCGGAAAACGTTTTGGAGATAAGCAGGAATGACGCCGCCAAGATTGGCATAAGCGACGGCGAAAGCGTAAGAGTTGTTTCCGAGTTCGGCGAAGTGCGGATAAAGGCGAAAATCAGCGACAGCGTTTCCGCGGGAGTTGTAGCCGCCGAAAACCATTTCTGCGAAAGCCGGCTGAACAGGCTGACTTCTCCCGTTATAGATCCCGTATCAAAGACGTCAGCATACAAGGACTGCCGCGTAAGGATTGAGAAAATTGCGCAATAAAAAATTATAAAATTCATTCGCAAAAAATTCAAAACTATAAATATTTGTTCTGACAAAAAAGAAGAAGTGATTTTAATGGTAAAGATAATAAACATATCAATTCCGGGGTTAGTGGTTGAAAAAATTGATTGCGCTTATCTTTCTCAAAAGCGGGAAGGAAAACCTGTTTATCCTCAATGCGCGGAAATTTCCTGTCCAAATGACGGCAAGATAAGTTGCCATGACGAGCGGATTGAAGGCGGTGCTAAAGTAGAAGGTGGGTATATTCCATCAGAATGCAGAAATATCTTTCTCGGCGATTTCATAGAAATGAAACCGCATGGCACACCCGGCGGTCCGAAAGGAACATTCAGGAGAGGAACTTATAGAGAATTAGAAGCTGAAGTTTGATTTCATAAAAAAATAACATTCTTACACCGTAGCTTTCGGCAATATCCCGATTTTCTCGAGCAGGAACCAGACCGTCAGAAAAAGAAGCGCCGCCGTTGCGACAAGCGCGAACGAAGAAAACTCCTGCGCGAAAAGCGCGACTGCAAGAACCTTGTAGCACACGTAAATCGCAAGAACGTCGCGGACAATGGAGCGCATCATCCCAAAAACCTACATTCCCTCCTTCTTGAACTTTTCATCCTCGACGGCGTCAAGCTTTCGTATAACCTTTATCAGCTCCACCACGTGCTCCTTCTCCTCGTTCATGTTATGCTCAAGAACTTTTCTCGCCTCCCCGGAAATCTCGTCGATGTGCTGCTGATACTGGCTTATCGCGTTAAGCTCACCTACCAAGTCGTCGCGAAGCAATTTAATAACTTTTGAGTCTGCCATTGTAAATCACCTTTAAAATTCACGCCTTATCGACAATCGTGCCGAGCGCCACGAAAACGATGTCGCCTTTTTTAATCGTTATGTCGGGCCTGACTTCCAGAGTTTTCCTTTTCCTGTCCATCTCCACGACTGCCTTCCCTTTTTTCACTTCCAGCACTTTTGCCTTTGAAAGCATACCATAAATTGCAGGTTCCGGCTTATAAATATTTTTGGCAGACGGCGAAATCCGGGCTTGAGCATTTATGAACTGTGTGACGAGCTTAAAATTTATGAGAAAGCAAAGGAATATGATGCTTGGATTTATCTTGGATTTACCTGGGTGTTTATTATATCAGCATAAACCGCTACAACATCCGGATTCGTGTCATCCGTTCTTACAACGCATCCCTTTCCAAAACAGTGCATTGCGGGACCGTACCTGTTTGTTGTTGCATTCCTGTATAGTCCTTTGAATTCTGCTCCAGCACATTCGCCGTATCCTGCTGTTAAAACGCCAACACTCGGCCTGCTTGTGCCTGTTATCAATGCAGGTCCGTTAGGAGCCATATAAGAGTAGGCGGCATCCTTGTCTCTCGGTGTCGAGATTGTGCCGTCTATATTCGTGCATACGTGGTTGTCCCCGTTTGCATTAAGGTTTGGAATAGCGCCGCAGGAATAATAAAATGAAAACCCCCCGCTCTCGAACCAGTAGCCGCCGGCAGCAACATAACTTCTTATGCTGTCTAAAATCGTGCAGTCATAACCGCCGGGCGCGGACGGATTGGGCGTGCATGAAGTCTCGGGGTAATACTCACCGTACGGGTTCAAGATGGCGTCATACTGCTGCATCTTAGCAAGCGTATCGATATCAGATGTAGAGATATTCACCACGGCTATGCCTTTCTCCTTTAGCCTGTTCTGCCACCAGCTTGAGCATGAGGAGACAGTCCAGCCGCAAGAACATGAACTGTCCTGGACAACGGCAACAATAGGATACTTCCAGTTCACCTGCAGAATCTGCGCTCCCCCAGAAGATACCATTAGGTCAGGATTTCTTTTTATCGGAAGATAAGAGCCGTTTACGGTTATTATTCCGCTCTTGCCTTTTGGTATTTTGTCGGTTTGTATGCCATCAACCTCCATCTTTGAGATATTCACAGGTACATTGTCGGCAAAAATCATAATATCGGACAAGTCCACGGTGCCAATATTCCTTACTTCAACAGTATAGCCGTTAGTGTTGTCGATTCTCATCAAGCCAAGCATGGAAGCAGAAGTTCTTGAGACCTGCTCTCCGGCAGAAGAGGTTCCGCTGCCTGCTATCGTAGCAGAAAAAGCATAGAACACGCCGACCAATGATATTGTTATCAATAAAAGCATTATTGTGGCGATGACCGCGGAGATGGCTTTTGTCATAAGGAAAAATATGGAAAGAGAAATATAAAGATTCAGCCTATCCGAGCCAGCCGAAGAACTTCTCGAAGAACGACTTGTCGCGCGGCTCCGAATAACCCTCGTTCACGAGCCTTGCGGCGAGCCTCTTGAATTCGCGCGACGCCTTGCTTCTCGGGCTGAAATGCACGATTGGCATTTTCGCGGAGATTGACTGCGACACGGCGGAATCCTCCGGAACGGACGCGATTACCGGAACGTCAAGCATTGATTCGATGTCCTCTTCCGTCAACTCGTGCCCTTCCTTTTTTATCCTGTTCACCACGACTCCCATAACCCTCGCACCCGACCTTTCCGCAACTTTTATTGTCTTTAGCGCGTCCGTGACCGCGGGCATCTCCGGGTTTGTGACAATTAGAATCTCGTCCGCTGCTTCTATCGCGGATGTCGCCTCCTTTCCCAATCCCGCAGCGGAATCGATAAGAACAATCTCGTATTTTCCGAGAAGCTCGGTTATCGCCTTTTGCAGCCTTCCCGCGTTCAGCCCTTTCAGCGCGTCCACGGAAAGCGAAGCGGGTATGACCTTGATTCCGGAAGGATGAATGTAAGTCGCCTCCGACATGAAAGCCTTTCCCTTGAGAACATCGTGCAGCGTTATCGGGTAAAGCGGTATTCCGAGATGAAGCGAAAGGTTCGGCGTTGTGAGGTTCGCGTCGAGAATAACCACGTTTTTTCCGCGTTCCGCAAGCGCGGCGCCGAGGTTCGCTGTCGTCGTGGTCTTTCCAACTCCGCCTTTTCCGCTGATGACGGAAATAACGCGTGTCATAACACTGATATCCCGGCGAAGGTATAAAAAGGTTTGGAATTCTGGTTCAAAATATCTTATCCGATAAAAAATCTTACTACGGGAATATTCGACTCCCTTATCTCCTTCTCAATGTTTTTTTGCATATTCTTGGCGTCTTCAAAAACGGAATTCCTGCTTGAAACTCTTTCTTTTAGGCGGTTGTCGCCAATCTTCAGATAAACAATCAAATCGCAATCAAGAAGCACTGTCCCAAACAAAGGCTTTCCCTTTTCAACTTTCACTCTTTCTTTGACAAGCCTGCCCATAGTTTTTCCAATTTCCGGAGTCCACGGGCTTTGACAAACATATTCCTCCTCTTCTTTCGTTAACAGCGGGAAAACCAAGTCGTCCATATCGTAAGCGTTTCTGATATTTTTAAGAAGAGTGGTTTTGCCCGTGCATGTCGTGCCAATGACAACAATTCTCTTGTCCTTGTTTTCTTCCAGTAGAATCTTCAGCTTCTCCATTAAATTATCTTTTTCCTTAATCATATCACCGTTTCCTCGTCAATAGAAAAATGCTTTTTCTCCGTGTCAATAGTCGCTTGGCAGCCGATGGGAATAATGTAATTTTCCACGTTATGTCCGACTTCGCCGATTTCCAAAATCGGGAAAGAATATTTTTTTGTGACTTCCAATATCACGTCTTTCACTTCCCTGTCCTGCTTTTTGTCTTCCATATGCGAACCGTAGAAATGGCCGAGAATCAAGCCGTTGATTTCGTCAAAAACTTTTGCCTGACGAAAATGCGTAAAAGTCATATCCAATTCTTCAACACTAACAGCGTAAGCTTCCAAAAACAAAATTGAATTTTTATAATCCGGTCTAAAAGGTGTATTATCAAGATTCGCAAGGCAAGTTATGTTTCCGCCAATCAGCTTTCCGCTTGCCTTGCCTTTCCGAACGCATTGCCAGCCCTTATACTTTTCGTCTTTATTTAATTTATCCAAACCTTTCCAATTTGGATTCGGCTGCAATTGTCCGACTTTTCCTTCAAACCACGTATTGATTAAATTCTCTTTGAACATACCTGACATCGGCAAGCCAAAACCGAAAATCAAATCAGGACCATGAAAAGTAATCATTCCTGTTTTAGCAAATATCGTGTCAAGCAAAGTAGTGCCGTCGCTAATTCCGGAAAATATTTTCGGATTTTTCCTGATTAAATCAAAATCCAACCAATCCAAAAGATTATTCGCGGTTGAACCGCCGATAGACATTATCACTGCTTTCACGCTTTTATCGCTGAAAGCTTCGTGAATATCGCTTAATCTTTCTTCCGCTGTTCCGGATGAATAATAATATCTTCCCAAAGCGTTCTTGCCGATTTTTACCTTTAATCCCAAACTTTCCAAGAATTTTATACCGTTATCGAATTGTATTTTCAATTCTTCCGGCACTCCGCCGGACGGCGAAACAATTGCTACAGTATCACCTTTTTGAAGCCGCCTTGGTTTGATGATTTGCATAAAACCCATACTCACTTTAAACTTTTATTGGCGCCCCCGATGGGATTTGAATTCGCGGGCCCTTTTCTTTCGCGCGCTTTGGAAAACGTTTTCTGGCTCAAAAACGCTTTCGCGTTTTTGGCTCCGCCGAAAAGCTGAAAGCTTTTCGTGCGTTTCCGCAGGCGCTTTTCTTTTTCACTTTCGCACCGAAAAGAAAAGGGCCTCCCACGACTTCCAGCTTTCTTCAATCATGGCAAAGTCTTGCTTTGCTCTTTTCTTCTATTCCTATAGAAGGCTGGCACTCTTCTTGGAAGCCTTTCCCTGAAATCTTTCTTTTTCCCAAGGCTTTTTCTTTTGAAAAGAAAAAGGCTTATCCAACCTGAGTTACGGGGGCACAATAAGTTTTTATACTTGGAAAGCTTAATAAGTTTGATATTATATAGACTGCACTCAAGCAGCAAAAGCAAACACTTGTTAAAGTTTGATTTTTATGCAGGCAAAAAGCGGTTCCTCGGTTTTCGTGTTTTCTCTCTTGTTTAGCCTGCTCTTGAAGTAAATTCACCTTCTCAACTTTACGGATTTCTTTTCGGTGATTCCAATGCAATATGACAAAACTACATATATCAATAATATATCAGAATTGTTCGGGAGTAAGATAGCTTCCAGAATGGAAGGCGAATTGGACAAATATCCAGGTTATGGGATGAAAATAAGAAACCGTAACGGCGAAGGAAGCATCATATTCGAGAAAATATCTTATAACGGAAATCCGATCAAACCTTCCAAAGTGGAGAGGATAATTTACCCGATAATAAAAACCCAATGCGGTTTTGATATTCCAGAAGCGCGCATAATAAGGCAAGAATATAAAAACGGAAAGTTAACAAAATTGAAAGAATAAAGTGGCATTTATGGTAGACTTCAAAAAGATAGAAAAAAAGTGGCAGAAGAAGTGGGAGGAGGCGAAAACATTCGAGGCGGAGCCTGACGGAAAAAGAGAAAAATTCTTCATCGCGGTTCCATATCCTTACGTTTCCGGACCTTTGCACATAGGACACGGGCGGTCTTTCACATGCGGGGACATTTTCGCAAGGTTCAAGCGGCTGAAAGGCTTCAATGTGCTTTTCCCGATAGCGTTCCACATAACGGGGACTCCCGTTCTCGCGATTTCGAAATCCATCCAGGCGAAAGACGAAAAAGTCTTGAAGCTGATGAAAGAATATGTTTCTTATCACACTTCGGAAAAAGGAAAGATAGATGGAATAGTGGAAAGCTTTGCAGAGCCGATGAACATTTACAAATATTTCTCGAAAACAATGAAAGCTGATTTTACTTCCCTTGGAATGAGCTTTGACTGGAGGAGGGACTTCACGACGGCGGACAAAATCTATAACAAGTTCATAGAATGGCAGTATTTCAAGTTCAAGGAAAAGAATTTCATAATTCAGGGAAAATACCCGATAACATATTGCCTTTCCGATAAGAACGCAGTAGGCGAGGACGACATAAAGGACGGGGACACCGACACTGTGGCGATGAACGAATTCGTTTTCATGAAATTCAAGTTCGGAGACGATTACATCATAGCAGGCACACTAAGACCGGAGACCATATACGGGCAGACGAACCTTTGGGTCAATCCGGACACCGTTTACGTGCGCGCTTCCGTTGATGGCGAAACATGGATAGTCAGCAAGGAATGCGCGGAGAAGCTTTCCTACCAGAGAGAGAAGGTAAAAATAATGGGAGAAATAAAAGGCAGCGAACTTGTGGGCAATACGTGCGAAGCCCCGAAAATAAACAGGAAACTTATGATCCTTCCCGCAAGCTTCTGCGACCCCGACATAGGCAGCGGGATAGTGACGTCCGTCCCTTCCGATGCGCCTTACGACTACATTTCATTGCAGGAACTGAAAAGCGACAAAAGCTTCTGCGAAAAGTTCGGACTTGACTGGGAAACGGTAAAGAAGATAGAGCCGATATTGATAATAGAAACAGCTGATTACGGGAACTTTGCGGCGAAAAAATCTGTTGAGGAACTCGGCATAAAAACCCTGAAGGATGAAAAACTTGAGGAAGCCACCCACAGGGTTTACAAGGCGGGATTCCACACGGGCGTGATGGGCAAAGCATCAGGCAAATATGCGGGAATGTCCGTGCAGGAAGCGAAAGACCTGATAAGGGAGGAATTGGTAAAGGAAGGGAAGGCTTCCATATTCTATGAAACAACAAGAAAAGCGGTTTGCAGGTGCGGCGGAAAAATAATAATAGCGAAGCTTGAGGGGCAGTGGTTCCTGGACTATAACGCAAACGGCTGGAAGGAAAACGCGTTCAAGTGCATCAACAAAATGAAAATCTATCCTGAAAAATACAGGCAGGCGTTCGAGGACAATTTCAGGTGGCTTAACAAAAGGCCCTGCGCAAGAAGGCGCGGGCTCGGCACGGAGCTGCCTTTCGAGAAGGGCTGGATTATCGAGTCGTTGAGCGACTCTACAATCTATATGGCTTTCTACACGATAGCACACATAATCAAGGAAAACAAGATAAAGCCGGAACAGCTTTCGCCAGAAGTGTTCGATTTTGCGCTTCTTGGAAAGGGCTCCGCAGCCGCGGTTTCAAAAAAATCCGGAATAAGCGCGAAAATCCTGAGCATGATGAGGGAGTCGTTTGATTACTGGTATCCGCTAGACCAGAGGCACACAGCGATAATGCACATCTCCAACCATTTGAGCTTTTTCATCTTCCATCATGCTGCAATATTTGCGGAAGAGAAATGGCCGAAAGCAATAACGTTGATTGAACCCGTCACTGTTGAAGGCTCGAAGATGGGCAAGTCAAAAGGGAACGTAATACCGCTTGCCAAGATAAGCGGGGAATTTGGAGCCGACCTGTTCAGGCTTTACATGACATATTCCGCGGAGTTCGGCACGAGCATGGACTGGAAGCAGGCTGAAGCGGAAAACACAAGAAAGCATCTGGAGAAATTTTACTCTCTTGTATCGGATGCTGCAAAAACAAAAAGCAAGAAGACGGCAAAGCTTTCCACTTATTCAAGGGCGCTCCTGTCGCGCGTTGAAAAAAGGCTGAGCGAAGCTGGCAGGCTTATGGAAAGTTATGACCAGAGAAAATACTTGCAGGTCGTGTTCTACGATATGCTCAACGATGTTTTGCAATATGAAAAAACTGCGGACAATGATGAACAGGACAAAGTTCTGCCGGAAGTTTTTGCGAAATGGATAATCTCGCTTTCTCCGGTAATGCCGCACGTCTGCGAGGAACTCTGGGAACAGCTTGGAAAAAAAGGTTTCGTATCCGAGGCAAAATGGCCCGAGCCAGACAAGAAACTTATTGACGAAAGTGCCGAGAAAGCAGAGGAACTTGTAAGACAGACTTTGGAAGACGCGAAAGAGATAATAAAAATTGTGAAGATAGAGCCGAAGCAAATAAACGTTTATGTTTCCCCGGAATGGAAGTATGAAGTTTATTCCGCCGCGCTGAAGAAGCCGAATAATATCGTTCAGGAAATAATGAAAGTCGAGACGATAAAGAAACGGGGAAACGCAGCCGTGAAATATGCGCAATCGCTCGCGTCAAAACAGCTTTCGGAAAGGCTTTCACAGAAGGAGGAGTTCGCGGCACTGAAAGACGCGGAAGAGTTCTTCTCAAAAGAAATGTGCGTTTCAGTCAAAGTGACAAAAGCCGAAGAAAGCAAGTCGGAAAAGGCGCAGCGCGCGGAGCCGGGAAAGCCGGGGATTGAAATAGTTTGAAAATAATTCTACAGTTCTTCAACATCCTTTGATATTTCCTCTCTCGGCTGTTTCAGCGCCTCTTCAATCCTTTTCAGCCTGATTTCAAGAAACTTCACGTCGGTTGTAAGCTCGGCAATAGCGCACCATATCTGCGCTGCCGTGGGATTTGACGCGCTCTTGTAAATTTCCTCGTGCGAGCGGCTTCTCTTTATCATCTCGTTAAGCTGCGCCTTTATGGAATAGTGCATCTTCTCCTTCCACTTGCGCGAGCCGAGGAAATCGGTGAACATACAATCAATTATATTTTGTTTTATAAAGATTTAAACCACGCTTCCAGCCTTCTCCCAGAGCGCGTCAAACTTTTTCCTGTAGTCCGTCTCCTGGTTAAGGAACCATGTCCCGCAAGTTTCCATGTTCTGCCTCGGGTTGCGCTTCATCTCCACGGTTATTCCGTGCCTGCCGTCCGCGACCATCGTGAAGGGCTGCATTATCCTGTCCATGAACCTGAGTTCTGCGCCCATTTTCCTGAACAACGCGGTGCGCTCTTCAGGCATGCTTGAATTCATTATCCTTATTTTCACGCCCCGCTCGATCGCCCTTTTTATGGAATCCATCAGCACGAAATCGTCCTCGATGTCCTCGGCCATTATCAAGACTTCCTGCTGCGCGATGTCAAGAATAAGTGCGGACTTGTCCGTGAAATCCCCCGTTTTCGAGTACCTCTCGAAAATCTGCTTGCCCATCCATATTTCCTTGCCGGAAATATTCCTGTCATAAATTTCCTTCAGCTTGGAAAAAGTCTCCTTCTTCTCGATATATTCCCTGCTCACGTAGCTGAACATCCTCTGGAAGGGGTTCGCCCTCGCAAGCCAGAAAATTTTGTTCTTTCCCGATTCGGACTCGACCAGACCTTTTTGCTGCAAAGAGTAAAGGTATTTGTAAGTATTTGTAACGGACATTTCCGCCTTTTCCGCTATGTCGGAGGCGTTGCTCTTCTGCTGCCTGTTCTTCTCCAACGACAGCATCGCGGAGAGTATTTTTATCTCAAGCTTGTCAAACTGCCCCGTCTTTTCAAGAAGCCCGCAAAAATCGTCCATCTCCCTGTTCTTGTTCAATATGAAAGCCATACCGTTAGTTTCGCGCAATTCTATTTAAGGGTTGCGATTATACGCCGGTTTATAATATGAATCAACAGAAAGCGCTTGTGCAACAAACCCGAACAGCCGGTTTTGCCCCCTGATTCAATTCTGCTCCCAAAGCAAGATAAGCTTTAAATAATAACCTTCCAAAGGTTTTGGAATGCAGAAAAACGATTTCGTCAGGATTTTATATTCGGGAAAGATTAAGGAAACGCAGCAAGAGTTTGACAGCGGGGAAGTTCCCGTGGTGGTCGGCGCGAAGTTTGTGCTGCCCGGAATAGACGAGACTCTGGAGCAGATGCAAGTCGGGGAAAGGAAGACCGTGGAAGTGGCGCCGGAAAAGGGATTCGGCCTGCGTGACCAGAAATTCATAAAGCTTGTTCCGGTTTCGCAATTCAGGAAAAACAACATGGACCCGTATCCGGGAATGGTAGTGTCCGCGGACAACGCTCACGGCCGCGTCCTGTCGGTTAACAGCGGGCGCGTGCGCATCGATTTCAACCATCCGCTTGCGGGAAAGGTTCTCGTTTACGACGTCGAGATAAAGTCAAAGATTGACGACAGCAAGGAGAAGATAAAGGCGCTTGCGGAGTTCTACACAAAGCTGCCTGCGAACAAGATAAATGTCGAGATAAAGGACAAGGAAGCAGAGGTAATTGTGCCGCCGATGATCTCGCCGGTTTACAAGAAAAAGATAGCCGACGACATCAGGGCTTATGTAGGCTTGGAAAAGGTAAAGTTCTCCGAAGTTTACGAGAAAGGCGAGGAAAAGGCTGAAGAAATCAAGGGAGAAAATGTGGAAGAGAAGAAAGAGTAATCATACATGCAAGACATTCTTGTAAATTTCATCCCATTTACTGTTTCCAAAAATATTCTCTGCAGATGCCACTATATGAGGAACTATAGATGAGAAATATTCCTTTTGAGTTATCATACCTTCTTCAACATATATTCTGCCATCTCTCATGCAAAACATTCTTGGCCTCTCTAGAAAACCCCCTTGAGGAACCGATGCAGAATCTAAAACTATACCTTTAGAGAAAGTCAAACTTTCAACTTTTGCGTTACTGTCTTTTTTGTAATTTACGTCTGAAATTCCTTTTACCAATCTGCTGCTTTTGCCATATATTCTATATTTGTATACTCCATCATCTACCAATGCTATATCTTCAAGGACATTCAAAGAAGATAATTTAAGATGCGCATTACTCCAGTCATCGTGGAAAGTTCCTTCAATAACAGCATTAAACGACGGTTTTTCTTCATTGATAATTGGTGTTTTTTTAGTATCGTAAATCGATATTCCGCTACTTCCGTATTTTGGCTCTATGCTATTTGCAAGAATATCAAAAAAGCCACGACCACTATTATTAATTGGTTCGAATCCAGACATATTATCACCAAATCTAATTATCAATATATAATGAACTAAAGCATTTAAGCCTTTCGCATTTATGTTTTCTGATTTTTGCGCATTATAAGTTCTCTTATAAAATATAAATTCCCGGAAAATATTTTGCGCACCTTTAAATATGTTCCCGCCGATTTATTCTGCAGATGACTTTCTAGCATCTGTAGAAATTCTAAAAGTTTTGTTAATTATAAGACAAAAAATAATAAGGGTGATTAATATGGCAGTAAGGGCTGGGGAAAAGATAGACGCGCAGGCGAAAACGAAGTCCGTTGACGAGGACTTGAGAAAACTTCTCGAGACAAGGCAGGCGGAAATAAAGGTCGTCGGGGTCGGCGGCGCCGGAAACAACACGATATGCAGGATAATGCAGGTCGGGGTTGCAGGCACCGAAATTATTGCGATAAACACGGACGCGCAGGACCTTCTTTACACGGACGCGGACCAGAAAATACTGATAGGCAAGGAACTTACACGCGGTTTGGGCGCAGGCGCGGACCCGCACATCGGAATGGAATCGGCAAAGGAAAACAAGGAAGACATAAAGCACGCGCTTGAAGGCTCTGACATGGTTTTCATCACCTGCGGCCTCGGGGGCGGAACGGGAACAGGGGCGGCGCCGGTTGTCGCGGACATTGCAAAGAAACTCGGCGCGCTCACGGTGGGAATAGTGACGCTGCCGTTTTCAATGGAAGGCAAACAGAGGATGGAGAACGCAAGATACGGCTTGGAGGAGTTGGAGAACATAGTGGACACGCTTATCGTCATACCGAACGACAAGCTTCTTGAGATTGTTCCAGACGTCTCGATAACGACGGCATTCAAGGTTGCGGACGAGATTCTTGTCAACTCGGTCAAGGGAATAGCTGAACTCGTCACAAAGCCGGGACTTGTAAACCTTGATTTCGCGGACATTCGCGCTGTAATGGGAACTGGCGGCCTTGCAATGATAGGCATGGGCGAATCAGACACGGAGAACAGGGCGCTCGAAGCAGTGGAAAAGGCTTTGAACAACCCGCTTCTTGATGTGGACATAGAAGGCGCAACCGGGGCTTTGATAAACGTATGCGGTGGAACCGACATAACAATAAGGGAGTGCCAGGAAATAGTGGAGGCCGTGACATCAAAACTCTCGGAGGACGCGAAAGTAATCTGGGGAGCGCAGATAATCAAGGACCTTGGCGACTCGGTCAGGACAATGCTCATCGTGACCGGCGTGAAAAACTCGCAGGTAATGGCGCAGACCCGCCACAAGGGCTTCAACACCGAGAAGTCCAAGGAGATAGAGAAGATTCTCGGGATTGACTTTGTGTAAAACAATTTCTGACAATCCGGGTAAACGCCGCCCGGATTTTTTATTTTTAATTCCTGTAAACTTTAAATAGGTTCTTGCGGCATTTAGGTTATTGCCCCCATCGTCTAGTCCGGTCAAGGATAGAGGCCCTTCGAGAATCTTTTTACGAAGGATTTGAGCGCGAGACATTTTATGTTCGCGCTGTGACAAGAGGAAAGCCTTTGACACGGGTGAGCCTTTTTCTTTTCAAAGAAAAGCGCTTGCGGAAAAGAAATATATGAAGAAAAAGGCTTCGTGTTTTCAAATCATGGGAGAAACTCCCGTCGGGGGCACCAAATACTGAAGTGTGTATCCTGAGGTGTTGTTCAAGTATGTTTGGGACAAACATCAGTCAGGATTTTTATGAATGTCCATCATATTGAGCAAAAGCTCGAATCGATAAAGAAGTTGATAAAAAAGCTTTCTGCAAAGAATAGCGAACTTATCTTCAAGTTTGAGAAAGAGTGCTATTCTCACGGCTTGTCTGATGCACGGGTTCTTTTCTATGCCTCAAAGCTTCTTGTGATAAGCAGGAAAATCGGAAAGGATTTGGATGTCCTCACAAAAGAGGACATCAAGGAAATAGTTTCCGAAGTCGAGAAAGGGACATACAAATACACTCTTAACAAGAGGGTGAGAAATGGCAAATATTCGGAATGGTCAAAGGTCGGTTTCAAGCTCGCAATCAAAAAATTCTATCAATGGCTTGACGGCTTTGAATGGGACTCGAAAAAATATCCAGAAAGAGCCGACTGGATAAGGAGCGGCGAAAGGACTGCAAAGCTGAACGAGCCTATAATTCTTTCAAAAGAGGAAATATTAAGATTGTTCAGAGCAGCTGAAGGGACAAGAGAAAAGGCTCTGGTAACCTTCATGTATGAATCTGGATGCAGATGTCCCGATGAGTTGCTCAACATGAAAGTTTCCGATGTCGTATTTGATGATTACGGAGCGCAAGCCAGTCTGACAAGCGGAAAGGTTGGCTCAAGAACAGTAAGAATTGTTTCCTGCGTGCCTTACCTGAAATCATGGGTTGAGAACGAACATCCCATCCCAAAACCTAATTCTTATTTGTGGGTCAATGTCGGAACGAGGAGCAGGGGAAAGATGATGAACTATAACATCCTTCAGATTTTGGTAAGAAAATGGTGCGAAAAGGCGGGAATTGACAAGAGGATAACGCCTTATTCATTCAGAAGAACAAGATACACGCACTTATCCACGAAGATACCAACACCTGCGCTTTACAAGATAATGGGACAGGTTCAAGGTTCGGACGCAATAAGAAGGTATGTTGCCCTTAACAAGGAAGACACGGACGAAGCCATCCTGAGCTTTTACGGCATAAAGAACGAGAAAGCCAGCGGCGACATCAAGCCTTTGTTCTGTTCAAGATGCGGGAAGCAAGCCACGCCAGAAAAGGAATACTGCCCGACATGCAACGCTCCGCTTACCGAGATTGCAAAACTGAATGTCGAGAAAAGGAAGGAAACCGAAATGAGGGATATTGTGGAGTTTATGATAAAAAACAAGATGAAGGATGAGATTAATGTCCTGTTCGAGGCGGTAGTCCAGAAAAAATTGGAAGATATAAAAAGTCAGATTAATACAGAAAAAACTTAATGAATTTTGTTAATAATTTCTTTACCAATTTTTGTTAGAGTATAAACCCTTCCTACTTTCAGTTCAGGCGTCAGGCATTCTACCAAGCCTTTTTTCTTCAGTTCACTCACAGCTTTGCTTATGTTCGGCAGACTTGTTTTCAGTTCGCTCGCTATCTCTGATGATACCTTTGGACGAACCTTCAGGCTCAGCATTATGCTTTTTCTTAGCTTGCCTCTGAGAACAAAGCTATACAGTCTCCAATTCATAGTTAAGAGACTGTTTCAATAAGATACAAACAATTATTATAAAAGTATTAACTTTTAGTTAACTTTATATAGCTTTTACAGTATCTAATAGATATGAAAAGTATATTATTAGGCAGCCTAATAATCTTCAGCCTTTTTATACTGCCGATTTCGGTTAATGCAGATTCTAACGGTTTGGCTGGCTATTGGAAATTTGACGAAGGCTCTGGAGCTTCCGCCTTTGATTCCTCTGGCAACGGCTTGACGGGAACCATTTCTGGCGCAGCATGGGTTGACGGCATATCTGGAAAAGCGTTGAATTTCAGCGGCGTTAGCGACTATTTCACGATGCCAGCAAATAGCAAATTAACATTTCCCAACGGAAATTTGGACAGCAGCGGAAGCGCAACATACAGGACTGACAGAACGGACTGCTCCTTTGATGTCGGAAATTTCTTGGGCTGCCAGACTGCGCACGATAACTTTGTCGGAGCGATAGACGAGGTAAAAATATATTCACGCCCGTTGTCGGCAAGCGAGATTCTGTCAGAATATCAGTCTTTTCCTACTTCATCATCTTCAAACTCCACTACAACAAACACCTCCAATACAAGCTCATCTTCAACATGGTGCACGAATTGGATTAATGCAGGCTGCGGAATATCGCCTTGTTCATCAAACCAGATGAAGCAAACTCAACAGTGTGGTTATTCAACTTCTGGTGCTTCTTCTGCATGGGAAAATTATCAATGCGTGGCAAATGAAACATGCTCGGCGCAAGGCTCAACAAGCACCCCAACAACAGATAAAATGCTAAAAACGATAGTTGTAAGTTCTGCAATATGTACTAATGGAGAAAATGGGGACAAAATATATTTCACAGTTCAGAATGTTGGGACAAAGGATATACTTGCAGGCGAGCTGAAAGTTTATGTGGATGGTGTGCAAATTTCTGGAACAACACCAGACTTGACTACAACAGGATTGGCGGCAAATTCTCAGATGCAGGTTAGTTTGAATATATCATCATATAGCAAGACAAGGACATTGAGTGTCCAAAGTCCTTCAAACGCTCCAATAATTTATATGACCTGTTCAGGTTCAGCAGTTTGCCCGATGGATGTGAAACAATGTCCCGACGGGAGTTATGTAGGAAGAAACAGAAATGTTAATTGCGAATTCTATTCTTGTCCAACATCAAGTAAGCAAGTTCAATGTGTTGGAGCTAATTTGGATGTTAAAAAGGCTGATGTATCTTATGATTTTTCAGATGTTTCAAGCACGGCAAATATTACAGTTTATAACAGCGGTTCTGAAGATTTGTATAACTTCTCTTTTGGTATTATCACGGATAAAGGAATCTATACTTTCAATTCTATAAATCAATACAGCGAAACTTATCCTTTGGCAAAAGGAACTGCAACTCTTTTTAAAACAATAAGTTCTGCAAATAATGCGCCTTCAAGCATCGAAGCATTTAACACGCTAAGAATAACTGCTTTGTGTAAGAAGGATTACAGGATAAGCACTGAAATTAATATGCAATCAACAGACAGTAGCTCATCTTTACCGTCAATATCGCCAGTAAAAGAAGTTGACAAAACCGTCTTGCTTGATGTTGTTTTCAGCCTTGAACAGGTGAAAATAAAGCTTGATAGCCTGAAAGATTCTGCGCTGGCAATATCGGAATATTACGGCGGGAAGAACGACACCGCAAAGGCTGGAAAATGGCTTGAAATATCAAACATGTTCAACGGCGTAGTCAATTCCATAGACGGAATAACGGCAGAAATCAAACAGAACAAGGACAACATCACCGCCGATTTCATCCAGAAGGTAAAAGGCGAAGTCGCTGGCGTGAAAGCCGACATCTCGTCTGTCATTGATAAAATTCTTGAAGTGATGTGATGAAAAACAAAAATCGGAAATATCTTTTGCTGGTTCTGCTTGTAGCATTAATAGCGGCGGCTGCGCTTTACATCTATTCCAATTATTCTGCGGAAAAGCCTAAAACAGCGGTTTCAAGCGAGCAGCAAGCCAGCACGATTTCAAAAAACATTTCGCAGGATTTGGGAAGCGTTAACTCGGCTTTGGACGATATTCAGAAGAAGCTGGGATGATTTTATGACTAAAAATCATAAAGATAGCTATAAAAATTCATCATCTGAAATCAGAGTCAAATACATAATGACTGTAAGTATCATAATTTTATTATTTTTGATATTAAAATCTTTATTCTTTACGCTACCAGATAGTATGACTATAGTTTTTATTTTGATGATATTTTCTTTGTTTTATATATTCTATCGCTTTAATCATGTTTAATAATGCTTGATATTAAGAAAGCACCCCATGCAAATTCCAAACTTTATCTACAGAAAGCTTACAAAGTTCTTCAGCTCTTTCTTTGATGCAATCTTCATTCCAATTCTTTTTTGAGAGATACTTCCAAAAAGTTTCTATTCCATTAGAATACTCATTTAAACCCTTATGATTACTTTTTCCCGTCTTTTTTATTTCCCAATCTGCATCACCAATAGACGAATTCAATTTTTTTGTGATAATGGTTAAGTTTCCAAGAGTTCTAAGAATCTTATCTCTTTTTTCTTTTTGTTCTTCAGTTAATACATCCTTATTCCAATTATTCCGCCATTTCTTCGGCATTACATGTTCTAAACTATATTCATTCATATATTTTAATTCTGTGGCATTTCTTTCGCTTCTAATTGTTTTTTCAATTAAATAAAGAATTCCTGTTGCTTGTTTATTTGTAAGCCAAGACTCATTGAAACCTTTTTCTACATCCTCATCAGAAGGCATAAAATTTATTTTATCAGATTTTTTCTCAATAATCTCCTTAAATTTATCTAATGAATTAACTTCATTATTGATAAGCGAAGACCTAAATAGTTGATTATAATTTTTTGTTGTTGCTTTAACAATGATTCTCCTCATTAGATAAGTTTCTAAATATTTAAAAATATCATTTTTCTCATTTGAATCTTGAACCTGTTTACAAATATATAGCACATAGGGAATTATTGTAGCCGTATCTAAAGAAAAAATAACGAGATTTAACCTATCTGTATAATTATTCTTATCTATATCTTGTCCAACAATATCTGGATTAATATTATCCCGATAAATTCCTGCATATTCCCTTATTTCTTCTATAACTTTATCTTTATTTAATTCATACTTTTTAATAAATTGTTTGTATGAATTGAAAACAGAATCTATTATAGAATATCTTTCCTTATCTTCAGAGTTTACTTTAATTTCCTTTTCTTGTATTTTAATCATTAAATAGGATTCTAAAAATAAATCTATATTTTTTCTTATGTTTCTACCTGCCGTGACTTTTTGTTCCCAATATTTATTTGTTTCGTCATCCTTCTCAAAAACATTCCTCCAATTATTAATGTAGGCTTTAATATCATCCTTAAATAAAAAATTCTTCATAAGTTCAGCCGTAGTTAAAGATACGCCTAATGAATTAATGGTATCAAAAATTTGTTGCTCATCCTCTTGAGAAGACAAATCAATTCCAACAAATGTTACATTTCCCAATAATTTGTTCGCATCAATTTCATCTTTAGTTATATTATTTGAAAAATAGTCAAAACACTTGTATATTTGTTTTTCCTTATCCTTATCAGTTAATTCTTTGTCAAAAAGTATTTTTTCAAATACTTCTCTATCCAAATAGTTATGAATTAAAATTAATTCGCCATAATGCGTTTGAAATATTTCACGAAATTTATCCGGAATTTCATTCTTTAAAAAGAGTGCTTTAAAAAAAAGCGTGATTGTAGTTAATCTTTGTTGTCCATCCACGACAGACCTCATATCTCCAGTTTTATAAGAACTGGGGGTTTCCTGCTGTTTAAGAATTACAGAACCCATAAAATATGGGTGATTTAATTTTGAAATATATTTCATATCTTCAAGAAAACGTTCCCATTGCGGTTCTTCCCAAACATATGACCTTTGAAAATGAGGTATTTCTAAAATTCTGCTCCTGTTAAAAATATTACCGATATTAGTTTTTGAAGCTTCCATAGTGATATGTTATTTTTATAAAGTTATAAAGCTTTTAATCCTTCAATCAACCTTTTTTCTTCGCCTTTTTCAGCGAATAATACGCCGCTCTTTGCTCTGTCACTTTTTCCACTTTATCGTATCTTTCAAGAGAATTGACAACACGACAAGTTCTGTCTTTCGGTATTCCAGAAATCCGTGAAAGAAAATTCAATGGAAGCGGTATGCCAGCCACTTTCAGAATTTTCTTTATTTTTTGGTCATAGCTTAGACTTTCGGGATAATCTAATTTCCAAATTAGTTTCATAATGATTCCTCTTGTTGCTTCCTGCGCCGCTCCGCTTCCAATGCCGCCGCTTCCATAAACTTTTCAAAAGTCAAATTTTCCAGATTTTCAAAAAACATTTTATCCATAAATATCAGCCTTAAATAAAAGTTCTGCCAATAGTAATTGGGCAAGGTTTGACAGAAAACGAAGCTTTTCCTTCGGTGAGTTTATGATAAGAACTGAGACTATGAAAATATTTTTGGAAGCATTAATGAAAAATCATTCTGGATTGAGAAGGTTTGAAATCAAAAATAAAACTGGGCTTTCTGAAGAAGCTATGTCAAATTGCATAATGGAAGGAACAAGAAATGGGAGTATAGAAGAAATTGAAAGCAGATTTTTTATAACACAACAAGTAGGAGTGGGATGGCTAAATAGAAATTCATTTACAGAAAATACATCTGTTCGCAACTATAAAGAAGATTCTTACCAAACTGTAGGATTCATACTTCCTTCTTCCAATTATACTTCTTCGCCAACACAAGTAGCCAGCACGGTAACAGCAATTATGCTTAATCCTAATCAAATACAAATAGAAAAATTGAAAGAAAAAGTAATTTATGAAATAAATTATCTCGCTCAAATATTGGCAGAAAAAAGCGATTGTCAAGAATTATCTATTTCTACAAATGTTGTTAGAAATGCTTCCACTGCATCATCTATGGCAAGCTCTTACATCTTCTTAAAACAGAATAAAAAATAGCTGGTTTGATGAGAGGAATAAAAATATGCTTGGAAGAGGAAGTTATATATTTTGAGGGCAAGCATAATGGAGATAAATTCAAGGTAGAGTGTCTTGCAGAAAACTATTACAGAGACAAGGGCTATAATATCATCAGGGAAAAATATGACATACTGAAAGATGCAAAAAATCCAAATGATGAAATAGGAAAGAACAATAAGACAATAGAAGGTTTCTTCAAGTCTTTGGGAAAAGGAAAAGAGCTGGAGATTCTAAAGGCAGTTAACGGTTTGCGGGGAGGCGGCAATTCGGGTCAGCCAGACATATTCGCATACAAGGATGAGAGCGACTGGTTCTTTGCGGAGGTAAAATCCGACAATGATAAACTGAGGGATGACCAAATGATTATATTCGCCCTGCTCAAGCTGATATTGGGGTGCGAAGAAAATAAAAATCTTAAAGTGGTAAGAGTAACAGCAAAACAAGATTGCAATCGGGAAAAAAAGAAAACAGAGACTTTTGTCGTTGCGCTGCATGCTACTGATACAAAATAAAGTTAGTGATGAATTTCCGCATAATTGCGGAAATAAACGGATAATAGGGGAACAATAGCTACTACCTATATAACTGTTATCTAACAATAAAATAACAATAGCACACATAAAAGCGATTTAGTAGAGTTTCAACAAAAATATCATGCTACCGCATAAGGTGTTGTTCAAATATTCAGACGGACATAAAGGATTATGCCGAAAAAGGGTTTTGAAACCTGCAAGGAAATCCGTACGGAGATGCTGTCAAAATTTCCAAAAGGATGGATACCTCGCAGGGAGATTGAAAATATTATTGGTCGCATGGCAGGGATAGATGAAAGAACCATCAACAAATATTTTGGCTGGCTCAGGAGCTTTGACATGATAATACCCGCCAAAGATGCCGATGGAAAAATCTGCAAGAATTCGCACGGCGATGCTATTTTTAAGATTCAAAAGCCAGAGATGTTAGAAAGATAAATAATCCAATTTTCTATTTCCTTTATTATGATTCTTCCCTCGCACAAAAACTATAAATATGAGAGCATCCATATAAACAATACCTAAACATTTCTTGAATAAATCAGAAGTATACACAGTTCAGTAATTTTGGCTCGTCGGGGGCACCAAAGTATTTATAAATCTTTGTTTCTCTGCGTTTCCAAGCCAAACGGACGAAAGCTATATAAGGGTTCAGAAACCATCTAATAGTACAAATTATGCAAGATTTTGCAAAGACAAATGAATTTTGAGGTGAGAATATGTCATTGGTTGTAAAAAGCAAGATAAAGGATGTTGTAAAAGGCATGAGATTTTCGGGAGATTTTGCTAACGCAATGGACAAGAAAGTTGCGGAAATGGTAAAGGAAGCTGCGGCAAGGGCAAAGGCAAACGGAAGGGCTACAGTCAGGCCTAACGACATCTAATCGGTTTTAAATCTGATTTTAAGGGGCGGTGTTTTTTCTGCCCCGCTAATTTTTCTTAAGTTTTTATAAAGGTTCTGCGTCATATTCATGATATGAAGACTGCTGTTGTTTTTGACATGCACGGAATAATATTCTGCCACTCGCCTGATTTTGACGTTTCCAAAAGCGGAGAGCTGTTTGAAGGGAAGATAAGGCAGTATTCAGAATCAGTTGGCGGCTATGAGAATGCCTGGAAAAACTACCAAAACGGCGATTTGAAGCTTGCGCTTAAGATAGAAAATGTTTCAATATCTAAAGGCATAAAAGGAGATTCCTCGGAACTGCAAATATATGAAATGCCAGGAGCAATAAGCCGCGTTCTCGACTGTCATAAAAAAGGCTGCAAGGTTGTTTTCGTTTCAACTTCCGAGATTGGCACATCTAAAAATATTCTGGAATATCTGCTTGGAAAGCATAAGATTGAATCCGAGAAAAAGATTATCGCTTCGTTTGATATTCTGAACATGAATGATTACGGAAGCAAGAAAGACACGGAAGCATGGAAAGCTGTTCTGAAGCCGTACAAGAATATCACGGACATATACGAGGACAAGGAGAAAAACCTGAAAGCTTCGGGCGATGCTGCGCGGCAGCTGGGAAGCAACCCAATGCTGCATATTTCTATTGAGAAATAATATTAAATTCTTTATTTCCATTTTTTTGTTTTTCTGGAAAATGTGGTGCGGAGAGCAAGATTCGAACTTGCGAACGGACTAACCGACAGGATTGCTTTATCATCTTTTTATCAACACTCAAGACAAAAGATTTCTTGAGTCCTGCGCCTTAGACCTAGCTTGGCTATCTCCGCATTCTAAAAATCTATTAATTATACTCTTTAATCAATTTAAAACTAACTAAATTCAAGAAACAATCTATAAATAACTTTGAAAGCATATCAAATAAATTGAATTATAATAAGGTGTTATAGTGGAAATAAAAAGGCTGACAGCGAAAAAGGCGGGAATCTCCGAAGTCACGAAAGGGAAGTTCTTCAAGAAGCCCGGGTTCGAGAGCAATTACGTTCTTACGCATCTCGGAAGAAAGCTCTCAAGGGTGCGCGTTCTCGGGCTGGTCGTGGATAAGTTCATGAACGCGGACAGCAGCTATTCCGCGATAACGATAGACGACTCATCCGACACTGTGAGGTGCAAATTTTTCGGGGGTCTCAAGATTTTCGACGGGGTGGAAGCGGGGAGCATAGTCGACGTGGTTGGAAAGGTGAGGGAGTACAACGGCGAGATTTACATCGCGCCGGAGATTGTGACGAAAATAACCGACCCGAACTTCGAGACCATGCGCATACTGGAGCTGTCGCTAATGGCAAAGCAGCAAAAGGAAAGGATAGCCAAAATAAAAGAACTGAAAATGAAGACAACGGACATCAAAGAGATTAAGGAATCCGCAAAAGTCCTGATGAGCGAGGAAGATGTGGAAACCATAATCGAAGCGGAGGGAATCATAAGCGAAAGTCTTCCCGCAACGGATGTCAAGACAGCGCAGCCAAAGGACGCGAAAGAAACGATAATCAAAATCGTAAACGAATCAGGAAAGGACGGCGTCGACTACCAGCTCGTTCTTGCAAAATCCGGGCTGTCCGAAAGCGCGGTTGACATGGCAGTGCAGAGCCTCCTGGAGAGCGGAATCCTTTTCGAGCCGCGGCCCGGAAAGCTGAAGAGCTTGTGAGAATTCTTTTAAGAAGAAATCTACAACAGAATATATTCGACTGTTTTATTAAAGCCTTTTCTTATGGCATTTTCCTCGTCAGAATTAGAAATATCTCTTAACAATTCCCTTAAAGCCGGCTGAATAACAAATTCATTCAAGTCAAATATCGTATAATATACGGACTTTCCGTAGTCACTTATCTGGAATCTTTTAGGATTGTCTGGGTTAGATTCAATTAAGTTATTTCTTATGAAGAAAGGTATTGCTTCTTGCAGTTTTTTCAAATCAGCCTCGTCTTTCGCGGCATAAATTTTTGCTTCCCTGTGAATTTTTTCAATATCATTATATCCGTAAGAATAATAAACCCCCTTGAAGAAGGCGTACAAAGCAGGTTCTCTAAGAACTTCTGCCATCTGCTTTCTGGTTTGTAAAGGGATTTCTTTTCCGTATTGCTCTCTGACTTTATCAAATCCCGCTAATGTGTTTTTTCCGTTCATTCTATTACCTCTTTTTTCTAAATTGAAAGTCACGCTTATATCATTGATGGTTTTATAAACTTTCCTTTCCGATTATAACTGGAGCGATAATTATGCCGGAAGAAACTTACGAGGAACTGCTGAAGAAGGCGCTTGAGAAGGCGAAAGTCAAAACGTCAGGCGAGCGCTTTGAGATGCCGAAGGCGGAGATAACCGTGCAGGGCGCGCAGACCGTCATCAGGAACTTTTCGCAGATTGCTGCGGCGCTTCGCAGGGAAGAGAAGCACTTGATGAAATACCTGGCAAAAGAGCTTGCCGCGCCCGCGCATCTGGAAGGCGGGCGCGCTGTTTTTCAGGGCAGCCTCCAGTCAAGAATCGTGCAGCAGAAGCTGGAAAGCTATGTGAAGGAGTACGTGCTCTGCAAGGAATGCGGAAAGCCCGACACGAAACTCGTGAAGGAGGGAACCGTGACGATGCTGAAATGCGAAGCCTGCGGCGCGCGCGCCCCGGCAAAGCAGATAAAAGGATAATTATAATTCTTTCATCAACTTTACAGATTTTTTGAGGAAGCTGTTAAAACCTTCTGGCTTGGTTTCTTCCCATAATTTCTGGAAAAGAGGAATGATTTTTCTATGAGCAGGGTATGAACTGTCTCCGAGACTGAATTCATTTTGCATTATTTGTGCAACTATCTCTGACAAATCCCAAGTCTTTTGCTTGTTCAAAGGGTTTCTTCTGAATATTTTGGAATAAATGTCAAAATAAACAAAATGTATCAGCTCATGAACTATGGTTTGCAAAGCTTTTTCATCATTTGCCTTGTAATAAACCTGAAAAGATTTTGCCTGAATGTCGCGCGGATTACAATCAAATATTGATACAAAACAAAAGGCTTTTCCACATTTTCTGTCCATAACCTTTTCTATGCGCGCAAAATCAAAAGAGTTCCACAAATTTTCAAATCTTGTTCTATCGGATTCTATTGAATCATAATTCAATTCATAAACTTTCTTGACTTCACTCCTTATTTTATTTATTGCTTCTTTTTTCCCAAAAAGATGTATATTTTTCAATGAAGGTATTTCTCTATAAATATTGCTTCTGAAATCTACGCCTCCCGCGTACGGTTTCATCAAGGAGAAGATTTTTGCGGTTTTTACATCCTCTTTTTCGCTTAGCAAAAACTTTACATTAGCCATAAATATATGTGTATTAAATCAATTAATATAATTAGGTAATATTTATGAAAATCAGGGAAGCAACCGAAAAAGACACTGATATAATAATGGGTTTTTGGATAAAATCTATTAAGGATGCTAAGAATTTTGACAAAGATTTTAATGCAGGAAAGCCGGCACATCTTCTTAAGAGAATTTACTCAAAATACTTCAAAGGCTGCAAATATTTCTTGGCTGAAGAAGACGGAAAGATTGTCGGTTTTGTCGCAGGAAAGATAGAAAAAAAGCCCGGCTTTTATATTGAAAGAGAAATATGTAACTTATTTCAGATTTTTGTGGAAAAAGAATACAGGAATAAGGGAATTGGAACAGAACTAATCAAAACCTTCATAAGATGGGGTAAAACAAAAGGCGCGAGAACCATAAAACTTCAAGTTTACGGAAAGAATACAAATGCAATAAAAGCTTACAGAAAGATAGGTTTTAAAGAACTCAAAATAGAGATGAGAAAGAAAATATAGTTTTTTAAATAATTGAATATATGTATTCTGAAAACCATTATAAATTCCTGCCTGCATATTCTGAAGTGATATGTTCTATTACAAAATCCACAAGTCGCGCGGAAAGACGCTGCTCGCGGTCTGCGACTCCGATTTGCTCGGGAAGAAATTCGAGGAAGGGAAGCTTGCGCTATATGTGAACAGGGAATTCTACGGAGGACAGGAAATCGGAAACGATGTTTTGGACTTTTTTCCGAAGGCGGACATTATAAATATCACGGGAAGCAAGATAGTGTCATTGGCGCTGAAAACCAGATGGGTCTCGAAAGAGGGAATCATAAGAATAAGGCGAATCCCGCACGCGCAGATATTTTCCCTCTGAACGCGTTAAAATGCAAGGGTGAAATTCTTGATATCGTATAAACTGCGTACAAGCAGCAAAAGCAAACGCTTGTTAAAGTTTTCAAGAAAAAAAGGTCAGTTGAAAATCGACTTTATTTTTGCGCTCATATTCTTCACGGTCATGATTTTTTACATCGTGATACAGGTTAACAACGCGCTTTCCTCAAGCCTTTCGGACTCAAAATTGGACACCGTAAAATCGGAAACCGGCTCCATACTGGACATTCTCGTTTCCACGCAGGGAAGTCCCGCCAATTGGGAAACGCTTTCTGAAAATCAGGTTGTCAGAATAGGGCTGGCGACAGTGCCGTTCAACATATCACTGTCAAAGCTCAATACGCTTAAGGCCAACTGCAACCTTATGGGCAAGTTCGGGAGCATAAACTACAGGTTCAGCATAACGTCGGAAAGCGCAATTCTGCTGTCGTGCGGCTTCGGAGGGCCGCGCATAACAAGCAGATCCGAGCTGCCAGTAGTCGTAAACGGGAAATATGGAAAAGCCGTCCTTGAGATGTGGTAAGATGAAAAGGAATAAGCGCGAAAAAAACGTTGTTCATAAGAAGGCGTTCGTACAGGTCATCGAGGTTGCGATAGCCGCGCTGCTTATCGTGCTTGTGCTTCCCGTTTTTTTCGGGTGGCTCAACGTCAAGCAGGATTGGGCAAGACATGATCTCGCTGATTCGGGAACGGGCATAATCCGCTCGCTGGAAGCCGGCGGCAACATGTCGCAGATCTTCAACAACACGCAGGAAATAATAAGGGAAATCGAGGCGGTAAAACCTACAAACGTGAAATATTCAATTTATGCTGAAGGCGCGCCAAAAACAAGAATACTCATGGCTTGTCCGTGTTCCGACGCGCAGCTTTCATACGCAAAAAGC
>JBAQNA010000006.1:0-22651 GCA_049303335.1 Candidatus Aenigmatarchaeota archaeon
CTTGGGTTGTGTTTGCAATGTCTGTGATATTGACAACATCCCTTCCGTTTCCGGGTATTGTGTTCATGCTTATATTTAACCTGATTTCATCTACGAAAACGGCGAGGGAGCCGTTCGTCATTATTCCCGTGCCGCAGTTTGTGACTGTTATCCGGCTTCCGACCATGTTGTCAATCCTGACGCAGGTTGAGAGCTGCGCCGTCAGCTGGGAAACCTGCTCACCGCCGGAAGATGCTGTCTGCGAAGCCATCGTCGATGAAAAGACATAGAACACGCCGATTAGCGAGACTGTGATCATCAGGAGCATAACGGTGGCGATGACCGCGGAGATGGCTTTTGTTTGCATATGAAAAGAATTAAGTTTCTTGCTTAAAAATCTACCTTCTCTCCTTTGTGAAAATTTTGCAACCGTTCTATTTCTTCTTATCCTGCGGCTTTGGCTGGCTTGCAACGAAAGAAGGCACGGGCAGCGGTATAGGCAGCCTCAAGAAGTCGGTTAGCTGGATTGTCCTTGAAAGCACGTCCCTCATAATCACGTTCATAATCTGCACTGTCAGACTTTCCGGAACCTTTTTGTCGCTCTTCCATTCCTTCAGAATCTGCTCGTTCTTCTCGTCAAGAAAAAGCACGTCCCCGACTATGGTTATTTCCGCAAGAGATTTTCCCTTCTCATCCGCGTAAATTGCGCTGAACTCCGTTGGCACGGTCAGACCTTTCTTGTTTATCTGCGGGAGCTCCTGCTCCTTCACGTCCTTTATGCTGGCGTTGCAGTTCATCTGGTATTCGCCCGCAAAGTTCCCGTTCCTCTTCACACTCACGCTGGTTATGTTCATTCCCGCTACTGGCATAATTATCACCTTTTTGTTATACTCCTGAATATTTAGGAATATGGAATTCTTCGCAACAGCCTGCTCCTCGAATTGTTCTATAACCATTATGCTTTGTTTTTCCTTCTTTTACCAATCTATCCAATATTAGAATTATATTTTTATATGTTTTATTATATTCACTATCTGATTGGCTGCCCCAAGGAATCTTTAATGCGGTTATTATATCTGTCATGTCTGCTTCTTTCTTTCCCAAGGATTCTATATATCTTTCAATTCTTGTTTCTAATATATCACCAGAACCGGCTGCATCCTCCTCAAAAAAGGAAGTTATTTGTTTTTTGGATGGTAATGGTATGCCTAAAAATTTCACAACATCGCCTCTTTTGTTTTGCTCCAACAAATCGGTTTAAAGTATTATGGGCGATAAATATATAAGCGCAATTCAAACTATTTATAAACAAAAGTTATAATAAATTTATTCTGATTTTGCAAAAGGTGGTTTCATGGCTACAAAAATACTGGTTCCCTTGGTTGACGGCTTCGAGGAAATCGAAGTGACTGCTGTTGTTGACATTCTCAGGAGGGCGGGCATCGAAGTGGTGACAGCGGGGCTTGGCGGCAACATCGTGACGGGAGCGCACAACATCCGGATGAATTCCGACGCCAGAATACTTGACATAAACACGGACGGCTTCTCGGGAATAGTGCTGCCCGGCGGAAGTCCCGGAACCGACAACTTGATGCGTTCGGAAAGGGTGACAATGATAGTTGACGACTTCTCAAAGCAGGGTAAGCTCGTGGCCGCAATATGCGCCGCGCCTCGAATCCTTGCGAAGCTCGGGCTGCTGAAAGAGAGAAAGGCGACAATCTATCCCGGCTACGAAAAGGAGCTTGGAAAACCGAGGAACGACCCGGTGGTCGCGGACGGCAACATCATAACCTCGCAGGGTCCCGGAACCGCGGTGGCTTTCGCGCTCAAGATTGTGGAACAGCTTATGGGCAAGCCAAAAATGCTCCAGATAAAGCAGGACATCGTAGCGTGAAAAACTTTTTGGCGGACATTGAAATTTATATAAAGTCCGCATCATATTTTCTATCTTGCCTGAAATATTTTTTCAGAATATGAGAAGCATTGTATTGTTGAGTGATTTTTATGCTGACCGATGCGGAAACAAAAGTTTTGGAAGCCGTCCGGAAAAGGCACATCGTCAGGAAGAGCGAGCTCGGCTCGCTGTCCGTGGAAGACGCGCTTGCGTCCGCGAAAGGGCTGGTTGACAAGGGGCTGCTGCAGGTTGTCGCGCCCATAGGCGAGAACTGCTACGCGATAACGCAGAAAGGGCAGAGATTTGCGGAAGGAAAAGTCTGATATTTTCTCAAACCCGTCCGACTTGCAACTAATTTGTTTTTAAATGTTTAAAATAACATTCTTATTTGACAGCCCCGTAGTCTAGTGGCCAAGAGAGAAATCTGGTAAGATAGCGGTCTCTGGATAGCCCTTTTTGCTGGTGCAAAAAGCGCTAGCGGAAAGATGCGAAAGTGAAAACCGCGGACGGCAGTTCGAATCTGCCCGGGGCTACCAAAAATCCGTTTCCGGCGTAAAATATTTTTGTCCCGCGCAGACGTTTGCAAAATTCCAAGCCGCCATTATGCTTAAATATCACCGCGCCAATTATTGTATTATTAATTGGATGATTCTTCCGCGATTTGCATCCAAGGAATGAAAGCGCGCTCGCCAAAGTGATAAAATGAAAACACTCCGCTGCGACATCTGCAATACAATTCTCACAGGCAAGAACATAGGATACATCAAGGTGGACAAGGAGAGGATTTTCAAGTGCAGGAAGTGCCACGTTTCCGTGAAGAGCCAGAAAAAGCACGGCATAAAAATATTCTGAACGCTTGAATGCAAGCATAAAATTTTGTTCTGCGTTTCGCCCCGTGAAATTCGTTTACAGACGACACGATTTCTCCCCGCGCACCAATATTGCAATTTTTCTGAAAGCTTTTTAATGAGGAAAGCCAAATTCTTTTCATGCAAGAAATAAGATTGCACGGCAGGGGAGGACAGGGAGTGCGTTTTGCGGCAAGGATTTTTGCGCGCGCGCTTTTTTTGTCGGGCTATCAGACGCAGGATTTCGCGATTTACGGCGCGGAAAGGCGCGGCGCGCCGGTCACGAGCTTTGTTCGGTTTGACGCGAAACCTATTCTTGAAAGGGGTTATGTTTTCGAGCCGGATACAGCAATCCTTCTGGACGATACGCTGAATTTTTCTTCCGTGTCAAACGGCCTTAAGGGAATAATGCTGATAAATTCGCATCGCAAGCCGGAATACTTTTCAGGAAAGTATGATTTTAACAAAAAGATTTATTGCATCGATGCAACGCAGATAGCGCTCCAAATAATAGGAAAGCCGATAGCAAACGCCGCGATATTGGGCGCGCTCGCAAAAATCATGAACGTCGGCATGAAAAAACTTGAGGAAGCCATGCGCATGGAATTCGGGGAGGAAGGGCTGGAGGAGATTGCGCAAAAAAACATCGAGGCGGCGACAAGGTGTTATGAGGCCATAAAATGAAAGTAACCGCAATTGTAAGCCAGAACTGGCTGGCGCTGTTCCTGATAATAGTTTTCATAGCGGTGGGAATAACCACGCTGGAGATGATAAGCCCGCCCGAAAATTCAAAATTCTGTTTTGTGGATTCGGACTGCACCTGCGGAAAGAGCAATGCCACTGGAGAATGCTTTTACGGAAACAAGAATTTTGTGAATGCAAGCGGACAATGCCCCGACTTCTGCTCGGGAATAGGCGGCAATCTCGAAATAAAATGCATAAACAGCGAATGCAGGCAAGTCAAAAAAGGAAGCGCAGAAGCGCAGCCTCTCGAATGCTCAAAGGATTCTGACTGCGGCGCCGGAGGATGCTCGGGACAGGTCTGCGCCGCAGCGGATAAGGCGATTTCAATAATAACCACGTGCGAATATCTTCCCGAATACGGATGCCTCAAAAAAACAGGCTGCGGATGCGTCTCGGGAAAATGCGAATGGAAAAAAACGCAGGAATATTTGGATTGCATGAAAAGTTTAGGCAAGTGATTTTTATGTCGGAGTTGATTGAAGAGAAAGAGCTGAAGTATCTCGGCATCAAAGGCATCCCTCATTTGAGGGAGCTGGGAAGCGCGGTCCGCCATAAGACCGGGGACTGGCGTGTGTTCAAGCCGAAAATAGACTACAAGAAATGCATTTCCTGCAAGATATGCTTCACGTTCTGCCCTGACTCGGCGATTCACTGGGAAAAATCCGGCGGCAGGGAAATTCCCGTCTTCGACTACCACGTCTGCAAGGGCTGCCTTATCTGCAAGCAGGAATGCCCCGTGAAAGCGATATCCGCGGACTTGGACTCGCACGAAGATGAGAACGGGGCGAAAGAGGAAAAATGAAAACTTATATCTTTATTCCGCTAAAAGATATGCATGAGCAATAAAGTTTTTGACACAATAGTAGGTGGCGAACTTCGGTTCTACAAAACTATTAACGAATATAAAATTGAAAAATTCGGAGAACCCGAATATGGCGAGAACGCCATGAATATTTTTACAGGCAAAATAATCCATTCTTTACAAACACTCGATTCGCTAAAGCCAAGAAAGCCTTCCGAACTTTCAGAAAAGGAGATGAAAAGAATTCTTAACGACAGAAAAGCAATATTGTCAAGAAACGGTTTTCCGAAAAGTTACTTGCCTTATTTTTCGATGAATGATGTGCAAAAGATGCAATCGGAACTTGCGCTTGCTGAACTTGATTATTTCCAGAATTTCTTAAATAACGGCGCGGCAGGATATGAATTTTCTTCGGAGTTGGATAAGACAGAATATGGAAAATTGATAAAAAACGGGTTTGAAAATAAGGATTCTTTTATTGATGCTAACATAAAAATAAGGGACGCACAAATCGCGGATAAAACAGCGTTTATCCAACAACTTGCCAAAGCTGGAAAAATAGGGCAATCGGAAGCCGAGAAAGACATAAAAAAGCAATCGGGGCTGTCTAATCTTATATTTTTATTGAAAAGTAATTATGTTGAACGTGCTGACGATTCATGCAGTTCCTGTAAACGACATCATAATTGTCTGGATGAGTCGCTTAAGAAATTGGATTTGTCTAATGATAAAAGCGTGTTGGATTTTTATGAAAAATTGAATGATGTATTAAGAGTGGTGGAAGATTAGCAGATGGCATGCAAGTTTAAGAAACTTATATTAAGCTTTTTCTAAATAGTTTCTATGAAATCCTTTTCAAACAAGAAGTCCGAACTGATTGACGGCAACACCGCAGCGGCTTGGGGTGCGCGGCTGTCGCGCGTACAGGTCGTGCCGAACTTCCCGATAACCCCGCAGACCGAGATAATCGAAACGCTTGCAAAGTGGAAAGCCGACGGAGTATGGAACGGCGAGTTCGTGCCCATGGAAGGCGAGCATTCGGTCTTGTCAGCGGCGATAGCAAGCGAAGCGACCGGAGCGAGAACATTTACGACAAGCTCTAGCCAAGGATTGCTGTTGATGCACGAGATGCACTATGTTGCGAGCGGGATGAGGCTGCCGATAGTTATGGCAAACTGCTCGCGCGGATTATCAGCGCCAATCACGCTGTGGAGCGACCACTCGGACATACTGGCGATACGCGACGCCGGATGGATTATGTTTTTTGCAAAAGACAATCAGGAAGTTGTCGACTTGATAATCCAAAGCTACAAGATAGCCGAGGACAGGGACGTGCTTTTGCCAGCGGTCGTAAACATGGAAGGCTTCACGCTTTCCTATACAAGGGAGCCTGCGAAAATTCCGGAACAGGAAATAGTTGACAAGTTTCTTCCGCCCTTCAAGCCGAAAGTTTTTCTGGACATCAACAAGCCCATGATTCTCGGCTGTCCCGTCCTGAACGAATTCATGAACTTCAAGGCGCAGCAAAGGAAGGCAATGATGAACGCGGAGAAAAAGATAGACGAAGTGTTCGCGGATTTTGAAAAATCGGTTGGAAGAAAATATTCAAAACTGGAGGAGTATGGGACGGAAGATGCGGAAACGGTTTTTGTCGCGCTCGGCAGCAATTCCACGATAATCCAATCAGCAGTCGACAGCCTCAGAAAGCAGAAACAAAAGGTCGGCTTGCTTCGGATTCTATGTTACAGGCCATTTCCGGAGGAAGAGATAAAAAAAGCCCTGAAAAACGCAGCGAAAATAATTGTCGTGGACAACGACATTTCAACGGGCTACGGCGGCATAATCTATCCCGAAATAAAAGCCGCGGTATCCGACAGTTCAAAGAAGTTTTTCAACGTAATAGTTTCGCTCGGCGGAAGATTCATCGGCAGGAAGGATTTCGAGGAGATTGCAAAAAAGGTCGCCTCGGGGAAAACGGAAAAGTATTGGTATATGTGAAACTCTTGCGTTTTATGAATTCTCGTAAACAATTTATTGCGGATAATCCAGCGACTCATAGTATGTTATTTACGGAATTATCGTCTGATTATAATCTCCAGAATTTGTTGCGAATGGCACATCACTGATTAAAACTTTATCATCTTTCACTAACAGATATAACTGCTCCGAATCAGCCCACCAACTATCGATGGTAATAGTGGCCTTGACGTTTGCTTTGACAACCCATTCACCATCTTTCACCGCTTTCACCTTTATTGTAAATTCCTTGACTTCATCCCATACGATGCTTCCCTGCCAATTTAAGTTTCCTTCCAATAACTCTAATCCCTCGGGAAGGATTATCTCGGCTTTCACATCAGTCCAATTCACAGGGTTCGAATAGCCTTCTCTTTTGCCGATTTTTGCTGTTATTTCACCGGTTTTATCAACTGAAAATTGGTTTATTGCCAATACAAGGTCTAATGGGGAAGAAGCCGGAGTTCCAGAAACGTCTTTGTTTATTACAACAGGATTTCCTTTAAGTACGGTTTCTGTTGCAGCATATCCGCTAACAAGAATAATTCCCAATATCGCCAACACCAAATATGTTTTTTGTTTCATGTATTAGTATGTGTCTTATCGTCTTTATAAGACTTTCGATTTTGTTCGGTCAAAACCGAATACCATACGAGCCATCGCAGATTGAGTTTCTCAGTAATTCAGCGGCGTCAGCTCGAAGTCCCAAGGCTCCGCAGTCGGGTATTCCTCGACAAAAGCGCATTTGAACTTTCCGCGAAATATTTCCGCGAGTTTTTTCGCTATCGAGACCGAAGTCTCAATCCTGTTTTTTTCTTTCGATACCGAAAACATTTCTTCCGGAATATTGCTCTTTATCAGTTCGCTTTTTATCTCGTTCAATTCCTTTCCGAATATTATTCCTTTCAGCAGAAAACCGTCTTTCGTAACGGCCTCAAAATCCTTTTTCGTGTTTTCCGCGCGCCTGTGCAGGCGGTTTCTCAACTGGTAATTCATCTTCAGGTTCGCGGTGCAAAAGTGCAAGTTCAGTTTTTTTGCATTTGTTTCCGCATATTCCAGAATCTTTTCCGCGGTTTCCATGCTGCCTTTTATGGCTGTCATTGAATCTGAAATTTTTGTGAAGCCGAGCTTCTGGAACGGCATGATGTTCCTTTCCGAGAATTCGAGCTCGTTCAGGTTAACGAACTTTGCGCCTGCACTTTCAAGAAAGTCCACCAAGCTTTTTATTTTATCATATTCTTTCGGTATCGCCGGTATTTCCATCCCGACATCCCAGCTGAATTTCAAAGCCACCTTTACAAGCTCCGGATTAAGGTGAATCCTTATCTCGTCCAATCCCGCGGAATAAACTTTTTCAAGCTGTTTTTCGCTGACGCCGATGCCGGAAGTGTACAAATGAATATGAAATTTTTTCCCGAAATTCTCCTTCAGAATTTTTATGTAATGCGCGGTCTTGCCAGGAACGAGAAACGGTTCGCCTCCAGTTATTCCTGCGCCGCGAGAGCCGCTCAATTCCACCTCCTTTATCAGCTCGGAATCTTTTTTGAGCGACTGCTCGTTAATCCAGCTCACGTTTTTCTGCCATCTTTTTTCAGAGATTGTGCAGTAAAAACAGTCCTGTCTGCAGGCGCCGGTCATGAAAAGCACGGACTTCTTTCCCTCAATGCAAAGCCTGCAGCCTTCGGGCAGCTTTCCTACTGCGAGAGATTCGCCTTTCGTGACTTTTATCTTTCTCATAGGAACCGTTAAAGAAACAGCCGACAAAAGTTATAAAGATTCCAATTAAAATTTATTCTACCTCATTCATCTTTCCACATTTTGGACATTTCTTTCTTTTAGGTTTTGTTTTTCTATCCCACACTTCCATAAAATTCTTAACAAAATATACAGAAGAAAATGAAGCTATAATTCCTGAAAAGAATAAAGTAGTTGTATTATTTTTTATTTCTTTGTACTGAGATTCTGTTAAAGAATTATATCTAAATGATGTAAAATATGAAATTATATCAATTTCTTTATTATCTTTTGTAGAGATAAATTTAAATCTAATCCTTTTATCATGTGTTCCAACGTTTCCTACTGATGTTTTTAGCAAACATTCTACTGATTCACTATTATTAACAAAACTATTGTATCCTTTATCATTAAAAAAATAACAATATGCTTTTCTAAGCGTAGAATTATCGAGTGGGACATAGAAATCTTCTATTTCTATATTTATATTGAATGATTCATTTACATTTCTATTTTCTATATGCATCATACAATAGAAAACATCATTTTCTGTAGGTATGTCTCTTGTCGGAAATAGTATGCTTTCACATTTTGCATCATTTATAAAAATATTATCTTTAGATTCAAATTTAGGATAGAATGGAAATTTGAATAAGTCTTTCTCAGATTGAGATATAAAGAAAATACTTCCATAAAAAATAAATATTGCCATAAAGATAGAAATAAAAATAAAATAGTTATCAAATCCTTTATCTGAAATTATTAAAAGTACATACCCAGCATAAGTTATAGAGATAAATATGCCAAAGTTTAAGATATTTCCTGATAAAAAATAAAAAGTACTATTTGATAAACAAAATATCATTATCGAAGCACCAAGAATACAAAGAAGCGCTTTAATTATTGACTTTTTAGCTACATATTTCTGAAGTTCAACAACCTTTTTATCAACTTTATTCATTTTGTATCACTTAGTTTTCAGTATTCCACGGCGTCCCAGAACTTGCCCTGCAGGAGCATTTCCCATTCCCTGCTTACGACATTCTGGATTTGTGCAACTTCCGCCTGGTTCAGGTGCTTGAAGCGCTTTTGCATAAAAAGATAATCTTTTATCGGTTTCAGTTTTTCGGGTTTTATACTTAGTGAGAACTTTCCGTTCTCCATTTCATACAGCGGCCATGCGCCGCTCTCAACCGCGGCTTTCGCTATATCCACGCCCTCGTTTGTATCAAAGCCCCAGCCGGGCTGGCACGGCGAGAGCAGGTCAATAAATTTCGGACCCCTTATTTTCTGCGCCTTTCTTAATTTGTTAATGAAATCCAGCGGATGCGATACGGAAGCTGTTGCCACGTAAGGGATTTCGTGCGCGGCGATTATTTTAGTGATCGGCTTTCTCCTGAACGGGTTGCCGCGGATTTTTTCGCCAATGGGGGTCGTGGTTGTAAACGTCTTTTCAGGGGTGGCGGAAGACTGCTGAACGCCAGTATTCGCAAAATTCTGGTTATCATAGCACACATAAATGAAGTTTGTTTTCAGCTGGCAGGCGTGCGACAATGACTGCAGACCGATATCGTAGGTCGCGCCATCCCCGATGTAGGCAAGAATAGTGACATCCTTCTCCTTTCCTTGCGCCTTCAGCCCGTGGTAGATTCCTATTGCCGCGGCGCCCGCGTTTTCAATGGCAAGATGAATCCAAGGAACCTTGAAAGGATTGTATGGATAAGTCGGCTGGAGCGTGAAACATCCGGCGGAGTTTATTATCATCGTCTTTCTTCCGAGCGCGAGAAGCGCAAGCCGCAAACCGATAGCCGGACCGCAGCCGCTGCAGGTTCCGTGACCGCCTGTGACGAGGTTTTCGCTCGGAATGTCTTTGAATGTTTTGATTGTGTCGTCCATGACAGTATTTTCTTGGAACTCGTTAATAAACTTTCAGTTCGCAACAACTTTATAAAGTTTCTTCGCGAGATTTGTGTTGTGCTTGGGTAGATAAGTATGGTAGTTAATTTTAAATACTAATATAATAAAATATGGATATGTTTGTTAAGTTAGCTGTAGGCGAACAGAAAAAGCTTCTATTCTCTGCCATTAAAAAAGCAGGTTCAGAGAGAAAATTAGCAAACATAATTGGCATATCAAATGCCACAATAAGCGATTATAAGTTAGAAAAATACAATCTTCCATTAGAAAGGTTTAATATTATTGTAAAGTTTTTAGATTTAAAATCTAAGCCGAAAATTATCTCAATGTTGCAATCTAACTGGGGAAGAAAACTTGGCGGGAAGAAATGTGTAGAGAGCAAAAAAAGGAAAGGTATCTTTATTGAAAACATGAATATGCTCAAAAAGATTTCATCGGAAAGAATGAGAAGATGGCATAAAAGAATGAAAAGATACAATAAGGAAGAATATTATTCAATTCAATACAGCAGATTTAAAAAGATTGGTAATTATAAATTTGAAACAAAAAGCAAAGAAGTAGTACGAAACGAACTTGAAAAGGAAGTTGCAGACACACTATATGATTTAGAAATTAAGTACAAATATGAACCTCTTGTCAGTGTAAAAAGAAAATGTTATTTTCCTGATTTTGTAATCGGCTCAACCGTTATAGAATGTACAATGTGGAGGGGGAAAGAAAATGCCTATAAGTTAAAGAAAAAAATATTGGATTTACATGATAATGGATTTAGAGTATATGTAGTTATTCCCAAAACATTGCTTAAGTACTATAAATGTTTAGGAAATGATGTGATAATATATAGAGAAGATTTTAAAGCTTGGGTAGCTCAGATTTTTTCTCGTTAAGAGAAAAAAGAGAAACAGGTAGAGCATCTGTTTTCGTACCGAACGGATGAAACCTAATGACGTTTGATGCGATAGGTGATGCTGTTAACCAGGTGGTCGCAGGTTCGAGTAAAATCGGAATTCCTGCCCCAGGCGCCATTTACAAACATTTAAAATAAAAAATCGCATATAAAATGGGGCCCGTAAGGGGCGGTATTTATGTTACCGCAAGCTCAGCTCGGGAGAGCGCACGGCTGAAGACCGTGATGTCGCGTGTTCAAATCACGCCCGCCCCACCAATTTTCTATTATTTTTGAAACAAGATTAAAACATTTAAAGGAAATAGTTCTATTGATTTGAGATGGGCGGGTAGCTCAGCCAGGTTGGAGCGCCAGTCTTATAAAGTTGCGAGCAGCACTTTTGACGGCTACGTTTCGTAAATACTGGTGGCCGAGAGTGGGCTTTTCTTTTGGAAAAGAAAATCCCAGGCAAAAGAAAACCTTAAGAAAAACCTCTCGAATTCAAATCTCTCCTCGCCCACCATCTTTTATAGAAATAAATAAATTGAAGACCAACTGATTGTATGTTGAAAACGCCTTTAGTCGAGAATATGGAAAGAATGTTTCTGGAGGAGGGATACGCGACCTGCCGCTACCGCGGCTGCTTTGACTTGGCCGCAAAAAAGAAAATGCTTCTTTTTCTGAAAATTTTGAAAAATGTTGACGCCTTTTCCGCGGAACAGGCGCGAAATCTGAAAATAATAAGCAGCAGCCTTGATGCGAAGCCTTTGCTTGTTGGCGCACAGACGCGAATTGAAAAGCTTGAAAGGGGAATCGTGTATGAAAGGTTTGACGTGCCTGCTGTCAGCGAAGACACGCTTGAAGATTTGATATGTAATGAGATATTTCCCCGCGTTTACCGCGACAGGGGCGGGCTTTATGTTGAGATAGATTCTTATGCGCTGAAAAGCGCGCGCAACAAAAAAGGAATGACGCAGGAGGAGCTGGCCGAGACGGTCGGAATAAACAAGAAAACGGTTTATGAGCACGAGAACAACAGCCTGCGCATGCTTCTTTCGGTGGCAGAATCATTGGAGTCAGTATTGAAGGAAAAAATAATATCTGATGTTGAGATTTTTTCAGAAAGACGGGAAGAGCACGGCGCGCCTTCGCCGGGGTTTGAAAAAACGGTTTCTTTCGAGCTGAAACGGCTCGGCTTCGAGACTGAATTCGTCAGGCAGACGCCTTTCAACGCTATATCCAAGCAGGAAACGCTGATTCTCTCCGACGTGGACAGCGACAAGAGGAAACTGAAATACCGCTCCGTAGAGCTGAAACGGTTCGTCTCTTTCATAAAAAAGCCCGCGCTCCTGATAACGGAAAAATCCGAGAACTTGGATTACGGGCTGCCCGCCGTCGAGCGCAGCGAGCTGCGAGAAATGGATTCGGGGAAAGAACTGATAAGAGTAGCGAGGAAGAAAGTTTAGAGATTCTTATATTGTGGCTTCCAAGTCTCCGTGCGATACAAAATGCTTTAAGTCCCACCATAAAAATTTCACTATATTTGCGTCTGAATTGCTGCCCAACATCTTTATTATTGTGCTCCTGATAAGGCTTTCCATTTTCTTGCGCGATTCAAACACGGAACTGCCCTTAATCAGGGATGTTATAAAAAGCTTTGAAGGCTCAAAAAACAGTTTTGCGGTTTCGTCCTGAAGCGGCCTGCTGATTTTTTCAGGCTCATACAGAAAAATAAAATCGTCGTCATATCCCGTGTAGCTTATTGCTCCCGCCTCGATGCTTTTCGGGCCGAGAATCTTGGCTGATTTGCATGAAATGGCATAAACTGTTTTTGATTTTAGCAAATCTTCATTCTCGCCTGCCGTTATAATGGGCTTATTGTTATGCCCTGTAACGACATTGTCGTTTCCGTGCCCGTTGAATACTATAAAATTCGGGGAAACTTTACTGATGACGCTTTCAACTTCGGATTTGTTCGCCCTTTCGCGGTTAAGGTCTATGACTTTTATTCCCTTGTCTTGCGCGGTTTCTATGGTTTCCTTGCACCAATTGGACAGATAATGTGTAGTGTCGTCATGCTCTGGCCTTGTTATAAGAAAAATGCTCATAATATTATGCCCTCCTTGAATGCTTTCAGGAACTCCATTTCAACTTCTATCATTTTTCTTCCTATGCCGTCCTCTTTCTTTACATGCTCTATCAATTCTTCCTTGCTGAATTCCCCGTAAGAGCCTATGGAAATCTTTTTGTTTGCAGGCAGCGTTTCCAGCCTCATAATCACAAGCTGTTTTATATCTTCCGATATTTCGTTCATAATAATTTCATCTCATCCAGCTTTTTCAATATCTCTTCGCCTTTTTTGGTGCCGTTGAAAACCTCGACATAAGCCACGCTCCACGTTATTGGCTCTTTGTCGATTATAGCGATTATCTCCTTCCTCAGGCTCAGCGGAATGTTCGCATAAATCTTCAGAAACCTTTCCCTCAATTCGTCTGCCATAACATATTAATGGCGCGGAATGATTTAAATGCCTGCGGATGGAGAAAGATTATAAGTGGCAGGCAACCAATGATAATTATGAGAAAGAAAATAGACATGGTTGAGCTTCTGGAAAAATTGAGCAAGGAAGACATACAGAAAAGGGCTCTCTTGTTTAGAGAACAGTATAAAAATGTTTTTGACAGGCTTGCGAAGCTTTAGCTACAACAATCAAGTTAAATAAAATTTATCAAAACATTTTGCAACATCTTCTTGAGTTTCTTTATATTTCTCTAAAGATTCTGGAACTTTCGAGAATTCCATAGTTTTGTTCAAACCCAACCATATTGACTCGTTAATAAATCCAAATAAAATATTTAACAAGAATTCTGATTTATCTTCAATAAATCTTGGCGCATAATGATATATCTGACCAGAAGGCGGTAGTGGTGTGAAGTTTCCATGTAAAACATCGGAAGAAGTATGTATGTATCCAGATAGTTTTCTATAAAGTCTATAATAATCTTTTTTACCTATTAAGTCTAGGAATTGATCAGTTGGTTTCAGGAATACATTATTAGGTTTCTGTGGATTCTTACCTTCTACCTTATCCATTTGATAATTGTTATATTGTATCCATTTTTCCCAATCCGCTGGATACTTAGAAAGGTATAGAATATGAGAATAATGGTCAAAAATGGTTCTTAACAATGAACCTGCTTCAGAATAATAACCTTTCTGTATTAATTCTATACAAAGTCTTTCCTTTTTAATCATATCAGCAAATAAAGAAAATATTATCAAGTAAGCATTCTGGTTTATAGTTATTTTCAAATTCTCATATGAAAAATTAACCAAAAATTCTAACAGACATTCATGTTGCTTTTCTATCAAACCTATATGTTTTGAAAATCTTTTCTTAGTTTTTTCAATATTATCTCTTTCACTTTTAGCTATATCTTGTCGTATATTTTCAATATTCATAATTAATCATCTGTTCCTCTTATATCCGTGATTCATGAATTTTCTTCCGCCGGAGCTTCTTCCCCCGCCGAATTTTCTTTTTGCTGCAAAGCCCCTTGGCGCGGAGCGGCTCTCGAAGCGCGGCGCGGACGTGCTGAACTTCGCCTTCTCAAACGGCGGCGGAAGCTCGGCCTCGGCTATCTCGATGCTCTTGTCCGCCAAAACGCTTCGGAAGTTTTCAAAGTCCGCCTGCGTCAGGATTGTTATCGCGTCGCCGCCTTTTCCCGCGCGCGCTGTCCTGCCTATCCTGTGAGTGTATCCCTCGGAAGTTTTCGGAACGTCGTAATTGTAAACGTGCGTCACATTCTTTATGTCAAGGCCGCGTGCTGCCACATCGGTGGCGACAAGAACGTCTATGTGCTCGTTTTTGAGCGCGTCCAACGCGTACAGCCTGCGGTTTTGCGAGAGCCCGCCGTGTATCGCCATCGAGTTGATGCCCTTCGACTGCAGGCTGCGCGTCAGCATATTGACGTGATGCCTTGTCGCGCAAAACACCAATGCAAACCCCGACGTCTTGTGCTTCAATAAGTGCAAAAGTATTGGGAGTTTTTCATGGTCCTTGACGGGATAATACACCTGCTTGAGCAGGCTCTTGTCCACGGATACCTGCGCCTTCAGCGATACGGGATTGTGCAAAAATTTTCTTGCAAGCGCGTGCACGCTCTCGGAGAACGTGGCGCTGAAAAGCAGTGTCTGCCGGTTTTTCGGCAGTCGCTGGATTATCCTGTCAACGCTGCTGATAAATCCCATATCAAGCATCCTGTCAACTTCGTCAAGAACGAGGAACTTCAGCGACTCGAAACGGACTGTGCCGCGGTTTATATGGTCAAGCAAGCGGCCGGGAGTAGCGACAACAACTTCCGCCTTTCTCAATGCATAGAACTGCGACTGCATTCCAGTGCCGCCATAAACCGCGGCTGAACTGATTTTCATTGCCTTTCCAAAAGTGTCAAAAGCGTCCTTCACCTGCACGCACAGCTCCCTTGTCGGCGTCAGCACCAGCGCCTGAACGCCCTTTCCCGGAACTATTTTCTCGATAATCGGTATTGCGAACGCCACGGTCTTTCCCGAGCCGGTCAGCGACTGCCCCACCACGTCGTTTCCCTTTCTAATCTCCGGAATGCATTTCTGCTGTATCTCCGTGGGCTCCGTGAATCCCTGCTTCTTGATTTCCTTCAGAATAAGCGGATTCAGTTCCATTTCCTCGAATTTCATATTTTGCGCCTTTTATTGTCTTTCTGCTGCAGTTTATTCTATTTTCAATCTTTAAAAGGGCGGTTGGTTGGACATCAGACGAGAATTAGTAAAAATTAAATTATTGTTTCATATCTTTTATTTTGTTCAAAACACTTCTTCCTAAAGATGTTATCCTGTAATATTTTTCCACCCTTTCCTTTGGCGTTAAGCAATCTACAAGACCTTTCTCGGTTAATTCTCTCAAGGCTCTTGAAACATGAGTAAGATATAGCCCTGTCGCTTTGGATAATTGGCTCGGCGTGATAGGCTTTTCCAATGCCGAAAGAATCTTCTTCCTCTGCTGGCTCCTGTTGACAAAAGACACGTGTTCCCATTTGACCATAAATTAGGTTCTTAGAACCTAATTGTTAATCATATATGACCAGAGTATTACCAATATTCAGATATGTATTTATAAATGCAAAATTGTAATAATTAAAGAGAATCAATAAAAGAGGTTATTGTGTGAGCAAAATAAAAAATATCGCTTTTCTATTTCTTTTAATTGGGGTTGTAATCGTTTCTGGATGTGTTAATAATCAGGTATCAACTGGAAATTCTGTTGCTTCGGAACAATCAACACAATCTAATTCTGAAACAACTAATCAACAGACAACCAAAGATTCAGCATCTTCTATAAAAAATACAGAAATGTTACAAACAACAAATCCAATAAAAGTAAGCTTAAAGGAAAATGAAATCTGGAGTTCATATTTATATGGAAATTATTTTGCTTTTTCTAACGAGAGAAATCAGAAAGATGTATATCTATATGATATTATTAATCAGAAACTTGAGCAAATAACTAAAGATTTATCAGACCAAGAAATAGTAGATATTTCCAATAATAAGATATTGTATAAAGATTATAGATTTGTAACAAACAGAGGCAGCGAACAACCTCTTTATGCATTATATGATATAACGTCTAAAGCAACAGAAAATTTAGAAATTAACAAATCTCTTGATTCTAATGAAAAGATAAGCAAAGCAGTAGGCTTAACTAAAGACTTTGCTGTATTCATAATTTATTCTGAAACATTAAATGAAAGTTTTTATCCGCCCGGAAGAATTTATAACATAAAATTCATTATTTATAACTTAGACAAAAAGACTATTGAAAAGTTTCAAATAGAACTAAGTAATTCTTTAAGCTATGTTTATAAAAGCAGTTTCATTTTAGACAAGGATTCAAACAAGATTCTTTCATACTTTCTGAACGAATCATCAAATTCATACGAGATTAAGATATACAATATTGAAAATAAGAAGTTAGAGAAAGCAATATCTTTTCCAAAAACATACGCCGCAAATACGAAAGAAGATTTTTTCTTGAATAATAACAAGATAGTATATTCTGATAATAGAGATGGCAAAGATAATTATGACATATTTCTTTACGATTTGACAAATGATAGAGAGACTCAAATAACAAATACTGCTGATATTTTAGAAAAACAACCAAGTATTTATGATAATATAATAGTTTACCGAAAGCTAAAACCAAATCAAGATTCAAATCTAATGAAATTGGGCATTTTTGATATTTCCTCAAATAAGGAAATTGAGATAGCCAACGATTGCCATTATTTCCACCCTCAAATTTATGGAAAAAATATTATATGGCAGGGCTGGGATAGTTGCTCTTCCTCATGGCCGTTAAGTGCTGTTGCACTGTCCAAAATTAAATAAATAATAAAAGGGTGATGTTATAACAACCAAAATATCAAAAGAAAATTTTGACCCGAAGAATCATATTAAAGAGTATAAGCGAACCTGCAACGAATGCGGTAAAATCTGGCATTCGTTAGCTTCAAGAGAAAAACAGATTGCAGGAGATGTTAAGCTTAATGCCTGCATACAGGGTTCTACTGCCTGCGGAGGCAATATGGGGGCAGCAACTCAATCCAAAAGGAATGTTGAATCCCAGCAGGATTTGCTGGATAAACTGAAAAAATGTCCGCAATGCGGCTCTGCAAACTACAAGGAAGAAGAGATTATTTATGAGAAGAAATAACCTGCTGGTTATTCTTTCAATTTTTGCTATAAAGAAAATTTGGCATGGAAAATTCGGCAGGAATCATAATAAAAAATACAGGATTATTTGCAGATTCTATCCCTCTTGTTCCAATTATGCTATCATGGCTCTGGAAAAATACGGTTTTGTAAAAGGATGGCTGTTAGCTTACAAACGGATAAAGAGATGCACGAATGAAAATATAGAAAGCTGCATTGATTACCCATAATAAACTAATTTTTAATTATTTTATGTATTGTATATACGAATATTCCTAAAGCAACAGCAAACCCAATTATTAATCCAAATGTTTCATAAATATTGAATTGTGAATTAAAAATTGCATTGCCAGTAAAAGATACCAGAGCAATGATGGATGCAAAAATACCAAAAATCTCAATTAATCTTCCATAAAACTCGTCTAATTTTTTATCGAATATTATTATCTTTTGATTTACATCATTTCTTATATCAAGAACATTTTCCTGTAAACCTCTTATTTTTTGAATGGTGCTTTCTTCGGTTTCTGCCTTTTTTGGTTCTTTTCCTTCTTTTTCTGAGACAAACTCATTTACTGTAGTTCTGCCTAAAGAAGTTAATTTAGCTAAAAAATTCCCACCAAGGAATCTAATAATTTCAATCAAGAATTCATCTTCCAAAAAAGCAATTTCTTTCCTTAAATCATCTTTATTTATTTTTAATTCTTCTATAATTTTTTCGCTACCAACCATATCTGGATAATGTTTGTATAAAAATGTTAGGATGTTCTTTTGTATTTCGTTTAGTTCCATATAGACACCATTCTATTACATAAGAAGTAAGCTTTAAATATACTCACATATACATATAGTTTTACAACCAATAATTTCTAGAGATTTTCGCAACTTTTCAGGAATTTTCAGAAGTAAAAAATCAAGCTGAACAAAATTCAAGCTAAAAAATAAAAAACAACAGGTGATATCATGAACGGACAAGGACAAATGGGAGAGCAGAATATATTCGTGCTGCCGGAGGGGACTTTGAGGACTTTGGGAAGGAACGCGCAGCACGCGAACATCGCCGCCGCGAAAGCGGTCGCTGATGCGGTCCGCACAACGCTCGGCCCGAAGGGAATGGACAAGATGCTTGTTGATTCGATGGGCGACGTTGTGATAACAAACGACGGCGTGACAATTCTTGAGGAAATGGAAATAGAGCACCCTGCGGCAAAGATGATGGTTGAGGTTGCAAAGACGCAGGAGGAGGAAGTCGGAGACGGGACAACAACAGCCGCAGTTCTTGCAGGAGAACTTCTAAAGAAAGCGGAAGTATTGCTTGACCAGAACGTGCATTCCACCGTGATAACAAAAGGCTACAGGCTTGCAAAGGAAAAGGCGCTTGAGCTCATGAACAGCATTTCAAAGGAGATAAAACCGAGCGACGGCAGCACGCTAAAAAAGATAGCGATAACCGCGATGACAGGAAAAAGCGCGGAGCGCGCAAGCGAGCATCTCGCGGACATAGCCGTGCAGGCGGTGAAAATGGTAATGGACGAGGAGAACGGCAAGATAGAGGTTGACACGGACAACATACAAATCGAGAAAAAACACGGCGGAAGCATCGAGGACACGGAGCTGATAAAAGGAATCGTAATAGACAAGGAGGTTGTGCATCCCGGAATGCCAAAGCATTTGAAGGACGCGAGAATCGCGCTCGTGGATTCTGCTCTCGAGGTAAAGGAGACTGAGACTGACGCGGAGATAAGGATAACTTCGCCGGAGCAGATGCAGGCATTCATAGAGCAGGAGGAAAAGATGCTGAGAGACATGGTTGAGAAAGTCGCGGCAAGCGGAGCGAACGTTTTGCTCTGCCAGAAAGGCATTGACGACATAGCGCAGCACTACCTTGCAAAGAAGGGAATAATGAGCGCAAGGCGCGTAAAAAAATCTGACATGGAAAAACTCGCTCGCGCAACAAAGGGCAGGATTGTGACAAGTTTGAGAGACATCTCAAAAGAGGATTTGGGATTCGCTGCGATTGTAGAGGAAAAAAAGATCGCGGGAGAGCAGATGATTTTCGTGCGCGAGTGCAAGGACCCGAAAGCCGTTTCCATCCTGATTCGCGGCGGAACAGAGCACGTGATTGAGGAAGTGAAGCGCGCAATGGATGACGCTGTCGGCGGCGTAGCATCAGCGTTGGAAGTAGGGAAAGTTGTCGCGGGAGGAGGCGCACCTGAAGCCGCAGTCGCGAAAGGCTTGCGCGAGTTCTCGCAAAAATATTCGGGAAGGGAGCAGCTTGCGATACAGGCATTCGCCGAGGCGCTTGAAGTAATACCGCGCTCGCTCGCGGAGAACGCGGGTCTTGACCCGATAGACATACTTGTGGCTTTGCGCGTAGCGCACGATGCAGGCAAGATAACGGCGGGCGTTGACGTGTTTTCCGGAAAAGTCATAGACATGTGGGAAGCTGGCGTCATAGAGCCGCTGAAGATAAAGACACAGGCAATCAAGTCCGCGTCGGAGGCTGCGGAAATGATCTTGAGAATCGACGACATAATTTCCGCGGGCAAGCTCTCGCACGGCGGCGGGGGAATGCCGGGCGGAATGCCGCCAGGAATGGGCGGAATGGAAGGGATGGAGTGATTTGCTTTGAGGAAGGGCTTTGCCCTTCCTGTTTTCTTTTTCTCACTCGTTTTTTGTTTTGCGTTTCAAATCTTAATTTTACATTCTTTCTGAGTTTCCTTTCCAAAGATTTATATAGCGGCACAACGAACTTAATGTTATTCTGTTAAAAGGGGATTCTTATCGAGGAAGTTGAAATAGAGGACAGGGGAGGGGACGGCGAAATTGAAATGATTCAGGTCTCGCCCGTGCGAAGGCTTGAAAACCGCATAAGGCAGCTTGAGCAGGCTTCCTCATACTCGGGACTGCCGCAGCTTCAGGGACTGATAACCCAGATAATCGAGCTCGTGAAAAGCAACCAGAAAATAGTTGACGAGGTTATAAACGCGAATTCGGAGCTGAGGAACGAGCTTGGAAAGCTGCCGCCGAAAATAGACGAGCTTGTTTTCCAGATGAAAAGCTTCATGAATCTTGTGAGGATGGCTGGGGAAGAGACAGAGGTCTCAATACCGACGGACATGATGAACCCGGTCACGGAACAGCTGCAGAAGATTGTCGAGCAGAACCAGAAGGTTCTTGAGAGCAACCAGGAAATGATAAACTCGATGGGGGAAATAAACAAGAAAATCAAATCGGGCACGCCAATGTCGCAGCTGCTTACTGCTTATCCGAGAATCAACATAAGAAGCCTGCAGAAACAGCAATAGTCGCGCCGGATTGGAATATGCGAAATTTTTTCTTCAATGACGGGGATCATATGAAAGGAGTTTCAACAATCATAGCCGTCATAATGCTTCTTATGATAACGGTCGCGCTGATGTCGCTGTTCTGGGCTTTTTCCAGCGGCGTGTTCGGCTCCGTAACAACTGGCGCAAGCGCGCAAACGGACGCGTCCATAAAAAGGGCAGGCTCCGGATTCACCATAATCAACGCAAGAAACACAACGCTTACGGGAATAGACATTACGATCAGGAACAGCGGGACGCAGAATCTGGATGCCGACACTCTCGTCGCATTTGTAGACGACAACACCACCACCGAGACCGCTTCTGGCCAAATTGTCCCGGGCGGCACATTGGCGTTTACCGCCACAACCCCGTATTCAATGACAAGATGCAACCATATTCTGAGGCTGTCAATCGCATATGCGCCCGACTCATACTACACGATAACGTGCTGATTCTCCTATATGCGATTAATTCCGCGGCGGTTCGATAGCCGGAAAGAAAAGAAGTTTTTAATACAACAAAGTTCAAAACAGGAATATGATTGATAAGGGATTTGTGAAACCGCGCAGAAACGGAAAAGCAGGAACCGCGCTTTCTCACGGCAGGAAAGGCCAGACCGAAGTCATGAACATGGCGCTTTTTTTTCTCATATCGGTTATCCTGCTTTTTTCGGCGTTTGTCTGGGGAAACTCCGTGATAGGCGCCAACTCGGACGAGGCTGCCGTCTTCGCTTCGGAGCAGTTCGTGCGCGGCCTTGACAGCAAGATAGAAAGCGTTGCAAAAAACGGCGGCTCGGAGATTATGCAGCTAAAGTCTTCCGCGAGCCTTACTATGCAGAACGGCACTATCGAATACAGCTTTCAGGGAAACGCGGACGTGCCTGTGGAATGGGTTTACATCTACGGCGACAACTCATCGGAAGTGGGCATCAGCGAGCCGTCATCCGTAATCCGCGAAAAAAAGGAAAACAGCAGGATAAGAATCCAGCTTTATTACAGGAACAGGACGGGCGCGAGCAAGTTTCTGATTTTCCCGTTCATCAGCCGCGAGGGCGCAGTCAGCGGCAGCATAAGGATTGTGAACAACGGCACCGCGACCGCTGGCGGCCTTGTCCTGAACAGGGTAAAGCTTTTGGTTTGATATTTGCGGGTTCTGTAAAAAGATTATATTAAAGCTTCTGCATCTATTTTGCATGATAACACAAAACCGGAAAGGTATTTCTGCGGTAATCGCCACCGTCATGCTTCTCATGATCACAGTCTCTCTGGTCGGAGTGTTCTATGTATTTTCGTCAACGCTGGCCTCGCAAACAACTTCATCCGGCTCGGCGCAGGCTTCGCAGCTAACGGCGCAGCTTTCGATGTGCATGCAGGTTGACAACATTATTGGGAATCAGATAACGCTTAGGAACTGCGGAAAAGGAGTGATTGAGAACAAGTCATTAGTTGTGACGATGGATGACATTGCATTGGACGCGAACACTAACACGATACAGGAAGGCAATTCGAGTGTTGTGAATGTCTCGGGACTGTGGCAGGTGCCGTTCGGAAAGCATAGTTTGAAAATAACAAACGGCGCCGCAGTCGCGCAAGCGCTTGTGGAAATAATCCCGAATCCCGACGGACTTGCGGGAAGCTGGAATTTTGACGAAGGACAAGGAAACGCCGCATACGACACGAGCGGAAACGGAAACATTGGAACGCTGACTAATATGAACACTACGGGAAACACGACAAGCGGCTGGACATC
>JBAQNA010000007.1:0-35031 GCA_049303335.1 Candidatus Aenigmatarchaeota archaeon
TGAGATGATTCTCAAGGCGCACATCTATAACTGCCTTGTTGGTTTGACAAAGTTCAGCTGAAAATTATTGGATGATTGATTTGTTGCAGACAAACTTATGTTCAAGCATCATTTATGCGACAAAGCAATGGGAAGAAGATTGTATGACAAGACATGAGAAAAGAATGGTATCATTTGAGGGTGATGATGGAAAGACTCATCAAACTTATGAAGATGTTGAAGTTGTAGATATAGAAGTATGTGGTATAAAAACAGTAGGATATGTTCGTGATGCGCAGCGTATTGATTCTGATGGTTTTATAAAAACTGTAAGAGCTATTGATGTGCCACTAACAAAATCAATATACAGCGGGGAAATAAAAACTGTTGAAGTATCATCTGATAAATTAGAAAAGATAAGAGTTAAGAAAGATGGTTCGTTAGTGTTTAACGATATTGAAATAATAAGATAAATCGTTTTTAAGATTTTTAAATAAAACTAAAAAATCCATTAGGAGGGAATGACCCCTCCCGTTTTCTAAATTCAGAACTTACTTTGCGGGCGCAGTCGCCGGAACAACTTCCAGGCACACTCCTGCCGCAATCGTCTGTCCCATGTCACGCACAGCGAAGCGCGCGAGCTCCGGGAAGTTCTTGTTGCTCTCAATCACGAAAGGTTTCTGCGGAACGCACTTTATTATTGCGGCATCGCCGGTCTTGATGAAGTCAGGGTTCTCCTGCAGAACCGCGCCGGTCTTCGGGTCAATCTTCTTCATTATCTCCACAACCTTGCAGGCAACCTGCGCAGTGTGGGCATGAAATACTGGAGTGTACCCCTTTGTCATAACGGACGGGTGGTTCAGCACGATTATCTGCGCAGTAAACTCTTTTGCCACCGTAGGCGGGTTGTTTACAGGCCCCGCGACGTCTCCTCTCTTCACGTCAGTCTTGCCTATTCCGCGGACAGAGAAGCCTACGTTGTCTCCAGGCCTTGCCTCGGTAACCTGCTCGTGGTGCATCTCTATTGTCTTGACCTCGCCTTTCACGCCCGCAGGCATAAAGACGAGAGTGTCGTTGACTTTCAGGATGCCGGTGTCAACCCTGCCGACAGGCACGGTTCCTATTCCTGTTATCGTGTAAACGTCCTGTATTGGCAGGCGCAGAGGCTTGTCAATCGGCTGCTTTGACGGGTTAAGCATATCGAGAGCTTCAGTCAAAATCGGCCCTGTGTACCAAGGCATCTTGTCCGACTTTTTTGCTACGTTGTCGCCGACGAATCCTGAAATCGGGATGAAGTGTATTTTTGTTATATCGTATCCTACGCTTTTCAAAAGTTTCTCCAGCTCGGCTTTCGTGGCGTCGTATTTCGCCTTGTCATAGTTAACGGAATCCATCTTGTTTACCGCGACTATCATCTGCTGGACGCCGAGAACTTTCACAAGAAAGATGTGCTCCTTTGTCTGCTCCTGAATTCCCTCTTTCGCGGAACAGACGAGGATGACGGCATCAGCCTGCGAAGCTCCAGTTATCATGTTCTTCACGAAGTCCCTGTGCCCGGGCGCGTCGATTATCGTGAAATAATATTTTGGTGTGTCGAATCTCTGGTGCATGATGTCGATTGTCACTCCTCTCTCCCTCTCCTCCTTCAGCTTGTCCATGACGAAGGCAAACTCGAACGTCTCCTTTTTCTTTTCCTTTGCCTCCTCCTTGAGCTTTCTCATCGCCTCTTCCGAGACGTTGCCGGTGTCGTAAAGCAGCCTTCCTACGAGAGTTGATTTCCCGTGGTCAACGTGCCCTATTGTCATAAGATTCAAGTGCGGTTTCGCAGCAGCCATTCAAATCACCTTTTAATTTTAAATTTTTTTATTATTTTTAGGCAAATCAGACCGAAAATCTTTTCGTCGATTACCGTTCTTTTATTATCCTTTGAAAGCTATTTAAAGGTTTCTGAAAGAAAATGAAATTATTCCCGGAGAAATAAAACTCAATCAGGCGCTTCAGTATTCATCCTCCCGCTTCGGCGGGCCGATTACGAAGGCGCGGTAGCGCTCGTCGTCGTTCTCGATCTCCTCGATTATCCTCTTGATTATCATCCCCTTCGGGTCCTGCAGGAGCTTTATCCTTGCCTTGACATCGTCAAAGCTCTTGAACGCGCCTTTCTTCCTTTCCGCGATTATGTCCCACATGTGCTTTTTTCCGACGGCAGGCAAAAGCTCGAGCTGGTGCATTCTTGTGGTAAGGGAATCCGCCTTGTTGAAGAAGTCCACGAACCTCTGCTCGTTCTTGTTCACTATGCTTTCGACTATCGCGGGCAGCTCAGCCCTCGCGAACGCGGTGAGCCTGTTCGCGCCTATCCTGCCGCGTATGTGGTCCACGTTCTCGCGCTTGCCCTCGCCGATGTAGAGCTCGTCCCCGAGCTTCGCGGTCAGGTCCTGGCGAAGCACGACTTCCAGCAGCGAGAAGTAGTTCTTCCCGATAACCTGCGCCACGGGCTCCGGCCTCCTGTCGTTCGGGTGCCCGTGCTGCAAAAAATCCAAGACAATCACGACGTCGTCTCTCATAACCATAATTATCACTTTATACCTTTTGTTTCGTTTGCTGTTAATTCTTCGGCGTTGCAGGCTTTTTAATCTTTCAGAGAGTATTTGATTTTGCTGTCTTCAGGAATCGCGCGGCCTTATTTGTATTTCTTCACGATTTCGATTATTTTTGAAATCTCTTCCTCCTTCAGAGAAAAGCGCTCGCGCGCAAAAATCATCCTGACTTCGTCCGGATTCTTTGGCAGGATGTTCACTATCATCGCCAGCGTTTCGCTGCTCATCCGCAGGACCGCGGATATCTCGTCTATCATTTTTTTCGCGTCCGCGCCGGCGAGCCTCGTGTGCTTTTTCAGGTGCTCGACAGCTATCTTCTGCTCGTATCCGAGCTCCCCGGATTTCTCGCGCTGCTCGAGAATCTCCTTCGCCTCTGCCATCGAAATCGACTTTATGTCGGAAACTTTCATTTGGTTCACCGCTTGTTTTATAAAATTTTTACGTTTTCAAATGCTTGTAAAATATGATTTTTCATTAGGATGATACTTTTCTCCTATATATTTTTGAATTCCCGCATCGATAATTCTTCCTGTTCCATTAGGATATTTTTCAATATAAAAAAAAGTAGTCTCTTCTTTTAAAAGTCTTTCTCTTATTGCTTTTTCACCGCCTTCTACTATGTTTGCGAGAAACTTTATTCGAGCTTCAATAATTTCGTTTTTTTTCATTTTACCACCTAATGTACAGCTTTCAAATGCTCCGGCTTCGCGATGACTTTCTTCAGTTTGTCACCGTCCTTTATCTGCACGATGTAGGCCGCGCCGCGCCGCTCGAGAATCGAGCCCGTGAGCCCGTAGAACCTGCGGAACGGGATGCTTGCGGACGAGGAGTTTATCTTTATTGCCACGCTGTCGCCGACCGAGAACTGCTTGAGCATATCGTTTACGGTGAACTTGTCGTTCTGGCTTCGCCTGAACTTCTCGCGCGTTCTTCGGTGCGGACCCTTCGATTTGACTACCATGAATATCATCTCTGATTGATTTTAGGGCTGTTGCTAAGAATTGGCAGTTAACGCTTATAAAGGTTGCCAGACCCTTTCTAAAACCAGAACTTCGCGCCGCACAAATCTCATATCTTTATCTGCTCGATTTTTATCACGTCCAGCTTCTCGCAGATCGCCTTCTGGCCGAGAACTTCGGAGACTGATGGTTTCGTCCTGCCGTCGTCGCTCGAAATCAGCTCCTTGATGTAAAGACCGGCCTCCGTTTTCACGATAAGCTCGAATTTCTTCTTCCCGAGCCATTTTGTCTTCAGCTCCTTGACCTCGCGCTTGCGCAGCAGGTTGCCGCGCCTGTGCAGCACGCGCTGCGGCGTTCTCTGGTTTATTATTCCTATCAGCTGCTTCAGCTTCGCCAAATCAGTCTTCTTTATTTCCTTTTCAAGTTTGACAACAGCCTTGTAAGACTTGTCCGGCTTCGCCTCCTTCACCTTCTGCACAACGTCCAGCTCCACTATTTTCAGGCCGCTCACGCGGACTTTCCTGCCGTTCACCAGCCTTTTCGCTTTCTCCAAGTCTATCTTCCTTTTCTTCGGCTTCAGCACCTCAAGAACGAAAGGCCGCCACGCGGTGCAGATTGCGTCAATATCCTCCCTTCCCGAGCCGTGAAGCTTTATGTCAAAGCCGTCAGCAGCCTTGAGAAGCGGCTTTCCTATTATCTCCTCCACCGACGTCTTGTATTTGTGCGGAGTTCCCCACTTGCTTTGCGGTATTCCGCGGACGAGCTTCTGGTAATAGCCGAAAACGTAAAGCGAATTTATTTGCAGGCTTATCTTGTTCTGCTCCAAGTCCAAAAGCACCGCTATGTCGGGCTTTTTCAGGTCTGCCTTCTTTCCCAAGGCGTTTTCCAGCCTGCGCCCGACCTCCCTGTTGATCTCCGCGCGAATCGGCTCGCAGAATTCTATGCCGATTTTCTCCCAAAGCTGTTCCTCCCTCTGCAGCAGGTCTGTGGAAATCTTCGTGCCTATGAGGAAAGTATCGAACTCTTGTTTGGAAAGCTTTTTTGCTGCGTTTTCCACCATTTTGTCTATATGTTCGAAGAAATCGCCGCATATCGCGCAAACCCTTTTTTCAAAATCCTTTTTCGCGAGGTCCTTGTTGAACCTGAACCTGCATTGATGAAAGTTGTTCATATCGATTTTTGCCAGCGATTCCGCGGGAAATTCGTTCGAGTCGACTGCAAGCGCGAGCGCGTTCCGCAGCAGTTTCCCGCGCTCCGCGTTCGAAAAGCCCGAGAGAAGCTGGCCGAACTGCCTTCCGAGGCAGTGGTCGCACGCCGGCTGCTCGAGAATCTTGGCTACGCGGTTTAACATGATATCACAAAGAGAAAATCGTTTTCGAGATTTATAAAGAGCCGTCCGCAGCAGAAAAAATAAAGTGGTTGCCAACGTCTTCGCCTTCCCGTTTGTTCAACAGTACAAACGAAATCGATGCGCCGATTCACTGCCGTGTTCGAACTCCCCAGCCAATTTCTCATTAAATTTTTGTTTTCTTTTCCAAAAGAAAAGGGCTTATGGGAACGGGTCTTGCCGGCGCTCTTTGATCGGCAACCAGTTTTCTCTTGACCGTGAAGTTATTTAAAGGTTTTGCGATACGCGATATTGGCGAACTGAAAAACAAGAACGCCATTTTAAGCGTTTTTGCGGCGGCTGAAGAGCCGTTCCGGATTGGGAAATTCAATCCTTAATGGCGGTTTTTTCCTGCTTCATCTTCGCCTTCCTCCTCCACTCGCCCCACTTGTCGTCAGGCGAGAACCGCAGCGGGTGCGGGCTTGTCGTGGTCGAGCCGCATTTTCTGCAAACCTCTTTCAGCGTGTAAATCCCGCATTTTTCGCACTTTCGGATTTTCATATGAATCACAAAAACTTTTTAGAGTAATTCAATCCATTTTTGAAATCTCTTTCTACGACATCTCTTCCATTCGCCCCTCTATGAAGTTCTATGAGAGTATAATTGCATTTTGTTCTTTTTACGGATTCTAAAATTTTCTCAAGCGGAAGATTTCCTTCGCCCAGAGAAAGATGGTCTGTTTCGGAAGAGACATCATGGAGATGCAAAACCAGCATATCTTTCCTGAAAGCTTTTATCCAATCGAATATCTTTTCGCTTTTTTCGCCTGCGGCTCTTGCTGCGTGCCCGACATCAAAGCAGAATTTCAGATTGTCATGCAAGAACGGCTTCAATTCCTTTATGTCGGAAAACATCTTTTTTGGATTGTTTTCTAATGTAAGTTGAATGTCATAGCTGTCGGCTGTTTTTGCTATTTGCGAAACGGAATGCCGCGCACTTTCAACAAACTCCTTTCTTATATCCGCGCATTTCCAAGTGGGGACGTCCGTGGCAAGATGAAAATTAAAATAAAGCGACGCAAAATCCGCGGCGAATTCCATTGAATCGGAAAAGACCTTCATCGATGCTTCATAAATATCTTTTCGCGGATAGCATAAGTCAACGCCCCCCAAAGGCGCGTGAAATGCTATGTCAAGATTATAATTCCTTTTTAAGTTCATCAGAAACATTTTCTCGCTCTCCGAAAGCTTTTCAGGCCAGGGATAATTCAGCGAGAACTCCACGTAATCGAATCCGAGCTTTCTTGCTATTTCAGCGTGCTTCCTGATGCTTCCATCGCCGTACCAAAAAGGATATCCGAATTTCATTTCTTATCGCCAAACAAGCTTTCTTTTTTAATCAGATAAATATACACAAACAGCGCGATTCCGGCAACAGCTACAATGTTCCAGAACTGCTGCAGTCCCAAAAAGACGAGGGACGGGCGCCATTCCAGCGGGTAAAAAAGCGCGAGCGCGTCGGCGCCGCCGTGAAAAAACAGGTCAACGAAAAGGTGCGCCAATGTTCCGAGAACGGAGGAGATGAATATTGTTTCCGCGCTTATTTTTTTCTTGAATATTCGCGCCCTGTTTACAAACATAAAAAATGCCACGATTCCCAACCCAATTAGAACGGCGCCAAGAAACGAGTGCAGCAAAAAATGCGAAGGATAGCCCGCTGCGCAGGTTGTAAATTCGCTTCCGACAAAGGCGGCGCAGCTTTTGTAAGCGGCGGAAATAAAATACAAACCTTCCAAATCCGGAAGCATCGCGCCGAGAAAAAATGCCGGAATATCCAGTTTCTTTCTGACAGGCGCGGCCAGCACGAATCCTGCGAACGGATGCAAAAACGTGAGCATAAAAATCAACCATTCTTGTAAAACTGCTCAAAGACTTTTCTGAAGCCCCTGCCGAAATTTTCAGGGCTTTCGGAAACCAGCTTTTCTATTTGTCCTATGCTGAAAAATTTTATGGACTCAACTTCATATTTATCAATCTTGAAATCCTTTATTTTAAAATCTTTTCTTGTTTTAAAGATTTCCAGAAATACGTTATTTCTTAATCCGTCCCATTTGGCATCGCGCCTTAATTTCGCTATCTCCTTCAAATCATTTTTCTTAAGTCCTATTCCTATCTCTTCCTTTGTTTCCCGAATTGCGCCCTGCAAATAATTCTCGGTTGTGGAAAAATGCCCTGCCGCGGAAAACCCGTATCTTCCGTTGTCCTTCCTTTTTTGCAGGAGAATTTCATTTTTCTTGTTAAAGACTATTACGGCTATTTCCCTGTGTAACAGTCCTTTTTTGTGAACGTTTTCCCGCGTGTCTGTTCCGACAACGCTGTCGTTCTCGTCAACAACGGCAACAAGTTCGTCGGGATTGTGTGCGATCATAAAAATCATCTCATAATTCTTTAATCCAAATAGCATGGTCTGAAACATAATGGTTCGGATGCGACTCCCATTTTTCTATCATTTCTTTCTTTATGAATCCAAACCTTTCAATAAGCCGTTTTTCATAAATATCATGTTTCATTTTTTCGCCGGTAACCCAGACGATTGCTTTACAATTCCTACTCCTTCCGAATTTTGTTATTTCCTCCAGCAAAAGATTTCCTGCTTGCTCAAAACCGTTTTTTGCACCGAAGCCTGAAACATAAAGATACTTTCCGTTTCTCGTATGTGTGATTTTCGCATCATGGATAAAAGGAACAGATTTTATTTCTTCAAGCAGTTCAACAAAAATATATCCAGATATATCACCAGCTTCTTCTGAAACAAGAAACCCTTCTGGAAAAATATTAAACCAATTAACAAGAACTTCCAAAGGCGTTTTGTAACCTTCGTAGAAATCCATATCTATTTCACTAATTTTACGCAATTCCATTTCTTTTATTTTTCTGATTTCCATATCGCTCACTTCTTCTCCAAAATCAGATACCTTTTCTTTTTTCTTCCCTCGCCTTCCTCGATTATGTATCCGCCGAAAAGTTTCCTGAAGCATTTTACCGCGATTTCCCATTCCCTTTCCGTGGCGGGATAGAACTGCAGCCCAGCTTTCCCGCCGCTTTTCAGCAGGCGGAAAAATTCCTTCGCTATTCCCGCATAATGATCCTTCACGTCGTGCTCGTCCTTCGGGTCGAACCATTGCAACGCGGACAGCGAGATTATCGCGTCAAAATTATTTTCCCTAAACGGTATGCTTTCGAAGTCAGCGCGTACAAGATTTTTTATACCTTTTCTTTTTGCAACGAGAAGGAGCTCTGAAGAAATATCAAAACCAAAAACGTTTTTTGTTGCCGCGAGCGCGTTTTCCATCGAGAATCCCGAGCCGCATCCCGCGTCAAGAACAAAAGAAGTTTCATCAAGCGTAAGCTCCTGCAAAATGCGCTGCGCCATCTCTATTTGCGTTTTCCGGATGGCTGCTTTCTCGTAGCTTCTTTCAGTATCAATCGGGCGGATGTCTGACATAAAGAAAATTGGAAAAAGAAACGGATAAAGATTTCACTCTTTCACCTTCTCGAACTTTCCCTCGCCGTCGGCCTTCTCGACCTGCCTTATGATTTCGCCCGCCATCGTTTCCAGCTTTTTCTCCGCGGTCTTGATGTCCTTGCTCTTTATCGAGACGAGATATTTCGGCGCGGAAATATATTTCACTTCCATTTTTTTCGCGGCTTCCACGAGAATGTTTTTTATCCGCTCAACGCCGTCCGGCGCGTAGCTCACAAGGCTTAGCATTCCCCTTATTTCAATCTCTTTCAGCTCCATCACTTTTTCCGCAACCGCTTTTATGACTTTCACATATTTTTCCGGAATGCCTTTCTTGCCGAGAATGTCGGGGTTCGTAAGCGCGGTCTGGAATCCCTTGAACATCTCGCCGAAAATGTCCATCAGCGGAAAACCTATCTCATCGTAAGCCTTGTCAATGTCGAACCCCAATTCCTTCCCGACAATTTCAAGCATTTTCTCGGCTTTCTGCTCGCGCTTGAACTCCTTCATCTTCTCGTCGTAGTCGCGCCTGCCGAGCCGCTTCAGGCTCAATGCGATATGGCCCTTCTCCGGCTCCACGCGCATCACGAGCGCGACAACTTTTTGTCCCTCCTTCACGATTTCCCTGATGTCCTTTACCCACTTTCTCGAAGCCTCGGAGATGTGAATCATTCCCTCCAGCCCCTCATACTCGTCCAACTCGACAAACGCGGAATAGGGATTCAGCCTTTTCACTGTTCCTATTACCTTTTCCCCCTGCGACGGAAACTCGCTCGGTTTTCTTACCATAATTATCGCCTAAAATGTTCGCAAAATAAGTTTATCGCGGAGTCTATTTATACATTAGGAATCTCCGTTACAGCGACAGCAGAATCAGCCCTGCCAAAACCGAGACCGCGCCGATCTTCTGGTTGAAATGAAGCTTCTCCTTGAAGAAAATTCTCGCGAGGATTATGCTGACTGCGGGCGAGGCTGCACCTATCGGGGCAACGATGGCAGAATATTCGGAAGTCACGCCGGACGAGTATGACAAATACGCAACTGTGTCGAGAGCCCCGACAAGGATTATGAACAGCAAAATGTTTTTCGGAAATGAGATGTCCTTCTTCGCGGCGCCGGAGTATAGAAAAAGAAAGAACGCGGTTATCGCGGAGACGAAGAAAACAGGAAGGAACCAGCCGATCTCGGAAACCAGCAGGTCGATAACCACAAAGTCCGCGCCGAAAGCGAGCGCTGCGATAACCGCATAGTTCAATCCCTTTGTGCGGTTCCTGAATCTCATCAGGTCTTTCCATTTGAAAGAGACCAGGACTGCGCCGCCTATTGCAAGGCTTATCCCGAACGCCTGCGTCGCGGTCAGCACCTCGTGAAGAAGCGTCAGGCTCAGCAACACAGTTACGACAGCCCAGCAGGATCCGACAGGCATAACAATCGAGACTTTTCCGACCTGCAGGCTTTTGTAGAATGAGAAGTTGGAAACCGCGCTTAGAATTCCGGATATCGCCAGCAAGGCAATTACGGCAAACGAAAACTGCGGAAGCCTGAAGAACAGCAGGAATATCGGAAGCATCAGCGACAGCGCAACCAGCTGGCTCCAGAAGAACGCTTTGAACGGGCTTGCGCCCCTCGCGGATTTTGCCACGCAAAAGTCGGACGCGCCCCATCCGAACAGCGCGACCATTCCGAAAAGTATGCCGATTGAGATGTCCATACAATCCCATAGAAACAGCCGTATAAATCTTTTTTACATCAAATGCAATCATGCAAAAAATCGCAGAGTCCGTGCAGGAAAACGAAAGCAGTATAACGGGGCGGATTCTAAGGGAAATAGACGAAAATCCCGCAAAGATTAATGAAATCCGCAGGAAGTGGATAGGGCTCGGCTGCGAGGAAAATTTCAAGAAGGTTTTTTATGATGCTCCCGCTGCCAAGCTGTCGGACGCAGATTTTGATGTTGGTCGCGGCGTTGAAGTAATGAAAATAGTCTTTGACACCGTTAAACATGGGGATTTTGTTTTCAAAAACGGCAGCCTTCGGGGCGAGATTTTTCCGGAGAATATCGGCGAAAAAGACAAGGCAATCCTATTGTATTACACGGCCCCGTTTCTCCCGCGTACGAAATCAAGGGATGTGTACAAGAGAATGTGCGAGTTTTTTGAAAGCAATCGCGAAATCTTCAGCCCCGAATTTGTGCGCTCATGCAGCGCGGAATATCTTGGAAAAATATTCTTGCCGAGAATGAACATGGTAAACAGAAGGGGAGAAATCCCGAGAAAATGGACGATGCTTTCGGAACATTTGAAGGAATATAACGACAATCCTCTGGAGCTTTTTTCCGGATGCAATGATCATGATTCGCTTATTCAAAGGATCGATGAGATCCCGTTCTATGGAAGAAAGACAGCTAACTATTTTCTGAATGCCTGCGTCAAGGAAGGACTGATTGATATCCCTTCGGGGGAATGCAATTTCGCGGTTGACCTTCATAAGGCAAGGTTTGTAGTGCAGACCGAGATGCTGAAAAAAGAGCGAAGGGGAATATATTTCAGGCCACATGACGGCGACAACAACATTGTTATTGAAAGATATTACAAAGAAGTTTGCGAGGAAGGCGGATTTGACATTCACGAGGCGGACGAGAATATCTGGCAATGGTCAAGCAACGGCTGCAGCAAAAAGAAATGCAAGGACTGCCCGATAGACGAGAAGTGCACATTCGGCGTCTGGCCAAGAAGCCTGCTTGACTATGGTGTGTTTGATTTGAAGCACGATTATCTCGGAAGGAGTGAAGCACTAAAACAGAAAAAACTAAGCCATTATTGAATCCGATATTTTACCGCGCTTCCGTTACCTTGATGATATGCCAGCCGAAATCGGTTTTCACGGGCTGCGAGATCTCGCCTTTCTTCAGCGCGAAAGCAGCGTTCTCGAACGGCTTTACCATTTGGCCGCGCCCGAAGAATCCGAGGTCTCCGCCTTTCCTGCCCGAAGGGCACTGCGACTTCAGCTGCGCCAGTTTTTCAAAAGTCACACCGCTTTTCAGTTCAGAAAGAATCTGCTGCGCTTCCGCTTCCGTTTTTACGAGAATGTGGAACGCGTGGACTTGCGAGACCATAAAATCGCCGTTCATAAAATTAGATTTATGCCGTATTTTTTCTTCTTCCATATTCTGTTTTATAGCCACCAAGAAAATCAGAAATAACACCGGAAAAATAATTTGAGAGATTTATAGTTGGATAATACATATTGCCATCAAACACGTCTTTTGGTGATTTTGTTTTCATTGTTCTCACTCACAAATTATGAAACTAATGCAGAGCCTCACTTCTTCTCAATCAGCTTCGCGTTTATCAGGCCGTGCTGTCCGGGCCTTGAGGTCACGCGCGCCATTCCCAAGTCCGTCTCGATGACCGCGCCTTTCGTGATTATGTTCATTCGCACGAAGTTCGGGTTCGCGGCGTTTTCCTTGACGGTTATTATCTTGGCAAGCTTCCCTCCGGGGAAAACGATGGCCTTGTTCGCCTGGAGAACGCGCACCTTGCGGTTGCCTCCCTGCGTCCTTGAAATCTTCCTCGAGTTTTCCGCAAGCTTCACCGGGAAAAAGTCGCCCGCAAGCTCGTAGACCTTCTTCTTTCTCATCTTGTGGTAGGCTCCGCCGGTAGGCTTCTTGTTGCTTTTTGTCTGCGCTCGCATGATTGTCACTTTTTTAAAATTATCTTTCCGCTTATTTCTTATCCAATGCAACATTTATAAGCGTTTGCGTCCCGCGGAATCACATGGCAGGTGCCCCATATGTCGGGATCTCCTCGATTTCAAGCCTAACATTTTTTGATTCAAGCTCCTGAAATTTCGCCGAATAAAATCCTTTCTTAAGGCAGTCCAGAACATCGCCGAGAGTGTTCCAATTCTTATTTATTATCTTAACGTTTGATTTTTTTAGCTTGTCAAGAATTCCAGTTTCTTTTACAAACTTGTTCGCGGCAGGATATTTTGACTTTTCTTTCGTTTTCACAATTTTATTGTAATCTTCTATCATTCTGTCGGAATAATTAATGAAATTGTTACTGGCGCAAAATCAATCCTAAAAACTTGTTCTTTACCAACGTCATAATCAATGCTTTCAACAACAATTCTGCTTTCGTATTTTCCGAATAAACTCTCTGCAGATTCGCGCTTTCTGTTTGCCATAATCTTAATGCGATGCAAAAAGATTTAAACGCAACTCACGGATTAAGCTTAAATATGCGCTTCATTAATTAACTCTATAATAATTTCAAAGGCAATTTTATGAACAATACACGACCGATTGACGTTCTGGAAAAAGCGCGCGGAAAAAAAGTCATTGTCAGGCTGAAAAACGGCTCAGACATAACCGGAATGCTTCAGGCGTTTGATTTGCATCTGAATATCTGGCTTGAGAACACGGAGGAGACGAAAAACGGCAACGTCACGAAACTCGGTTCCGCGATCGTTCGCGGCGACACTATAGTGCTGATTTCTCCGGAGTAAGGGAGGGTTTGAACTTGTATTCCCTTATCAACCCGTTTGATTTCTGATTCCATATCTTATCGCATTGCCGGTTTGCAAACATATTTAAGCATTAAAAGGCAAGAAAATCTGGTTAAATTAACAAGGTAATTTTATGACAAAAGGAGGGCCGAGTTTCGGCAAGCACAACAAGACCTCGCACATGAGGTGCAGGCGCTGCGGCAGGCACACCTACCACATGAACCAGAAACGCTGCGCAGCCTGCGGCTTCCCCGACGCGAGAATGAAGAAGTTCGCGTGGCAGAACAAGACGGTCACGGGGATTAGGAAGAAGAGATAAGGGATTTTCTAATTAATTCAAACTACTAATTTAAGGGATTATATGGTAGATATATTTTCCATACTTATAGATTTTACATCTTTTGCAATAATATTTTTAATTGGAGAAGTGATAGAATGGTTTCTATTAGTGAACGATGGAGCTGGTTGGCATTTTAGATTTGGTCATGCAGAAGGTTATTCAAAATTAAACCCAGTTATCTCAACCTTTAAAGTGGCTCTTATTTTGTTTGTTATAATATTATTTATTACTCCATTTTTATTACCACAAATATGGAATACTCTTGTAGTTAATTTAGTTAAATCAACAGAATATTGGTTCTTATTAGCTATCGGAAGCATAACTTTTACATTTCTTTGGATTTGGCATCATATAGTAGGAAAGGATTGGAATTGGAAACAGTATGTTTTATTGATAATAACAATAATATCTTTAGTAATTTATTTATGGATAAATTTTAAATAGAATCAATATAGGTTTTACTATTTTGCAGAGATATTCATATCACAAGAAAAGATTGGCGGGCCCAACGGGATTTTCTTCCCGATTCGAATTCGCGGGGCTTTTCTAATATCTTTCTTTTCCCTGGGGTTTTCTTTCCCTGAAAGAAAAGCCCACCCGCGGCATCTCGGTTTTACTCATCGAAAGAATTTCTCTTTCTTGTGCGGCTCTAAAATCTTTCGTAAAGAGCCGAGCGCTCTACCAGACTGAGCTATGAGCCCGTTAAGCAGATATTATACGAAAAGAGTTTAAATGCTTATCTTTATTTGTTCTTTCTTTTAATCTTCTATTGGGAATGATTTATCATGTCTGAAACAGAGCAGATTATCCGAAAGCACGCGCTCGCGAACGCGGCGCAGTTCGGCGGCAAGGCCAGCATGGGAGCGGTTATAGGGAAAGTTATAGCCGAGAAGCCCGAGCTGAAAGTTGATATGAATGCGCTGAAACAGGCGGTAACGAAAATAATTTCCGAAGTTAACGCGCTCGATTTGGAAACACAAAAAAAGGAATTGGAAAAGACCGGCTGGCAGAAAATAGAAAAGGAACAACGGGAAGGATTGCCGCCGCTGCCGAACGCGGATACATGCGTTGTGATGAGAATGGCGCCGAACCCGAACGGGCCGCTGCATATCGGCCACGCGAGAATGGTCATCCTGAACGACGAGTACGCGAAAATGTACAGGGGAAAATTATTCTTGCGGTTTGACGACACAGACCCGAAGAATCCGAACAAGGTTCCGATGAAGGCGGCATACAAATGGATTGAGAACGATCTGAAATGGCTCGGGGTGAAATACGGAAAAGTTTTCAGTGCTTCCTCGCGCCTGCCGATTTATTACAAATATTTTGAGAAGAATCTTGAAGCGGGAAACGCCTACGTCTGTACCTGCGAGCAGGAAGCTTGGAGCAGGATGGTGAGGAACGAGAGAAAACCGTGTCCGTGCAAAGATTTGGACGCCGAAGAAAACCTGAAGCGCTGGAGAAATATGCTGAAGCACAAGCTGAAGGAAGGGCAGGCTGTCGGGAGAATAAAAACGGATATGGATAAAATAAAGGATCCTGCGGTCATAGACTGGGTCGCCTTCAGGATTGTTGACAAGCCACAACATCCTTTTTCGGGGAAGCCGCGAAAAAAAGTATGGCCGATGCTTGATTTCGCCTCGGCTATAGATGACCGCGAGTTTGGAATCACTCACATTGTCCGCGGAAAAGACCTTGCAATCTCGGAGGCGAGGCAGAGGATTCTTTACGAATACATGGGCTGGAAATATCCTGTCGCGAAAATATACGGAAAAATCATGACCACGGAAGAAATGGTTGTTTCAAAAAGCAAGATTGCGGAAGGAATAAAGTCGGGAAAATTCTCGGGATATGACGACCCGCAGCTCGCGACGTTGAGCGCTTTCCGGAAGAGGGGAATACTGCCCGAGGCGATAAGGAATTACATGGTCGGCATCGGGATGAACGAGTCGGAAACCACGGTTGACTTGGAAATCCTCTATGCGGAAAACCGCAAGCTCATCGACAAGACCTCGGACCGCTATTTCTTCGTGGCGGAGCCTGTCGAGATTGAGCTTGACAAAGTTCCCGCGAAAGTCGTGAAGGCGCCGCTTTATCCGGGAGGGAAAAAGTTCAGAAGGATTCCGGCAACTAAAAAAATATTTGTCGAGAAAGCCGACTTTGACGCCGATAAAGGAAAGGAAGCGAGGCTTATGCACTTCTGCAACATTATTCTTGACAAGAAAGCGAAAGTTACCGGCAGCGAATTGAAAGATGCACGGAAAGCGAAGCTTTCCGGCATGCCGAAAACCAAAGAGGTTTTCGTGCACGTGCCGAAATTGCACTGGGTTCCGAAAGGCGCGATAAAAACAAAGCTCGTGATGCCCGACGGAAAAATAATTTCGGGGCTCGCGGAGCCTGCCGCCGCCAAGATAAAGCCGAACCAGATTGTGCAGTTCGAGCGTGTCGGCTTCGCGCGCTGCGACAAGAAGGGCTTGTTCTATTTCGCGCACAAGTAAGCCGCGATTCCGCAAGGTTAAATGCTTTTTCTTTCATCTAAAAATATGCTCGAATTTGACATGCCAAAAGCGACGGATAAAGAAAGATACGAAAGGTTCAAGGAAGCGCTGGAAGCGTCGAAAATTCCTTTCGGAAAAACATTTGAATTGGATATCAATGAAGGATACATTCTAAATCTCGCAAAGAAAAAAATAGACTTTCAAACCAAGCAGATGAGCTTTGGGTGTGTCGCAAACCCACCTCAGTTCTCATATTGGACGAAAAGTAATGGCTTTTATGTAACATATAAGCGCAAACTGCAGTCTTTTTCCAAAAAAGACGGATTTTTCAAGGATAGAATGCCCGTCATCTCAGAAATATCAAGAGCTTTTAGCGTGCCGGAAAATTATTATGAAATATTATATTTGGAAAGAGAAGTGCAGGATTATGCAAAAATAAAGGTTTTTTCAGACGATGAAAAATGGAGATTTACATTCAATGACTGCGAAAGTATCAGAAATATAAAAGATGATGGAGAGAACATCAAATATGCCGTTGGTGTAATTCTTGATTTCTGCCGGTAAAAAAACCTTTAAATAGATTAGGACGAAACAAATTCAGTAAACAGAATACGAACCGATGACGGACAAAACAAAAAAATTAGGTGATGAATATGGCGAAAATCGAGTATCCGGACGGATTTCAGGAAAAAGTTCTTCAGACTATAGAAGCCGCGAGAGTCGGCGGAAAGATAAGAATCGGCACTAACGAGACCACAAAGGCGGTGGAGCGCTCGCAGGCGAAGCTTGTCGTGATAGCGGAGGACGTGCAGCCGCAGGAGGTTGTGATGCACCTGCCGATCATATGCGACGAGAAAAACATTCCTTACGCTTACGTGAAAAGCAAGACCGAACTCGGCCGCGCCGCGGGAATCGACGTCTCGACTGCCGCGATTGCGATCGCTATGGAAGGCGAGGCAAAGAAGCAGATAGACGATCTGGCAAAAACGATAAGGTCGCTGAAGGTGAAATAGAATGGATTTTGGAAGAGAAAATGCGGCAGCTCCAGAAGTTCCGTATGAAAATAAGTGTCCGATATTGGAAAAGTGCGGAAATTATAAGAAGAAGGGAGAAACGTGCGACCTCACATGAGGAATGGAAAGCGGAAAGATTTATTGTGGAAATCTAAGAAGATATAAAATGAAAAAAATGTATAGAGTGAAATAACATGGCGGAGATTTATCAAATGGAAAAAAAAAGGATTCGAAAAATTCGTCGGTTATACGATTGAGCAGATTGAAGATATGCTGACGTCAATAAAGATAGTCAGCATTAATGGAAAATCTAAAACCCCATATTATGTAATACAAAGAAATGATGTGGCAAAAATTAAAATGTAGAACTATGAAAAAGATTTTGATAAAAGATTAAATCAAGAATGATTTTTATGGCACAACAGATTATGGAGGGAACGCCCGCGGAAGTCTTGCAGCTTTTGGGCAGAACCGGCGTGAAAGGCGTGATGCAGGTGCGCTGCCGCGTGATGGACGGCCGCGACTCGGGAAAAATCCTCCTGCGAAACGTAATCGGCCCCGTGAGAAAGGGCGACGTTCTCCTGCTGCGCGAGACGGAGATGGAAAGCGCGGGCGGAATGGAGCCGAGAAGGTGAAAACGAACAAGAAGGTAAAGAATATGGGAGAAGATAATTCGGGAAAGAAGCCATATGAAAAACCTAAATTAGAACGGCAAGCAATATTTGAACCGCCAATAGCGTATCTTGGTTTGGGCGGAAAGGGAAAATGCCGTTATTGATAAAAATATAAAAGTTGATAATTATGCCAAACTGTTCGTACTGCAAAATGGCGATTCCTATAGGAACCGGAAAGATGTTCGTGAAGAACGACGGCTCGATATTCTACTTCTGCAGCCGCAAGTGCGAGGTCGGGATGGTGAAGATGAAGCGCAACCCGCGAAAGGTCGGCTGGATAAGGAAGAAGAAAACTGAAGCGAAGAAATAATTTATGTCGGAATTTCTTTGGATTTGTAAAACGCTTTTCTACCTCTGCTTATGGCAATATTTGGACATTTCTTTATGAATGAACCGTTGTTTTGGTATTTATTGAAAGTCATATTGTGCGTTTCTTGCTTGTTTCCAGTTGGACAATGATCACAATAGCAACTTCTTTCATAAAATGGAAAAACCTTTATTTTCTTTCCTTCATCCCCTACGATTTCTGTTTTATCCGAAATGACAAATCCTTGGCATTCGTATTTAACTTCTACCAATTTCGCGCCATCAATTTTTTCATCAACCAGAAAAATCACCTCGCATTATAGACAATTTTTTGTTCGGAACTTCCAGGATTAGTTTTAGGATTCATCATGCTGTTATAATTCTCGAAGGAAATCCCTACCGGCGGGACTACATCAAAGTCGCCATTTTTCCCTACTTCATAATCAAAATTCAAACACATAGTAACAACAATCTTGAAATCCCTGTCATATAAACCTATCGACGTTTAGCGACGAACAAATCGACACTACGTTGATGAACGTGAAACTATAGGAGAGTGGTTACATAAAAAGAAAGCTTTAAATAGTCTTCGCTCCATATTCTTTTTATCGTATTTCTATGATGGTGAAAACTTATGGTTAAAAAATCATCAAAAAATTCTTCGCCTGCAAGGGCTATGCAAAAACCCGCCGCCGCAAAAAAGGCGGGAATCTGCCCCGAATGCGGGCATTCGAAATTCTACGAGGATGACAGCAAGGGAGAGAGGACCTGCGCAAAATGCGGGCTTGTTCTCGAGGACTCGATGGTTGACTCCTCGCAGGAATGGCGCGCTTTCGACGAGGAGCAGCGCTCGAAGAGGGCGAGGACCGGCGCGCCGCTGACATTTACAAAGCACGACAAGGGAATCACAACCGAAATAGGAAAAGGCGCGGGCGAGCTTTTCAAGGTGCCTTCGAACAAGCGCGCGCAGTATTACAGGCTTACGAAATGGCAGAAGCGCCTTATCGAGAGCAAGGACAGAAACCTTTCTTTCGCGCTTTCCGAATTGCAGAGGCTCATCTCATTCTTGGGACTGCACCGCGGCGTGCACGAGGCTGTAGCGAAAAAATACGAGCAGGCCGTTGACCGCGGGCTTGTGCGCGGAAGGAGCATGGAATCCGTCATCGCTGCGCTGCTTTACGCGATATGCCGCGAGACGGGAACGCCGCGCACGCTTGAGGAGATAGCGGAGGCGAGCGGAGTCGAGAAGCGCGAGATAGGAAGGACTTACAGGTATATTGCGCGCGAACTTGGAATAAAGATTTTGCCGGCGGCGCCCGAACATTATGTGCCCCGCTTTTCAACAATGCTCGGCCTTTCCGACAAGACGCAGGCGAAGTCTATTCAGATCCTGAAAAAGGCGAAGGAGCACGATGTCACTTCGGGAAAAGGCCCGACCGGAGTCGCCGCCGCGGCGCTCTACATAGCGGCAGTGCTTAACGAGGAACGCAAGACGCAGCGTGAAATCGCGGATGCGGTCGGCGTCACGGAGGTCACGATAAGGAACAGATTCAAGGAAATCGTTGAAAAGCTCGGAATCGCGGAGGAAGTGGAGAAGAAGGTCAAGGAGGAAGGGTTGGACTGATTCTATATTATTTGCTTCATCGCAACGGTATCATCCGGCGCGAATGCCTTGTTCCATATGCGGACTTCGTCGACGGTGCCGTTGAAAAAACCATACCCGCCGCTATCGTGGCCAAACTGTAGACTGCTTGCAGACGAATTACCGATAATTACACTACTATTAACAGAAATGACTTGAAATCCATTCACATAAATTTTAGAATAACTTCCTGATTTTGCAACACCAACGATATAATACCAGGTGCTTAAACTTGGAATACTCCATGATGGGGATGAATAGCTACTACTTGAATTTCCCACGATAAAATATAAGACTCGCGGACTTTCCCTGATCCATATCGTATAAGGACCCCACCAACTCCCCTTCATTAAGATTTTATCATCGCCCGTAATTGCTTGAATGTTAATCCACGTCCCAATCGTAATAGTATCCGTGATGTTCAGGATGCTTGCATTCCCCGCATCGACATAATCGTCCGCGCCGTCGAACTGCAATCCTTCTCCGAACTTTCCTGTTGTCCAAGTCGGCTCGGAGCCTGCTGGCAAAAGAGTTCCAATGTTTCCGTTCCCGGAATTGTCGTATGCCTTTGTTCCCGAACCTTCGTCAAAGTTCCACGAGCCGGCGAGTCCGTCGGGATTCGGGATTATTTCGACAAGCGCCAGCGCAACCGCGGCGCCGTTCGATATTTTCAAACTATGCTTTCCGAACGGCACCTGCCACAGCCCCGAAACATTCACAACGCTCGAATTGCCTTCCTGTATCGTGTTTGTATTCGCGCCCAATGCAATGTCATCCATCATCACGACAAGCGACTTGTTCTCAATCACGCCTTCTCCGCAATTCCTCAGCGTCACCTGGTTTCCGATAATATTGTCTATTTGCATACACATCGACAACTGCGCCGTCAATTGCGAAGCCTGCTCGCTTCCGGAAGAAGTTGTTTGCGTTGCGAGAGTCGAGGAGAAAACGTAGAAGACGCCGATTAGCGAGACTGTTGTCATAAGAAGCATAACGGTGGCGATTACCGCGGAGATGGCTTTGTTCATAAGGAAAGATATGGAAAGAGAAATATAAAGATTAGAACAGAACCAACTTAAGAAAGCTATTTAAGCCTTGCCAAATATTGAAGTTATACTAATTCATAATATTAAAGTTGATAATCATGGCAGCAGAGCAAAAAGAGGAGCGCGTTTTCACGATACCGCTGAGAAAGGCTTTCGTAACGGAGCAAACGAACAGGGGCTGGAAGGCTATGGACATCACGCGTGCTTTCTTGGAAAGGCATATGAAGGGGACTGCAAAAATCGGAAAAAGCATAAACGAGTCCGTTTGGGCGCGCGGAATAAGGAATCCTCCGCGCAGGATACGCGTCCACGCGACAAGGGAAATGATTGACGGCGAGAGCGTCATTTTCGCGGAGCTTGTCGGCACCGAGATAGTAAAGCCTTCAGCGGATGAGATAAAGAAGAAGGAAGAAAAAGAGAAGGAAAAGGAGAAAAAGATAAAGGAGGAGCGCAAGGAGAGAAAGGGCAAGAGCGAGGCGGATAAGATTAAAGAGGAGAAGGAAGCTTCGGTTGCGCGCGAGACCGCGGAAGTGAAAACCGAGGAGAAGAAAATTGAGGAGAAGTCCGAGAAGAAATAATTCTTTGGCGGTTTAAAATATTCTGATGCAGGAGCTTTCTGGTTTGTGTTTTACGGGCGGAACTTTTTTTCGCCAATATATTTCTTAATTCCGTCGCAGTTTTCCTGATTCCTATTGTTGCCATCACCGATATGAAGGCGCTTATTCCGAGTCCGCCGCCGTTTCCCGCAAAAGCCGGGCTGGAAAAAAGAAAGATGCCTGAAAATGCGGCTGCGCTTACGGCTATCCAAAAACGCGAGGGAATCGCCTTGGCCGAGGACATGCCCGCGAAAGACGCTCCCATCGCGGCAGCAGGTATCGTTGCGAAAGCGCCGGCTGCAATTCCTGCGGCAGGCGCAAGATAAAAAGGCAGGCCAAAAACCAGCCCGGAAATCGCGGATGCCCTGACCGCGCCCTTGTTGCGCACGGTTCCGATTTCGTACGTGAGAAGCGCTGACACGATGCTGATAATGAGTATGACAAGTTCAAACATTTTTTCCACCTTTCAAAATAAAAGTTCTCCCATTTTTCTCACAACAGTTGTTCCGATAAATGCTATTGTCCCCAGCTTTCCTCCGGAGCCAGCGTAGAGGTCGCTTGCCAGAATGTAGATGGATGCGGATACCAAGCCCGCCGCGGCAATCATTTCAACGGAAAAAAACGCGTACGAGGACATTCCGATAAAAGTGCCGCAGTACATAGGCGGCGCAAATTCGCTTTTTCCGAGTTTTTGCAGAATCTCAAACCCCGCCAAACCGACAGCGCTTGCCGCGATTACGGGACCGAGAATTCCGAAACCCGCATCCAAGCCGCTCAAATAGAATGCAGCAAGACCGCCGGACAAAGTCGCGAAAATCACGCCGAGCCTGCGAACGAATGTGTGTTTGCGGTTTTTTATACAATCGTTCTGGCTCACCAACCCGATGCAAAGAATGATGCCGCCGCCGAAAAATATTCCGCGCGCAAGCGGGGACGGCATCTGAAAATAAGCCATTCCGTAATAGAGAAGCATGAACGCGGCAATCAGCAAAAAGACCGCGGCGTTGGCGAATTTCCTGTCCATAAAATCACTGCAACAATGCGGGAATCTTCTAATAGATTGGCTGCCCGCTTTTTAAGGTTTATAAATCTTACAGCTTATTCTTAGGTTATGTCGGGGTAGCGTAGCCTGGTAGCGCGCCAGACTCATAAATTGTTTATGAGAATTGAGGATTGGAAAAGGTCTTCTTTAAAATCCTGTGAAATCGGAATGAATTCTGGAGGTCGTGGGTTCAAAGCCCATCCCCGACACCAAGAACTCAATTAACAATGTCGAATGGTTTCAAAAAAAACGAGGTGGTAGCGATGGAGATAAATTTTGTAAAGGAAAAGGAGACGAAAAACACGGTCCGGTTTATGGAAGTTCCGGAAGAGGGAAAGCCTCCCGTGGTTTCAACTTTGTACCTTCAGAAGTGGTTTATAGGAAATGCAGAAAAAGTAAAAGTAACGATAGAGAAGCTTTGAAATATAAGATAGCTCTCTGTAATAATTAGAGAGTTGGTTTTGTGATAGAGAAAGAAAAACTTCAGGAATTAACAGATAAAAGTATTGGAGAAAGAACAATAGGAAAGATGCTTGGAAAAAGCCGCTCGGAAGTTAGATGGTGGAGAATAAAGTATGGAATAAAAGCAAAACCGAAATTAAATATTCCAGAAGGAACCAAGAAAAATACCTTTTATAGAATGCGCTACTGCAGAAATTTAAGGCAAAAGATATTGCATAGGCTTGGTAATAAATGTATAAGATGCGGATTTTCCGATTGGAGAGCGCTACAAATAGACCATATACACGGAAGAGGAAATAAGGAATTTGATAGTTTCAGGAGGAATGGAATTATAAAAACAAACCAGTATTACAGAAAACTCTTGAAAATGCCTTTGCAAGAATTAACAAAGAATTATCAGCTATTATGTGCCAATTGTAATTGGATAAAGAAATATGAAAATAAAGAACACAAGAAATGGTTTATAGGCTCTGCGGAAAATGTAAAAGTGTAGATAGAGAAATCATAGAGATTATAAACAAAAACCTATTTGTTAGATAGATTTAAATCCTGACATTTCTAATTGTTTATGGTGGTTAATATTAGAAAAGTAGTTCTATTGATAGGAATAATTTTACTTATAATAACTATATCTGATTCTGTTTTTGCCCAGCAAGTATCTTCTTCATCCTGTCAGCTTGCAACCCCAAGATATGGAAGTGTAAGATGTAATACAGAAGGAGTTAATGAACGCATACCTATAAATTTTATTTCAAGCGACACATATTCTGCTGCAAGTTTTGCATGTTTATCAGATTGTCAACTTGACCCAACTGATGTTGTTATTTCTTGTGACTATTCTGTAGGAGGTTGGAAGGCAGAAGTAAATGGTATTATAAAATATTCAACAGGTATATTCGGGGTAACAACTGGTTCTATTGATTGGGTTTGGGGAGATTCTTTTGTCCTTACAGCCAACTGTCGCGGGGCTGATTTTTGGACTACCCATCCTGTTAAGAGCACCTCTTCTGCTTCAATCAAACAAACAAAAATTATGCTGGAAGAAGCTTGGGCTGGAAGTTTGAATTATGTGCCAATTTCAGGAACGGAAGGATGTTCAATTCAGAAAGTTATTGATAATTATAAAGGTCAAGTAGATGTTAATTCTTTTTTAAATCCTGTATCTGGAAATGTTGAATCAAAGCCTTCTTCAAAGTATACATCAACGAATCAGATGCCGATAAATTGGAATATTGGAGATACTTATATTTTTGTTAAAGACTGGCAGACTGGAATTGCTGATATTTCATTGACTTATGATAAATCAAATAATGCATACTGGTGTGGCGGACAGTTTGGAAGCAGGAAAATCTATAATGTTAACCAAATAACTTCTGCGAGTGGTAGCTGTTATGCAATCCCTCAAACTATCGCATTGTCGAATATTCAATGCTGTTTTGCAAGTGATTGTTTGGCACTTGACCCCTCTGGAAGATTAACATGTGACCCAACAACTTGGAGCTGTAAGGAAACAAAACCATGTAATTCAAATATTGATTGTGAACAGACATTTAGTTCTGGAGTTTGCCAGAACAAACAATCAACAAGCTGGGGTTGTGATACAACACAAAAATGGGGAAATTATGCTGGGACTTGTGTAAAATCAACAAGAAATGTTGAACAATGCTCAAGCGACTGCACTGCAAATGAATATTATAACGACCAGCAAGGTAAATGTTTGTCAAAAGTGGTATTAGTTCAGTGTCCAGCCGGAAAATGTTGTAAGTCTGGCGGCAATTATGTTGAGAAATCTTGTGACGGCGGGCTGCAGTGTTGTATAAATAACGACCCTATGGTCGGTGACTGCAAAACAAGCTGCGTGACATCAACTACACAATCAAGTCAGTTTGCTCCCGAAACTTCTTCTACAACCACAAATGAACCTTCAGCAGGACTTTCTTTTAATTTAAATGCTAATACAGGAATTGTGATAATAGGAATAATTGTCTTGGCGTCTGTAATAGGCTTCCTTGTTTGGAAAAAGAAATTGCATATTCCGCCAACAAAAAAAGAAATTAATACAAAACCTAAAGATGAAACATCTAAAAAATATCAACACTGCACGCATTGCGGAGCAAAGCAAGAATCAGGTAAGAAATTCTGCACTGGTTGCGGTAAAAAATTGAAAGGGTGAAAAAAATGAAATCAGGATTAGTGGTTTTAGGAATACTTTTAATGTTAGGAATGTTTATGTTTTCAAACGTTCTTATAACACCACAGCAAAAACAGGAGGCGCAGCTTGCCAATTCGTTATGTAACTCTAATGTGAACATACTTGGCTTTAACATACCAATTGGCCAGAGTGTTCAATCTGTATCTCCCGATATAGCTCAGAAATGCCAAGGCGCGTCTACTTTAAGTAGCATACTATCATTTGAGACGCCTGCTTACTTAATAGGTTTCGTACTTTTGGTATTAGGTCTTGCTCTTGGAGGTCGGAAGGAGGTTATCAGGGAAGTTGTTAGAGAACGTAATGAAAAAGTTGAACAAGAAGAACCAGAAGAGGAAGAAGAAACTCCAGAAGAAAATGTTAAAAAGAAAGGAGTCAAATATTGTTCTGATTGCGGAAATAAAATAAAAGTTGGAGAAAAGTTTTGTGGGAGTTGCGGAAAAGCCGTAAAATAGAGATTTAATAAGCGCATGGAATCTAATCTGATTTTTGCGTATCAAATTATCCAACAACATCCCCGTTTCCCGCGGGGAGGAATCTTCCGAAATCATCCGCGGGTATCGCCTCTATGAACGGCCTGTCCTCCGGTGACGTCTTTGTAATAATTTTTGCGCTTATCTGTTTTGCAAGTTCGCCGTGCGGCTTCGCTCCGGGAATTATTGTCACAAAATATTTTGCGCGCGCGCTTATCCCGGACACGGTTCCGCAAACGGGATACGCGAACCTGCTGCCTTCCGCGTCCTGCCCGAAATCTATCCCGATAGCGATTTTCAGGCTGATGTTCCTTACGTAATTCTTCCGGCCGTAAATCATGAACGCGCCTTTCGCGAGGCTCGTTCCAGAAGGCGGCGTCTTGCTCACCTGCTCCGGATTTATCCAGTAAACGTCCGCGGAGCCGAGCCTCCTTTTCCATGCGGAGCTGTATGCGGCGGCGAACTCCGCGGCTTCTTTTATAGCCTCTTCTGATATTTTCTTTCCTTCGGATTTTATCACGGTCAGCGGTGCGCCGTGAATTTCCGCGTGCAGGACAACATCCCCTTTCTCGATATGCCTCTTGAAAATCATCTCGTTCTGCGATGCGTCCTTCCCGCCGATGACAAGGAAGCCGTCTTTCGTGAAAAACCACCTGAACTTCTCGTAGTATTTTTGCTCCTTGCGCTTTCTCATCATGCACGAAAACCTTCGGTTTTCGGCGCCGCCGGAAACTCCGTTTCCGTGCGCAATCTTTTTTTCCTTCGGCTTTTCCTTGGCTGCCGTCCCCAGTTCCGCTTCCATTTTTTTCATGGAAATTTCCGCAGCCTCTTTTTTTCTTCTCGCCTGCTTCGCAGCCTCGAAAAAATTCCGCGCGTTTTCGCGCGCAGACTTGCGAAAATTTATCTGAATATCGTTTTCAACAACCGCAAATCCTTCCTTTTCCAGTATCCGACTAACAGAAATATCGCCGGCTCTTCCCGCAATGCCTGATTTTATTTCATCCCAGCTTTTCTTCGCGCCCCTCCCTTCGTTTATCGCGTCTATTATTTCCTGAACCTGTCCTATGTTGCCGTTGACGAACTCCCCTTTTTGCATGTTTCCCTTTTCTTTCTCGCCCCATTTTTCCAAGTCAGCTTTCTGCGTTTCGATGATTCTCGCGTATCTTCCTTCTTCTTCGGATACGGCAGCCACATCCCCTTTTTCCAGCGCCGTAAAAAACTCGTCGAGAGCCGGCGAGAATTCCGAAAAATATTTCTTTTCGCTGCTTTTGTAAATCTGCAATTCCACAGGCGCAAAATCGGCGGCTTTGCCGTTTTCAAGAACAATGTTCGGCCTGAAACCTTTCGGCAGCTCATGAATGGAATCAAAAAGCTTCTTTGATTCAGCGACGCTGATATCGCTGCATTTTCTGCCCTTGTCTATCTCTGCCCTCGCGCAAGCCTCTTCCGCATATTTTCCGGAAAGGTTCATTCCGGTTGCGAGAAATGCCGCCAATCCTTTTTCGCTTTCCGTTACGGCTTTCTGGAATTCGGATAGTTCCATTCCAAAAGGATTCTTGACAGGGGGCGGATACTGGTATTGCAACTTGGAAGCTATTTTTCTTGACTTCCAGGTTTGCGCCTCTAGCGGCATAAGAATAGTTCTATCATTGTCGCAGAATATTGCGTTGCCTTTCGAGAACAGCTCGAATATCAGGACATTGCCCTCGGTTTCAACCTCCAGAATCCTTTCAAAGCCCGCCTGCTTGACGGAAACAATCCTCTGTCCGCTCAAGTGCCTGCGAAGGTATTGCGAGAACATCTCGTTCGAGGCCTCGCGCTTGAATTGCGTTATGAAAAGCTTTCCGGGCTCGAAAAAAAGCTCCCGCGTGCCGCGCCCGCCGACGAAAATTTCAATTCTTATTTGCTTTCCCTTCTGGAAAACTTTTTGCACCCTTCCGCCCGCCAGGCCGGCAAGCTCGTTTCCGAGCATCATCAGGTCAAAAGAAGACATCTCTTTCCTGTTTTTTCCGCTTTTCAAACCAATCACTTCCTTCTTAGTTTTATGAAACCGAAAACAACCAGAACCAATCCCGCAGCCAGGAGCGCCAGAGGCAGCCAGTTTATCGCGGGTGCCGCCGAACCCAAGCCCGCAGATTGCGATAATGCCGGCGCGGAAGATATTTCCGCGGCTTTTTCCATCGTTGATTGCATGGCAGCGCTTGCGCTTCCCGAAAAGATATTTTCCGCAAGGAAGCTCATGCCGCCGAATAACGCCAACCCTATTCCCAGCGACAATGTGAGTATAATGCTAATCGGCATCTTGGGCGTTACCATGCTTTTGCCCTTTTCCGTTATGTCGTAATAAATCCACTTGTGCCCCGTGATGTTTTTTCTTATGAGCCCCGCGTCTTCCATCATCTTGAGGTGCTCGTTCACGGTCGAGGGCGCGAGCCCGATCTCCTTTGAAATGTCTGCGGCTATCCTCCTATTCTCCTTCAGCATTTTCAGGATATTCACGCGCGCGTCTGCCGACAGCGCCTTTATTGTTTGTTTGTCGATTTCGATATGAGACACCTCTTACATAATCGTTCACAAGCAAAACTAATAAGCTTATCGTTTTATCGCAGAAAATTATCATTCGGTCCGGACCGAATAAAAACCAAAGTCTTAAATATGCGCCTATGGAATATGAATTTATGAAAAAATTATTTTTGCTCGGAATCATTGCCGTTGTTGCGCTCGCAGGAATCTATTATTTTTTCCAGATATCTGCAGGCAATAGCTCAAATAACGGCGGAGAAAGAATGTTTGTAGAAGCATTATTGTCAATAGATAATCCCGTTTCTTCAGACTTGAATATCCGCCCAATAGAATATGGTTTGAAAACAAACCAAGAATATGTTCTGCGGTTTACCGCTGAAAAATTTATGAACAATATAAATGGTACTATGAGTATGAGAATTGTTTTGCCGAACGAGTTTCAAGTAATTAGCGGAGAAACGGAATGGGAAGGAAACGACAAGCAAAAAGCGATTGAAATCAGATTTAAGCCGACAAAGCCTGGAAATTATACCGTTCAAGGAGATGCGATAAATCTGGACAATAAATTCGCGACGATTGCAGAGGTAACTGTTTTTGTAAATGATATTAATAATCAATGATGTGATAATATGAAAAAACTTATTTTGCTCGGAATTATTGCCGTGGTTGCGTTTGCAGGAATCTATTATTTTTTCCCGCAGGCTTTTCAGCAAACAGCTGACAACCAGCCAAAGCAATTTTCTTCGGCAGCGGAAATGAACGCTTTCATAAATGCGAGCTCTGGAATGGGATTTTCTGGCGGTGTTATGACGGGCGCTGCTTCCGAGATGTCAACCCAAAAATCCGTTTCTGATATTTCGCAGCAATCTTCCAGCGAATCAGGCGCGCCGTCTTCCGGCTCCGTTGATTATTCCCGGACAAACATCCAGGTCGCGGGCGTTGACGAGGCTGACATCGTGAAGACCGACGGAAAGTACATTTACGCGGTTTCCGGAAGCAATGTTCTTATTCTCGACGCATACCCCGCGGAGAACGCAAGCATAATTTCGCAGATTGAGACAAACGGAACCGTCGGCGAGATTTACATAAACGGAAACAGGCTCGTCGTGTTCGGACAGGAAAACTATCAGTATTCGATACTGGCGACAAAAACTGCAACAGGCGTTTCGGACATGTCAGGCGCAATATCGGAAAAAATGACTGCGAGCGAATCGGTAATGCGGCCGTACTATTATTCCCCGCGAACTTTCATCAGCGTCTATGATGTTTCCGACAAGGCTAATCCTTCGCTCGCAAGAAACATAAGCGTTGACGGCATCTATTACGAGTCGAGGATGATAGGCGACTATGTTTACGTCATAGCAAACCAGCCCGTGTACAACTATGGCGGCGGGTCTGTGCCGCTGCCGGTTCTGTACTCCAACAGCGTTGCGAGGGAAACTCCCGCGTCGGACATTTATTATTTTGGCATGCCTGACAGCTCGTTCATATTCACGAACATAGTTTCGCTGAACACGCAAACCGCCGCGGAGCCGTTGAGCAAGACTTTCCTTATGGGATACAGCCAGAGCATCTACGTGTCACAGGACAATATTTATCTGACTTACCAGAAAAGGGTTGGCGAACTCAAGATTTACGACAGGATGGTTGACGAGATAATTTTGCCGCTTGTTCCTTCCGATGTCCGGGGCAAGATAAACGAAGTAAGGAATTCAAACGCGAGCAGCTACGATAAAATGCAGCAGATAGGAAAACTCTTTGAGGATTATCTTGGAACATTGAACCCGGAGCAGGCCGCCGCAGTCATGAAAACGGGCGAGGAAAAAATGGCGAGAATGCAGGCGGACATCGCGAAGGAAATGGAAAAGACAGTCATCCACAAAATCTCGATTGACGGCGGAAATATCGAATACAAGGCAAACGGCGAGGTTCCGGGCCAGCCGCTCAACCAGTTCTCGATGGACGAGTACGGCGGATATTTCAGGATTGCAACCACGACGAGCGGGAACGGCGGATTCTTCGGCGGCGGTTTTGCAACAGGAACTGTCATGTCTCAAACGGCAGTCGCATCATCAGCGACAGGCAAAATGTCATCATCCGCAACAAGTGAAGCATCGGGAGAAAGCATATCGCAAGGCGAGTTAGTGCAATCGGTTCCTGAAAACAGGGGCATTGATTTGAATGACAGCAGAAAATCGGAAGCTGCAACATTGAGTGCTGAAGAACAGGCGGCAAAGGCAATACCTGAACAAATTACGCCAATGCAGACTGTTGCTCTTGCGGCAAACCCGAACGGACCGCTGAACCATCTTTACGTTCTTGACGGCGACTTGAAAATCGTGGGAAAAGTCGAGGACCTCGCGGCCGGCGAAAGGATTTATTCCGCACGCTTTTTGGGGGACAAGGCATACATGGTCACGTTCAGGCAGATTGACCCGCTGTTCGTGATTGACTTGTCGTCGCCGCAAAATCCGCAGGTTCTCGGCTATCTGAAAATACCGGGAGTGTCGGATTATTTGCATCCTTATGACGAGACGCATATTATCGGTGTCGGAAGAGACGCTTCTGACGAGGGAAGGATAAAAGGGCTGAAGCTCGCGCTGTTTGACGTCTCGGATTTCGCGAACCCGAAGGAGGTTTCAAAATACGTGATCGGCGACCGCGGCACGGATTCGGAGGCTCTGTACGACCACAAGGCGTTCCTGTTTGACAAGGAGAAAAACCTTTTGGCTATTCCTGTTTCGGAATATACCTATGCAGAGCAGAACATGACAGAACTGAAAGAAGAGAAATGGACTCCGCCGAAATACTGGCAGGGCGCCTATGTCTTTAATCTGGACTTGGCGAACGGGTTTGTATTGAAGGGAAAAATAACGCACCAGAACAGCACGAAAAACAGCACGTATTACTACGACTGGAACTCGCAGATAAGGAGATCGCTGTTTATCGATAATACGCTTTACACGATTTCAAACACCATGGTGAAGATGAACAGCCTCGTGGATTTGGCGGAGATAAACAAGGTTGCGCTTCCGGCGCAGGCTCAGCGGTACTATGGCGGAATCGGAATGATGGAATAATAAAGACGTGAGAATTATGAACAAGAAACTTTTGTTGTGCGGAATTACGGCTGCAATAATTCTGATATCTATAGGTGTTCTTTACAGCCGCTCGGCAGAAAGAATTCAAAAGCAGCCATATTCCGTAAGCTCTGACACGTCTCCGTTTGTGTCTGTGAACGCCGCCATATCAAATAAATACTTATCCTTGAACGAAGAGGCCAATATCACCATTGCCACAATTTTTGCACTTCAAGCGCCCAACACAACGATAAATATTGTTTTGCCGGAGGGTTTGGAATATGTTTCGGGAGACCTTAATTGGAACGGGGATTTAAACATATCCGGAGGGAACGTAAAGAAGTTAGAATTTACCGCAAAAGCAACAAAAATCGGAAAATGGCAAGTCAACGCCTCTGCTCACAGCAGCAGAAAAGATGAGATTGTATCGAACGGCATGAGCGGGTACGTGGCATTGGATATTTGTGTTGGAGCCGCTTTTGAAGAGGCAAAGGAATTATGCAAAGAAGAAATACCTGAACCGGACGGTGAAGAATTCATTAGAATATACCCTAATTTCACCAATGCATCTGTTCCTGTTTCCCAAGACTCGAATATTTCCATTCCGTCCAATGTGTCTATTCTGACATAAATGAAAAGGTGGAAAGCATGAACAAGAAATTACTTCTGATTGGAACTGTCATTCTGATAGTTTTGGCTGCGGCATTGATTTACATGCAATATGGAAAAAGCATCTATACTACCACTCCTGAATCCCCTCCGAAAGAATCTTCTCCTTTGCAGGCAAAATTGAGTTTTTCCGACAAGCCTTTGCTAAATGCGCCCGTCGGACTTGTTCTGACCTTGAAATCCATGATGGTAAATAATCCAAATGTCGCTTTTCAAAACACTTCCGCAAGAATCGAGCTTCCGGACGGATTTGAATTTGTGAGCGGCGAATTGGAATGGCATGGATATATGAGCGCGAACGAGGAACGAAAAGTCGAGGCTGTTGTCAAATCAACAAAGCTCGGATATTACAAAATAACAGGAGTCGTTCAGGGAGAAGCTTTCGGAAATAGCGACATAATTTATCTTGAAGTTTCCGACAATGACGCCATTATGGGAAGCAAGCCTGCAAATAATTGGTTTGAGCCTGCGCAGGGACAGGCTGTTCCGATGCCGGAAAACAACGGAAACATCAAAAGCGAATTGCTAATTCTGCAAAAACCTGAATTGAACAAGGAGTTCATGGCAATATATAGAATAACCCCGCTGGAAGATATTCTTGATACGAGATACAGGCAAATGAGCTTGCTGTTTCCGCCAAAAGGCTTTGAAGTATCGGATGTGAAATTTCCGGAAGGAGGGAAAACCTACAGAAATAACGGCCAGTTAAGCTGGCAGGGTGATTTGAGCAAGAATCAGACTGTTGAAATAAGGGCGACTTTTAAAATAATAGATGTTGGGTGGGGTTCGATTATCGGAGAGCTTAGTATTCAGGCGGGAACCGATGGCAGCAAGTTCGTTCAGGATGCAAAAATCGCCGATTTATACGTTGACAAATATTCCGGAAACCTTACAATAAGATAACTTTTTGAAGAGCCGGAAGGTTAAATTCTCAATACGTTTCGTCTTCCATTTCCGCGCTATCCGTTTCCTTTTCCGAAACAATTTTTTCTTTATTTTCCGTTTCTGTTTTCGCATCGCCGCTAATCTTCTCGAAGAATTTTTTCGCGTCCTCGGGCTTCTCCAGACCGAAATAGCTTGCGAACTCCTTTGTTGCGATGAGCGCCTTCGTCCTGCTCTGCTTCACGGCGCGTATCAGCCCCCTGCCCTCCAGGCTTTTTACGTATTCGTACGCGCGGTTGCCGATGACTTTCACGATTTCCGACTGCGTGATTGGCTGCTTGTAGGCGACGAGCGCGAGCACGCGCAGCAGCCCCTTGTTCAGGTCCTGGTAAGGCGTGAGGTGCCTGACCGCGGGCACATACTCGGGCTTCACGCGAAGCTGGTAGCCCTCCTTGCTCTCGATGAGAATTATTCCGCGCTCCTCCCCCGCCAGCTCTTTTTTCAGCTCTTCGACAATATTTTTCGCGGCCGTCCCGTCTTCTGTCAGCTGCGACAGCTCCTTCAGCGAGAGCGGTTCGTTCGCCATAAAAAGGGCTGATTCAATCAATGCTTTTTTATTTGACATATTATTCAAGAAGTATTCGGATTCGGAATTAATAAATAAAATATATTTCTGAAAAATCTGGTGGACCGGGCGAGATTCGAACTCGCGACCTTTGCCTTTTTCTGATATTGGCTTTCGCCAATATGCCTCTTTTGGCTTAAGGCTTTTCTCGCGAGAAAAGCCTTATGCGAAGGCAACGTCATTCCATCTAGACCACCGGCCCGTCATATTAGACTGGTAACGAAGCTTTTTAAATTTCTTTTGGCGGAACTTTTAAATGAAGAGTCTGTGCTCGTAACGCTTATATAACTTCGGAATCCATAAATTTGTATGCCAAAAACAACCAAGGTTTCGAAAGCGCATACTGTTTCTAAAAAGCCGAAGACCGGAAGTTCCAATATTCCCGATAATGTCATGAAAGTCCTCAAGTCCGTGAAAGACCCGCACACTGGGCAGTTCATTTTTGAGGCTGGAATGCTCACAAACATAAAAGTCTCGGGAAAGAAGGTGAAAATGAGGCTCGTTGCTCCCGGAATGGGATGCGAGTGCTGCGGCATGATAGGCGATATGACGAACGAGCTTTCCGAAGGGCTGAAGAAGATAGGATATGAAGCTGACATAGAAGTCGGATTTTAAGGCGCGGAGTTTTTTCGCGGGGTGTTTTGCTTGAACGGCAATATTTTTGACGAACAGTGCAGGCTTTGCAAATTTCTCGGGAATCCGAAACCCTGCGGGAGGCGGAACATAAAAAAGGTAAACGGCGTGGGCGTCTGCACCGGCTACGAGGCGGAGGAAGTTTGAAGTAAGATGATGATATGCCTAAAGCAAGAATAGTTTATTCTGGAAAAGGCAAACTGGAGGTGCCTGAAAATGTTGGAGGTGATATTGAATGTGATGAATACGTTTCTATGTCCCCGGCTTCAACAATAAGAGTGAAAATAAGAATATTGTCTGTTCTGTATGCAAGCCCGATAGTTGTTTCGCCCTGACATAGCTTTGCGCAAACAGCAGATTCAATCTAATCCTATCTCTCCTTTTATTTCTTTCAATGCGCTGATTGACAATTCAAAAAATTCGTCCAACGCCAGCCCGGTCTTTTCTATTTCTCTTACCAGCTCCCTGTTGCAGTTCTCGGCGAAGCTCTTGTCCTTGAATTTCTTTTTCAGTCCCCTGATGTCCATGTCGCTGATTTTTTTGCCTCTCATTAATGCATAAGCGTAAATTATTCCCGTTAATGTTTCGGCTGCAATAAGCGCATGCTCTATTTTCTCCGCTCTAAGCTTATCCTTAAACGCCGGAATCTCGTCCCATCCGTATCCGTGGGACTGGACAATTTGAATAAATTTCTCGTCAAATCCTTTTTTGCCCAGTATCTCCGCGGCTTTGGTGCAATGCTTCTTCCAATCGCTTTTTGTCAGCGCCCAGTCAACATCGTGCAGCAATCCCAGCATTCCCCAATATTCAGCATCCTCCCCGAACCTCTTTGCAAGGGCTCTCATAATGGCTTCAGTCTCCAGATAATGGTTCATATCAGACGCCTGCTGGTCCATGCTCCTCAATAAATCAATTGCCTCGTTTCTGGTTATCGGAAGGTTTGCCATAAAAATCAACTATAATATTTTTTAATATAACGCCAATTAATCCTTGATTCTCTTATGCGTATTTAAGACTTTAACAAATTTATGCCGTTTGCTCAACGGATATATGATAGCTTTATAAAGGTTAGGAACTACTGTAAACATACCTAACTGCGCTTGTAAGGTTGCGTGTTTTTCCTTGAGATAAAAGAAATTTTGAGAGAGGAGAGATAAGGCTTTTTCTTACGGCTTAGAGTGGGTCGTAGTTTGTTGGTGCGCGAAGAAAGATTTTTTGATTGAATAATTAAAGATTGTGCGTTTCTAACGGCTATGAAAAAAAGCTATGTAGTTGCAACCTATGCAATTTTATGATTATGGGTTTCTACAGGCTAAACAAAAAGGTGAATTAAATGGCATTTGGAGAAAGAAGGAGCGGAGGTAGCAGAGGAGGAAGCAGCTTCGGCGGCGGAAGTCGCGGAGGTTTCGGCGGAGGTAGCCGTGGCGG
>JBAQNA010000008.1:0-69504 GCA_049303335.1 Candidatus Aenigmatarchaeota archaeon
GGCGGCCCAACGCCGACATACATCAGCACGGCCTGCGCAGCGTCAAGAACCGCGTAATAAAGGTCTTCCGCAATCATGTAGAGCTTAACGTTCTCGACACGGTCGATTCTTTTCGGCACCGATTCCATTCTCATTTCCGCGGCTTCCGCTGTCGCGGGAAAGTGTCCCCACTCGAGAAGCTTTCTCATTGGAATGAAAAAACCCGTGTCATGGATCGCGAAACCCTCGCGCACGATGTTGAAGAAAAGCGGGTGGCAATTGCGGATGCCGTCCATGAATTCCGTCAAAGCTAGAATCGGCTGCGGGTGCAGCCGCGGGTCAGTATCCTTTGCAATCTTCGCGATATCGTTGTCAATCCTTTCGCGGATGTTGTTGAAGTCCTTTATGCTCGCCTTCGTGTCGTCAAAGATTATGTAAATGTCAACGTCGCTTTTTCCCGTGTAGTCGCCACGCGTGACGGAGCCCCACACGACTATCGCCTTGATGTAGTCGCCGAATTTTTCAAGCGCTTTTTTCCTGAAGTCCTTTGTCGAGGCGAGGCGCGTCTCCATCGAGAATTTCCGCAGCTTTTTTCCGACCGGCTCTTCCTTGTTCATGATTGGCACCAAAATTAATTTAATTTTAACAGGTTTAAAGGTTTTTTATTTCTTCTTCTCTTTCTTTTTCCAACTTGATAATCTGTTCCGTTTTACCTGAAAAGTATTTCTTTATTTCATCTGTTAAGTTAACAGCTTCCTTGCAGTTGCGGCTCTTGCATAAATCAAAATATTGATTCAAAAGTTTAGCGCCATCTTTTAATTCAGTTGGATAAATATCACATAATGTGACAAGTGATGTAAGAGAATCTATAACTTCATGCCTTAAAACAGGTTTGTTGCTATAAGTTGTTCGCACGCTGCGTCCACCAAAGTTATCATAAGCACCCCTGTCTTCGATTTCATGCTCCTTTTCACCCGAACATATATTGCAATGTGTTAAAATTGTATTTACATCCCTCATGATGCCGAACATATTCATTCCAAAATAATTTTCCATGCCGTTTGATTTATTGTTTGCTATATTTATCACTATTATATATTACGCACAAGTAGTATAAATAACTCACTTTCAGGCAGAAACCGCGGCAGAATTACTTATACTTTTCCTTTTTCCATTCCTCGCCCTTGCCTTTCTCGATGGCGGCTTTGCCGAAGAATCCGTGCTCCTCTTCCGGAACCGTTATCAGCCCTTTCAGCGGGTCAAGCGCGTGCTCGCGTATCATCACCAGCTGCCTTGCAATCTCGGGGCCGCCGGGCTTCATTCCGTAGAATTCTTCCGGCAGTTTGTTTGGCTCAACATCTTTTTCGAGAAACTGCACTATCATTCGTATCGTCAAAACAGACTGCTGCACGGACTCGGGGTCGCCGCGCTCGAAAATTATTATGCCGTTATAGAATCCTTTTTTTCTCAACGCATAAAGCCCCTTGTAAATAAAAAGCTGCGCTTCGGAACCAAGCGGTATTCCTATATGCGATGGAACGTGAGGCGTCGGATATGACAAGTGTATTACCTTTACTATTCCGCCGCTTTTTGCGGGAATCGCATCTATTTCATCGAGAGGATTAAGGTTGCACGAAAGCAGATGCTGATAATCAATGGCTACCCCTATGCGATTCGATTTTATCGCGGAAGCGAGCGCGCACAAATGCGGTATTCTGGCAACGCGCATGTATGTTTCATAACCGCCTTTTGCCATTTCGGTTTCGAAAATCCAGTCTATCCCGTATTTCTCAAGAAGGGCTTTCGGGTCGGGAAACTTTTTGGTGTCTTTGGGGTTGAAATGCCCCCATATGTATTTGCACGCTACAGCGGGAACCCATTTCTGAAACTCTTCATGTATGTTTTCAATTTTTTCTTTGCCCACTATGGCTTCCCATAAAGGGTCTTTGGTAAGCTCCATCCATTTGGCAACGATAAAATAAGCCGCCCTTTCGCCGCCATATGCAAGATTTGCCATGTTTGTCCGTTTAAAAAATTCATTCAGCGCGTATCTTTTTGCCCCTTCTTCTATTTTCTCAATATCTTCCTTTGTCGGCTGTCTTGGCTCTTTCTCCCTTGAGCTTTGTATCGCAAACTCCTCCATTTTGGCGTTTCTATATCTGGAAATAAATTCATTGGGCGTTTCGTGTGTAAAGTCCCACACGTAATCCGACTTAAGCAGCCATTCCTCTATCTTGCTTTTTATTTTATTATCTCCTTCGACAAGCTCTTTTATGGGCTTTCCCCAAAAGTCCACCAGCTTTGTCGGCTGCAGCTCTTTTCCAAGAATTATTATTGGGGTTGATTCCGAAGCGTGCGTCAGCACGTATTCCGCGCCGAGTTTCTTGCCGCCTTCTATGTGCCTTATCAGCCTGTCGTGGGCTCTTTCATAATCTTCGGTTAAGGCGGAATCGAGCGGCATCGTGTGTATTCCCGTAGTCGCGGCTGTCTCGCCGTGTATGCCCAGCCTTATTCCCAGCGACTTTATTTTTTCAACATTCTCCTTAAGTTCGGGCTCGTTAAATTCCGTTATCGATTCGAGGTCAAGCTGGCTGAAGCTGACGCCTTTCGTGGAGCTCCAGAAAACCTTTTTCAGGACATTGATATATTCCTCCTTCTCCTTTCCCTGCGCTATCCCGAACATCCCGCTTGAAACCCCTATCGTATAGCCCTTGCCTTTTTCAGCCATAACCTATTATCCTTCAGGCAGAATAAAAAGATTTCACAATATCGGCGAAACCGAATATTTGCGTTTTACGAAGAATAATTGTAGAACATAAGCCCTGATAATGAAAAACCATCAAGAAAAAATCAGAAATAAAAAATAGATTCGGGAAAAAATTAAAAAACGGGAGCAAGCCGAAGCCGCCCCCCGAAAATTCGCATTTTATCTTTTGCGCCCTTTGCCGCCATTGATATACTGTTCCGCCTCCTTTGCCACTACATCCTTCAGTCCGAGCCCAAGCGCGATTGCGATGCCCACGCCGACCGCACCCACTATCACTAACAGGAGCTGGTCGATTATCGAGGTGTCCACAACCGTTATGAACTTCAGGCCGATTGCTATGGAAAGATAGAGAATCAATCCAAAGACGATGTTTCCGGTTAAGTTGGAATACGTTGTCTTCGAGGTGATTACCCTTTCCTTTATGTAGAGAGCCAGGCTGTATCCTGCTATTATTGTAGCAGCAGCCAGTATAACCTGCGATGCAAAGGTTACAACTATCCATACCGCATCCTGCACCACCACCAGAGTTGAAATGCGCGCTGCCTCCGCTATTGTAACGAGATAGACAAGCCATCTCACTATCAGCGAAGCGATTGATGAGACTTCGATGCTTACGTGTTCTTCCTTTGATACGTATTTGTCAACGTTCGCCCTCATCAATATTTCCTTGGTAACTTTTCCAAGGACTTTACCGACTATGTAACCGATTACGAGAACCAGTACGGCCGGTATGGCAACTACGATTCCGTTTGCAACTCCGCCTATGATGTTATTCCATAATGTTGCAAGAGCGTCTTCTACCAATGCCATTGTTGCACCACCTATGTGTTTTTTTGTTTAACGGGGGTTCAACCATTAATTCGAGGAGCCGATTTATAAAGGTTTATTCCGTATTCTGTTTATGTCGACAGTATCAATAACAAAAGGCGGAAACCGCAAGGATAATATAAGAACGATTCTTGGGCTGATGGAGAAGGAGATTGAAAAAAGCATAAAGGAGAAAGGAAAGGAAACGCTTTTCATAAAGGTGAATTCGCTCGACTCATCCGTTCCAAAGTCTTGCACGCATCCCGATGCGCTTGAAGCGGTGCTTGAATATTTTTACGGCAGGTTCGGGCGGATTGTTGTCGGCGACAACTCCGCGTGTTTTATGGGCGGCCCGAATATTTATTCCGGCTTGAAACAGAAATTTCCGAAAATGGAATTCTCCAACCTGAAAGAGTTCGGCTCCGAGGCTCTTGAATTTGAAATGCTTGGCGGCGGCGCAACCGCGAAAATATCTTCGCTGCCGAAAGATGCATACACGATATCGCTCGCGCTCCCAAAATCGCACGACAATTTTATTTTTACCGGCTGCTCGAAGAACATGCTCGGCTGCGTAATCGAGAACAGGCAGTGCGTGCACGCGATGAAGGCGCACGAGAGGCTTTTCCTGAACAATATGGTCAGGGGCAACGCGCTCGCGGTCAGGAACCTCGTCAAGACAATAAAAGCGGCGAAGCCCGACCTTGCGATTCTTGACGGTTTTGAAGGGATGGAAGGCGACGGCCCCGCGATGGGCAAAATGGTTGAAATGGGAATCGCGCTCGCAAGCTTGGACTGTATTGCGCTCGACAGGACAGCAGCGAAATTATGCGGATTCGAATCGGTTCCGTATCTGGACGAATGTGTGAAACAACGCATAGGTTCTACCGATACAGAAATAATAAAATCAGGATTCTCCAATCTTGCAGATATCTCGAAAAAATTTGAGCAGCACCCGCTCGCAAAATACCAGACGATGGCCGAGATGAGGACGATTTTCCCGAAAGTCAACTCAAGCCTCGTGAAATCCGTGATGATGAACCCGCACCCGCACAGGATGGCTGCGAAGGTCTTGAGAATGATTCTGAAAAAGGCGGAGAGGAAATAAAAAACAAAATATCTATTTATACTTACTTGCCAATTTTATCAATAATAACTTTCTGTGAGGTGTGTTTTAATGAGTGATGCCGTTTTTGTTTCGGGCGAAAAAAACTACGGGCCGATCATAATTCTTGCGGACAATCTTGCCGAGGCTTGGGAAAAGGCTGTGATAGCGATAATGAAGGGCGGCTACGAGAAATGGATTGACGCCCCCGACTTCAAGACCGGCTCGAAGGAATGCCAAATGTTCATCCACGTGAAGAATCCCGCTGCGGAGCCGCGTCTGCACCCGTCGGCGATACTGCAGCGCGACATGGCCGAGAAGTATGCGAAGAATTTCGTTTTCGGAATGGAAGACAGCGAAAAGGAGAACACCTTTGACTACACTTATTTCGGGAGATTGCGATGCTACCCGGACTGCGAAGTCCGCGCTGACTGGCCGAACGTTGTGAAGGACGAGGCGAAGCGCGACGAGCTTGTGAAAAAGCTTTGCGACGGGAAATGCAATTTGCGTATAATAGACCAAGTGCAGATGGTTATTGATATCTTGAAGAAAGACCCGACCCGCAGGACCGGAGTGATGCACACTTGGATTCCGAAGCGCGACTTGGACAAGTTCTCGCCGAAGCGCGAGAAATCAAGCAGCCCGTGCGTCACGCAGATTCAGCCGCAGATAAACGACGGCAAGCTGCATTTCGTGGTCGTGATGAAGACGAACGATTTGTTCTCTGCTTGGCCAGAGAACGCCTACGCCTTCACGGAGTTGCAAAAATACATGGCAAAGGAAATCGGCGTTGAGGTCGGTAGCTACACGCACTTCTCGGTCTCGATGCAGATTTATCAGGACATCTACGATTATGCGAACGAGCTGGTAAATAATCCGGTAATGACGAAGAAGTAAATAGATGATAAAAATGAGATGGGGAAGTTTTATATTTGGTTTACTATTGCTGTTGCTTGGATTATTTGGCGGTATTGTATTACTTATATTTTTAGGATTACCTGCCTTAATTTTATTAGTATATGGACTTGAAGAATCAGATTCAGAAAAATTTCAAAAAGAATCTCAGAAAGAGCAAAGTAAAATACAGAAAGAACAACTTGACGAAATCAAAAAATTAAGAGAAGAAGTTAAGGAATTAAAAAAAGTGGATAATGAAAAATGAATTATTTTTTAAGGTGAATTTAAAGATGATAGTTACAGGATGGTATAGCGGCTCGCATAATGAGAACGGTGTAGGATATGGTATCAGAGTAACACATAAAGATAGAGATATGTATTTTCAGAAAGAATGGACATCTGTGATTATTGAACTTGAAAAAGAAAGTGAAATAGAAGTCAATTTGTCAAAGTCGTTCTGGAGAAAATGCAGTGAATTGCGAAGAGCACAGATAGGAAGATGGCTATTTATTCATAATCTTGCTCCGTGGGTAAAATACAATCCGCCTCGTTTAAAATTAATGCCAATAGGAGATAGAAGATTTAGATTGATGTTAATTCATGTTGAAAACAGCAGAATATAAGAACCGATAAAATAAAATTTGAAGCCGGACTGCGAATACCGGCTTCGCGCCGTGGCACAGTAAATTTATATTGCATTCGATTATTTAAATAAACGCTTTTATTGCGTTCCTTTTACAATTCCATAATGAGGCGACCAAAATGATTCTCTCGGACCGCGACATAAAAAAATACATCGAGGAGAAGAGGCTTTTGATAGAGCCGGCGCTTGAGAAGGAGCAGCTCCAGCCCGCCTGGATTGACCTTTCGCTCGGAAACGAGTTCCTGACTTTCCGCCGCACGGAGACGCCCGTTATCGACCCGAAAAATCCGGCAGACTACACGGAAAGCCTGAAAGTCGCGGAAGGGAAATCTTTCATTCTTCATCCCGGCGAGTTCGTTCTTGGGAATGTGCGCGAATACGTAAAGCTCCCGGACGACCTCGCGGCCGCGGTCGACGGGCGAAGTTCGCTCGGCAGGCTCGGAATTCTTACGCACATCACGTCGACTTTCGTGAATCCCGGCTGGGGCGGGCGCCTCGTTCTGGAGATAGCGAACATCGGGAAGATGCCTGTTTCGCTTTATCCCGGAATGCGCGTATGCAAGCTCGTTTTCTTCAAGCTGTCGAGCCCGAGCGAAGTTCCTTACGACAAAAAAACGGACGCGAAATACAACGACCAGAAAACCGTGCAGGCAAGCAAGATGGACAGGGAGTTTGAAGAGAAGAGCGAACAGAAATCTTAAGCTTAAATGCTTTTGCGGATAATTCTTTTTGATATTATGACAGTTTACATGAAAAGACAAGGCTACAAGAGAAAACTGGTTATACCAGTTGGCAAAAAAGTGAAGACAGTCCTTACTGACGATTTTTTTGAATTCTATGAGAATCTGGAAAAAAACGGTTCTTTCGGCACAGGCATGCCCATAAATGATGCTGTCAAGAAAATGAAGGATTTCAAGAATTCAATACCTGATAAAAATGTTGGAAATAATATAGAATACCTTTTATACGTTTTGCATATTAACAAAGGCAAAGAAGGTTACATAAGCAAAGCAGTAAAAGAATTTGAGAAACATTTGCTTGAAGCGACAAGAACAAAGTATGATATTACTCTGGTCATTGATGGCAACCTTTAAAAGCCTTTATCACCAACAAGAAATGTGATTTTATGATTCTAAAAGCAGTAAAAGACGAAAAGGAGTTTCTTGAGATAGAGGTCGCGGGCGAGAGCCACACGCTCACGCAGCTTGTCGCGAAGACCGCGGAAGGCGGCGACGTCGCTGCGGTTCTCGAGCACCCGTTTATGGCGGAGCCGAAGCTGATAGTGAGCGGGACAAACCCGAAAAAGATTCTCGAGAAGTCCGCGGCGCGCGTCCAGAAGGATGTCGAGGAGTTCGGCGAGCAGTTCAAGAAGGCTGTGAAAGGGTAATACGGATAGACTATAGAGGTGGTTGTAAATGGTTAATGAATTAGACGCTATTGAACTATGTCCTGTGAGTAAAGGCGGCATAAGCGACGCATTTAAAAAAGGCTACAGTGTTGAGGAAATTAAAACAGCAATAACAAATGGCTTGAATCATTATGCAAATTATGGCGGTGCTGCGGCAAGAATAGCAAAAACCCTTTTGTCAACCTTAGATAAAAATGGATTAGAAATTTACCAAAGGAATAGTCCTATTCCTTAGAATTTTTATTTTAGCTCTTTCTTTTCTAAATATTTATTGAAGATTGTTTCTAATACACAACTTTCTCCAGCATATTTTTCCCGATGGCAATCTTGATTTCCTGCGCGATTCTCTGGCCCATCGAGACGGGCTTGCCGAAGAACAGGTGCGAATACTGCGAGCCGTCCGCATAGATGTTCGTCCCGGCGACGATGCGCGCGGAAACTTCGAACGTCACAATCTCAAGGTTTGGCGTGCAAACGGTTTCGAGGCAGAATGGGCCGACTATACCCGGCGGGAACAATTTTATCGAGGCTTCTACGACTTTTCTTGCGTCGGAGAACGCGGCGGGAAGCAGCGACTCGCGAATAACCGCGGGCTGGTTTCCCGTTACCGTGTAGGAAAGATTTATTTTGCGCTTTGAAAGCTCGCCGCCGTCCATGCCGAGCCTGTGAAGCTCGTCGATATTAGATTCATCCCTGCGGTCTATGCCTAGCAGTTCCACGGAGCCTTCTCCAGCGGGAAAGCCTTTTCCGGAAAGCGGAGTGTAGAAATAATGGAAGTAGTATCTTGTCCCGAGAACGTATTCCTGCAGCGAGGCGGTTTTTGCGGCTTCTTCCGAAACCATTCCGGATTCTATCCTTTGCCTGATTCCCTCGTCAAGCTCGTTTCTGTCAGACGCGAAGAAATAACCGCGCCCGCCCTTTGCGCCGTCAAATTTCACTATGCACAGCCTGTCTATCTTGTCCGGCGAAACTTTCGCGGGCATTCTCAATCCCGCATTCTTCTCCAGCCACAGGCGGCTTTTTTCCCTGTCGCTTTCCCAGCCGAGCACCGCGCGGTTGCCGAATATCGGAACCTCGAATTCCCTTTCGATGCGCCCGGGCCCGAGATATTCCACGAATGAGCCGTGCGGGATTATTATCGCATTTTTTTCGCGAAGCTCTTTCTGCACTTCAGGCTTCAGCGCGTCTGAAAATTTCTCGACAATTATGAATTCGTCGGGCGCCGCGTGCGGGAACGCCCTGTACGTTTCCATCCTGTCTTTCGTGCAGATGCCTATCGTCCGGAAGCCTTCCTGCTTCGCTCCCGCAAAAATCTGGAGCGCGGAATGGGAGCAAATCGTTGCTATCGCCGGATTGCCGTAAGAAGAAAGTATTTTGCGGATGTTTTCTTTTGCGAACATAAATGATTATGGGAATATCGGCTTAAATCCTTTAAAATGATAAACGTGAATTGCCGAACATGGAAATTTTCAGAAAAATATCCTGATAATTTTTTCATATCACGGAAACAATAATGCGGATTCATAACAATTTATCAAGCATAGCGGAGAAGAGCCTGGATTTTTTCCAGCGTTGCAAAGAGATTGTTGAGGTTTGCGCCGATTATCGGAATCTGGAAGTTTTTCTTGCGCATCTCGTCCTCCAGCTCCTCGATAAAGATGCCCTTTCCCGGAGTGCTGCGCGCCCCGTTGTCAAGCTGGTGAACCGCGCATGTCGGGGAGAATTCAACGCCTATCATTCCGAGAACAGAATAGTCCGCGCGCAAATATTTTTCTATCTGCGCAAGTATGTCTTTCGACAGCTTCCTGCAATACGAGCGGTATTCCTTGGTGTCGTATGAGGTTTTTGTTTTCGGCTTTCTTCCGAGTCCGCCGTTAAATTCGATTTGCGGACACGGAAGCTGAATGATACCAATTCCCGATTGCGTCAGAATCTCGACAAGCTCCTTTATCGAGCCTGACGACTTTTCCTTGCCCAAAGCCTTGGCGTTCTGGTTGAGAATGCAGTGGGAAATGAACACGATTTTTTTGCTTCGTTCCACATTATCACTTTTACAAATTAATATTTATTTATCGTTCCTATGAGAAAGCTACTAACATATATAGGCGCTTTTCCTATATAAAGCCGATTGTTATTTGACAGTTAGAACGACGTTTATACGGCATATAACGTATATTTACAAAAGATGTAAAAATTAATTCAATATCTTGGACAGCTTTCCCATCAGCTCTTCCGCCCTGAAAGTTCCGAGTGTGCCTTTCCTGCAGTTTTTCTCGCAAAATTTCATCTCATCCGGCTCATCTCCGATTATCATCACGGGAACAGGGTCGGCGGTATGCGTGCGCAATTCACAAGCCGTGGTATGATCGCTCGTGATGCAGACAAGGAAATCATCCAGATTAATCTTGCGCGAGAGCGGCTTGAAGAAATGCCTGTCCATCGACTCGATGATGAATCTCTTCCGCTCCGGCATGTTGCGGTGTCCGAACGGGTCCGCGCCCTTGAAGTGCAGGTAGAACGAATCATACTTGCCGATGCGGTTGAGAAGAAAATCAAGCCTGATTCTCATGTCGGTTTTGACGGCTTTTTCAATTTCCCTGTCCGTATTCAGCAGCCTGTCCGTCAGCGGTTCCGGCAATTCCGGCGTTTTCATTCCGAGCAGTTTCGAGATTCCCTTTTCCGCGGGCGTGTCCGCGATGCAAAGCCATTTTCCGGATATTTTTTGCAATTTCGGCAGCCTTGTTCCCGCGCCTCTCGCCAGAATTGCGTTCGCTTCCCGCAATCCTTTTTTTCTTCTTTCGAGATTTATTTTATGTCTCTCCAAAACGGCTTCCGCCTTTTTTGTGAATTCGTTTACAAGGCCTGCGGAAAATCTCGCGCTTTCCGAGCTGTCCATGGGCTCGCATTTTTCGGCTTTCATATTGCCGGTTAAAGCTTTTGGCAATTCCATTATGATATTCCCGTACCGCTTCCTTTCATATCCGGGATGCGTGCTTGATATATTTTCAGAAAGCCTTCTTTTTGAGCGGAGGACGAGAAGCGCGCGATAGTTCAGGTCGTGGACAAAGTCAAAAGCCGCGTCTTTTAGTTTCACATTTTTTTGGATGTCCTGCACAAGTTTTTTCGCGTATTTGCTCTCAATTCTTTGCGCCTCCGTGTCAACTATTTTTCCGTTTTGCTGCGAGGCGAAATTGCAGCGCAAGACCAAATCCCTTCCTTCCTTAAACGGGAAACCGATTCCTTTCGCCTCAAGCGGGCCGCGCCCCCTGTTATGGAAAAGCGGATTGTATCCGAACATCGAGAGTATAGCAGTGTCGGTTTCGGGCGGGATATTGTTGTCGATTACTTTCATCATTCCGAGCCGCGATTTTTTTGAGATTGTATCGAGCGCGGGGGTTTTCGCGGCCTCGAGCGGCGACAGCCCGCCGAGCTTTTTCACGGGCAAGTCCGCGACCCCGTCAAGGATTATGAAGATGAGTTTCTTTTGCATAGAAATATTTGGGCAAGCCGGTTAAAAAGTCTTATTTTGCCTCCTCCACGCTTGTTCCTGATCCTTCTGTCCACAAAACCACATCAAGCTCGTCAATAGGTATCCCTACCCGTTCTGAGAACTCTTTCATCTTTTGCTCAATCTCAAAATATCTTTTCTTTGTGAGTGTTTTCGGACGTTCTTCTATTACTCTAAAATTTTCTAAGTTTTTCAGTATATACCTGTCCAGAATCGCAAGTCCGCCAAAACCAATATTGCGCAAGAAATGTGACGATTCTTTCCAACTCAAGCCTTTGAAATGTTCCTTGTCTGAAACGATTTTCTCGCGCAATGCAAAAGAATTTCCGGAAAGAAACTCACACAAATTCAATTTGTCGGCAAGAATGTTTTTTCTGTTTTGTAAAATATATTCTTCTCTGTTTCTGAATCTCACGCCTTTCAGACAATCTCCTATAACTCCATATTTCCAGAAATTATTTTTTTCAAGAAAATTTTGTGCGACACGAGCCGCTTTTGCGGAGCCGTTCGCGGTCATCACGCAATAGCAGAGCTCGTAGAATATTTTCTCGCTTGTCGAGTTTTTTATCTGCGAAAATTCCGCAAGTCGCTTTCTTATCGCGCCTTTCTTTCTTTCGTGCGCGGCTTTCAGCTCGGCGAGGTTCATAATGCTATCTTGAAGTCTGAATTATTTAAGATTGCGCAGCATTCCTTAATTTGCTTTCCCGATGCAGGAAAATCCACTTTACCGGCATTTAATCGGCTCTTTATTGGAGAACGATATGTCCATGGCTTCACGATTATAGATAAATCCGCAATTTGAGCACGCGCCTTTGATGAGTTTTTCATTCCTGTCGTAAACTGCCCTCTTGAACCGATGGTCGCACTTCGGGCAGCAGTGTTTTTTGATAAGAATCACTTATTTTATTCGAAATACTTGGCAGCCTGCCGCGTGGTTGTCCGCTTCGGTTTGCCGCGGATATCGGCATTTGGAAAAGCATCATCTTTCCAGCAGGAACGCCTTCCTGTGCAGCAATTTTGCGGGGTACTCGTCAAGAAGCATCTTTTCCTCGAATTCCTTTCCGACGAAAAAAGGCTTCGTCTCCTTCGCAAGTTTCAGCGCGTTCTCGATGTTGAAACTGTTCTTGGAATAAATCGTGAACAGCTTTTCCCCCTTGCATGCCTTGTCCCCGATTTTCTTGTGAAGGAAAATTCCCGCGCACTTGTCCTTCGGCGCTCCGGCTTCCTTTGCGATCGCGGCTATTTCCGGATTATTAATCCGCAAAACCCTGCCGCTCTTTTCAGCGGCAACGTCCGCGGTCTTCTCGCCGATGCGGATGTCGGAAGGCTTTATCTTGGGGTTGCCCCCCTGCTCCGCGATTATCTGCCTGAATTTTTTCTCCGCTTTCCCGGACTTCAGAATTCTTAGCGCAGTCTCGGCGTTTCCCTTTCCCACCATTTCAAAAAGTATGCCCACTATGTTGGAGGCCTTTTCCACTACGTCGCGCGGCCCTTTTCCCATCAGTGTCTGCAGGGCTTCGCGCGCCTCAAGCGCGGGGCCGATTGCGCGGCCGAGCGGCTCCTCCCCGAAAGTTGTCCCGCAGGCTATCTTCATATCCAGCCTTTTTCCGAGATTCACGAACTCTTCCGAAAGCTCGCGCGCGTCTTCCATTGTTTTTATTTTTGCGCCGCTTCCCGTGGGAATGTCTATTACCACAAAGTTTGCGCCCACGGCCTTCTTTTTTGAAAGTATCGACGGCAGAAGCATCGGGTCTATCCTAAGCGGGAATTCTATTTTTATGAAAACATCGTCCGCCGGCGCGAGGTCAAGCGCGCCTCCCCAGACGAGGCAGCCGCTGGTCTTGCGCACGATTTTTTTTATGTCATCAATCGTATGGTTTACTGGAGCAAGGACTTCCATCCTGTCCGCTGTCCCCGCGGGAGACGTGATTGCCCGCGATGATGTTTTTGGGATGACCAGCCCCGCCGACGCGATTATCGGCACCGCTATTATCGATGTCTTGTCCCCCGGAATTCCGCCGATTGAATGCTTGTCGACTATGATGCCTTTCAGGCCGAGCTTCTTGCCGTTGGTTATCATCGCCCTTGAGAAATATTCCGTCTCCTCCATGCTCATACCGAGGATGTGGAGCGCGGTTATGAACGCGGCAAGCTCGATGTCGGACAGGTCGCCCCTGACAGTGTCCCTGACAATCTCCTTCAGCTCGCCTGCCTCAAGCCTTCCCCCGTTCAGCTTTTTCTTTATGAAGGAAAGCGAATCAGGGTCTTTTTCCTGGGAAACCCAAAGAGCCTGCCCGCGCTTTATGTTCATATATGAGTTAATCTGGTTTGTCGTGACTATCTCTCCGCGGTGCACAAGGCTTTTCGCGGCATCGACAATCGCAACTATCTCCTTGCCGTCGTTCTTTATCTTTACCCTTTCCAGCGCGTGCAGCCCGAGCGCCTCCACGTCGTCGGCGTTCATTATCACGATGGGCTTTCCGCCAGCCTCAAGATTGAACGGTCTTGCGCGAAGTTTCATAGTCAGAACCTCAATAAGGAAAGTTGCGGGAATTCGGTTTTATTTTAAATGCAAATCCGGATTTATAAAGAATATATTGAACAAAAATAATCGATCCAATCAGCAGACCTGTTTCTGCGCCATCTGGTTGCAGGCCGCTTTCAGGTTCGAGCAGTCCAGTCCGGAGCCGTGCAGATTGTTCTGGATTTTGCACAGTCCCGCTATTTCGAACTCAATGTCCGGAAGGCTCGCGTCTTTCGCGCTGTCGCAGCCGAATTTTGCCCAGTAGTTGCAGTCCTCGACAATCACGTCTTTTGCTGGCACGCAGGTTCCGCCCGCCCGCGCGACCTCGCAGCCGTTTTTCGGCGCATAAACCAGCGCAGACATCAAAATTATGAAGCCCGCAAGAACCGCTATCGCAGCCAGGTCCCATTTGCCGAGCTTCATCTTTCCGAAAAATTTCTTTGGAATTGATTCTTCAGCCATAAGTATCAACAGAACGAATTTAGTTTCAAGCTTAATAAATGTTCTATTTTGCTTTATTATTTCCCGAAATGCTCCAGCGCTTCCTTCAGCTCGGAATGTGATTTCGCATATTCTTTCAAACTCGCGCCCGAGATGGCGGCGTCAACAGCCTGTCTCATTGCAATTGCCCCGCATCGCGTTCCCTTCGGGTGCCCGTGAATCCCGCCGCCCGCCTGAATAATCACGTCATTCCCGAATATTTTCAGAAGATCGGGAACGTTTAACGGCGACAGCCCGCCGGAAGCAACCGGAAACACTTTTTTCAATCCGTTTTTTTCTTTCAGCGCGGAAACGTTTCCCAAAACTTCTTCCTTGCTTTCGAACATTTTTCCCACGACAGTGCCGACGTGCAGCTGGTCAACGCCTATCGCGCGCGAGACTTTTGCAATAACTTTCATGCTCATTCCGTGTTTCGGATTTTTCGTCAATGCCGCGTGCCCTGCGCGGTGCGCGTGCATCACGAGATTCAGATTTTTGTTTCGCAGAGACTGCAGCGCGGACCAGCCCGCGGTGAGAATGTCAACCATCATATATTCACCGCCATTTTTCTGGACGAATTCCGCGCGCCTTATCATTTCCTCTGTCTCCGCGGTAACGTTTACCATATAAACCTTTTTCTCGCCAGTCTCGAGTTCCGCCCTGTCGCGCAGTCTTATCGTCTGCAAAAACCTTTCCCTGAACGGGTTGAATTTCTGGCTGCTCAGGTTCTCGTCATCCTTCACGATGTCGCACCCGCCAGCCCACGCATTGTAGGCGACTTTCGCGTGATCTCTCGTGTTCAGCCCGAGTTTCGGCTTGACTATGGTTCCGACGAGCGGGCGATTTTTTACGCGCAAAATTTTCCTTATTCCGTCAATGCCGTATTTCGGGCCGCGAAAGCTTTTCAAAAGCTGATGCGGAAAGAAAATGTCGTTCAGCCTCAAGTTCTTCAGCTCGCGCAATCCGAAAACGTTTCCCGCGACGCTGCTCAAGATGTTCGGCATATTTCCCGGTTCGAATAGTTCCGCAGGATAAGCGATTTTTATGTTCGCGGAATTCCTGCCCGCGTTCCTGATTGAGAAGACTTTCGCGGCGAGCGGTTTCATATATTTCTTTTCCGTTGTCAGTTCCGTCCACGTGCCAGTGCTCGATTCCGCGGCGATGCCGCCCGCCGCTCTTTTAACGTCAGTTCCGCGTTCCGTCTCGACGAAAAAGTCGCAGATTAAATCCGTTTTTGCGGGCACATAGCGAGTATTCACAAAATCGAGATATCTCATAATTTGTCACCGATTATCTTATTTCCTCTTGAACATCCAGCTGTAGCAGTCCTTCACTTCCTCGATGAAAGCGTCGGGGCTGAATACGCCGAGCTCCGAGATTATTCCCTCTATAAGTTTCGAGTCGATTTCCTCGAAAACCGTGTTTGATATTTTCACGCCGCGCGGCGGGTTTTTCCATATCTCGCTCGCCTTCCTTTTTTCGATGGGCTCGTAAAAGCCCCTTACCGTGCGCGGGTCAAGCTTCCACGAATGCGAGCAGACATAAACAGGAATTCCGTGCCTGTCGGCAACTTCCGCGAACATTCCGCTTCCTATTTTGTTTATGACGGAACCCTCGGAAGTGATGGCGTCAGCGCCGATTATCATGATGTCTGATTCCATTAGCGCGAGCCTCGCCGCGGAGTCGACATGAAATGTGACGGGTATCCTGAGCCTTGCCAGCTCCGACGCTGTTTTCATTCCCTGAAGCGAAGGCCTCGTCTCGGTGTTGAGCACGCGGAATTTTTTCCTTTGCGATTTTGCCTTCTGCAATGCCGAAACGACCGAAGACGAGTGGCAGTGCGTGAAAACAGCAGAATTGTTTTTTATCCTGTTCGCGCCGAACTCGGAAATTTTTTTGCCGTCCATGCGCAGTTTTGCAAGAAGCTCGTCGGGTTTCCCGTAAAGGTTCAGATAATTCAGCGAGTTCCGCAACATCGGCTCCGTGGGTCTCGCGGCTATCAGCCTTTTCTCCGCACCTTTCTTGTCCCTGGCGTTTTTCCACGTGACTATCGCGGCTTCTGCGATGTCCGACGCGCCCTGTATGCGGAGGCTTTTTATCCTGCTTATCAAGGAAACGATATTTGGCATGTTTTAATATGGAATAACCTCAAATATAAATTATGCGCGAAAACGCGTTTGCGTTTTCGGCAACGGTCTGGTGACCTTATGTACGAAAGTGAAAATCTGGAGCTTGTGAGTTACCTGAAAAAAACGGGAGCGCTGAAATCGAAGTTTCTTGAAAAGGCGCTGCTAAAAACTCCGCGCCACCTGTTTGTGCCGGAGAATTTGCAGGATTCCGCATACAGGGATTATCCCCTTCATATCGGGCGCGGCCAGACGATTTCCCAGCCTTCCACGGTCGTGATTATGACGCAGCTTCTTGAGCCGAAAGCCGGGCAGAAAATCCTTGAAATCGGTTCGGGAAGCGGGTGGCAGTCCGCGCTGCTGTCGAGACTTGTCGGGAAAAAAGGAAAGGTTTTCACGGTGGAACTGATACCGGAGCTTGCCGATTTTGCAAGAAAAAATCTCGCGAAGTTCAAGATAAAAAACGTGAAAGTCGTTGAAGGCAACGGCTCTGTCGGATTGGGGAAAGAAGCCCCGTTTGACGGGATAATCATAACCGCGGCCGCGCCTTCCATTCCTGGCGCGCTGAAAAGCCAGTTGAAAACAGGCGGAAGAATTGTGGCTCCCGTCGGGAACAGGTACACGCAAAAAATGACGGTTTTGAAAAGGACAAGAAAAGGATTTGAGCAGGAAGAAATGCCGAGCTATTTCGCATTCGTGCCGCTCCGGGGAAAAGAAGGTTTCGAGGAATAGCCGTTTTTAAATTCCGAAAACAAATAATTATTATGTACAACGTGCTGAAGCTCGGCGGAAAACTTGAGATGTTTGACGCGGAAAAAATAGTGAAAGGCTGCGAAGCCGCGGGCGTTCCCGAGAAGGAGGCGAAAAAAGTCGCGGAGGAAGTAAGCATACATCTTTACATGAACATTCCCTCGAACGAAATCAGAAAGATGGTAATCAAAAAACTCGGCAAGATTGACAAAAAAGCGGCAGCCGCCTACGAGCGGTATGAGAAGTTGAACGGCTGAAAATATGGTTTAAATATCCAGTTTTCTTTATAAACAGAAAAGCCGAAGAAATTTTGGAATGTTTCTGGAACAAAACCTGTTAAAAGGTGATTGTATGGATGTCGAAAAAAAGGACGGATCTATGGAGGCGTTTGACAAGAACAAGATAGCGAAAGGCTGCGAGAAATCCGGCGCGTCAGCGGACGTGGCGAAAAAGGTGGCGCTCGCGGTGAGCAAGAAGGCGACGGACGGGATAAGCACGATAGAGATAGCCGAGATGGTCATAGCGGAACTGCACAAGCTTGACCACAAGGCGGCCGCATCTTTCGAGAAATATTTCAGGAATCACTAGGATTTTCTGATTTTTTCATATTTTTTGTTTTCTATTTTTTCCTCATTTACAAATTTCTTCAGACATAATATCACGAAACATGCTTGAAACTGTAAGAATCTTTTTATAATCTTCAATCGATGTATTTTATATGAAAGCCATCTCCGCGGTCATCGCCACCATAATGCTCCTCATGATCACCGTTTCTCTTGTTGGCGTGTTCTACGTTTTCTCGTCGACTCTTGCAACGCAGTCAACTTCATCCGGCTCCGAGCAGGCTTCGCAATTGACAGCGCAGCTTTCGATGTGCATGCAGGTTGACAACATAATTGGGAATCAGATAACGCTTAGGAACTGCGGAAAAGGAGTGATTGAGAACAAGTCGCTGGTTGTGATGATTGATGACATTGCATTGGGCGCGAATGCAAACACGCAAACAATTTTGGAGGGAAACTCGAGCGCTGTCAATATTTCCGGTTTGTGGAACGTTCCGTTCGGCAAGCATTCGTTAAAAATATCAAATGGGGCTGCTGTTGCGCTGGCGCTTGTGGAAATAATTCCCAATCCGGACGGCTTGGCGGGAAGCTGGAACTTTGACGAGGGAACTGGTGCAATAGCGTATGACGCGAGCGGGAATGGTAATGTTGGGGCACTGAATAACATGAACACTTCGGGAAACGCGACGAGCGGATGGGCTGACGGAAAGTTCGAATCTGGATTGCAGTTCGACGGTGTGAACGATTATGTTGACGCGGGAAACGGGGCGATTTTGAATACAACCGATAAAATGACAATCAGTGCATGGATATACCCTTCATTATCTGGTAGATATGCAATTTATAGAGGGAGTAATTTTGGGATATATTACGTTACAAATGAGTTTAAAGTAAATGTAAACGGATTATTTACTAAAGGAGCCGATTCATTGCCTTTGTATCCCGTTAACAATTGGTATCATGTTGTATTTGTCCGGGATAATATGAACACGGTATCTAACTTGTATATAAATGGTATATTAGACGGAAACACTACCAATAATGAAAGTTTAAATTGGGGAACTGCTAATTTATTGTTTGGTACCAGTTCAAATGGGTTCAACGGCACAATCGACGAAGTAAGAATATGGAACCGCGCGCTCGCGCCCGACGAGACCGTGACAATGAAACGGATAATATAGACTTTTACTTACTTCTTCAACCACATGTCAAGCGAACTCCTGTTTTTCTGCTCCAGCGCTTTCGCGGTTTTCTCAATGCGGTCGCGCGAGAACCCGAACCTGTCGCACAAAAAATTCAGAAGTTTTTCGGATTTCGGCGCGCCGAATTTTATTTCAACATTTTTCTCCACTGTCGGATTCAAAAAGAAATCGTAAACCGATTCCGGCGAGACCTCCGTGTTCCATTCGATTTTTTTCAGGACGTTCTCAAGCGTTTTCTCCTGCTTCACGAGCTCGAACGCGCGCTTCGGCCCGTAGCCTTTTATTCCCGGATTGAAGTCGGTGCCGACAAGCATTCCTATCAGGATTAATTGTTCGCGCGTTATTCCAAGCGAAGCCAGCATTTCCTTCAGTTCTACAATGTTCGGTCTTAATTGCTTGTACTCGTTTTTTCCCGCGACTTTTTTCCTGCCGCTTACCGAAAGGTTTCGCACGAGCCGTTCCGTTCCGAAAAGAAGAGTGTCCATATCCTGCGACGCCGTCGCGTAAACCTGCCCGCTCTTGCACATGTGCGCGCACTGCGCCTCGCCCTCGCTCGGAGCCTGGACAAAAGGTATTCCCATCAGTTCGAGCAGCTGCTTTGACTGCTCCACCATTTCGCCGGTAAGGTGCGCGGTCTGCTGCGCGGCGATTCTTATCTCCTCCAAATCGCCGGCGGCTCTCGCGGCTTCAAGTCTTTTGTGCGCCTCGACTTTTTTCGCGGACCTCTCGCCCGTGACAAACTTGAACTCCGGAGGCTTGCCGTCAAAAACCCATATCGGGCGGATGCCGACTTCCACAAGCTTCGCGGTTCGGTAGAAAATTCCTGAAAGGTGGCTCGTTATTTCACCCTTGCCGTTTTTCAGCGGCTGCCCCGTGTCGCGGTCGCGTATGATGCTTAAGAATTGGTAAATCCAATTGAACGCGTCTATCGCAATCTTCTTGCCGCTCAAGTATTCCAAGTCGATTTCCTTCTTCAAAACAAGGTCTTTCAGCTGGACTCCCATAAACATCACTTTTTTGAATATTGATTACTGTTCAGATATGTGTTGCAGTGCTTGAAGAAAAATCTTGCATTTTTTATGGATTCTTTTGCCGGCTCTTTGTTTGCCTGCGGAATAGTGTTGTAGGTAAAGTTTCCTCTTTTCCATTTCTCTTCCTTGTATATTTCAAGAAGGTCTTCCGCTTTTACTATCATTTCCCTGTAAATCATAAGCAGTTTTACATCCAACAAACCGGAGTCAATAAACGCCGTTTTGAACGCTTCAAGCGTCTTCTTATGAATTTCCGGCGGCTTGGTTTCCATTCCTTTCGCGAGAAGCATGGCTTTTGCGCAGTAAAATATCGCGTAATATGCGTGCGAAATGGCGCCGCTGTAAAAACTGCTTCCCGAATCAGCCATTCCTGTTCTTGCCAAAACCTCCTTTTTGTCCGACGCCTCAAACAAAATCTGCGCCGAATCTATCTCCGACAATGCCCGCTTCAGATACATTTCAGCCTTTGAATCCATGCTTCATTGCCTCGAACAATATTTTATAATACGCTTCCGCGCCGCCGACCAATATGTGCTTTCTTGCCAGCTCCTTTCCAAAGTTATATTCGCTGTTGACAAGCATCCGGTAAAACTCTTCGCGCGTGAACACAAAGCCATGGACTTCCGGAATTATCAGTTCACCCCTCATTAATGCGGCTTCAAACGGTTTTTTTGATTCGCAATCCGGCACTATTATTGCAACATCAATGTCCGATGAAGTCTTCTGTTTTCCTTCCGCATAGCTTCCCCCGACAACAAGAACGTAAAAGGGGCTTTTTATAAAATCGGTTATCTGCTTAAGGTTGCTGAAAGGGATGTCCTGTCGCTCTTCTTTTATTGCGTGCTCTGCAAGAGCAAGATAGTTTGCATTATTATCATTTTCATAGTCAACCGCATAAGCCTGCGTCTTTCCCGTTGTTTGCGCTTTGAGGATTTTTTTCCTTTCCAATACATTTATCGCGCCGTACATGTAATGATGGGACTTGCTTTTCATCTTGATTCTTATTTCAGAAACGGTAAAGCTTTTCCACGGCTCTTTTGCGAAAATCTTCAGCAAATCCGCCTGTTTTCTTGTTAACCCACTATTTTGGGATGCATTACCCACTTTTTTGGACATAATTTATCACTTCAAACTCCCTTCAATAACCTTCTTTTCCTCATCCGTTATCCCGTACAGCCTGTAAACCGCCTCGTCAATCTCAAAGTCCGCGTCCTCAATCTGCTTTTTTATCCTTTCCCTCTCGGAAGACGAAACATTCGGCTCGCGCAGCCTCTTGTTCAGCGAGAGCATTCGGTCGGCGAGTTGAGCAAGTTTATTTTGTTGAGGATTATCTATCGATTTCGGAATAGGTATTCTTTCAGTAACAGAATTATCAAAATGCATGGTTCTTATGGCTTTTCCAAAAATGAATCTATAAACATACCAAGACATTAATTTTGAATTGATAATAACAATTAAAGCATCTGAAGAAATATTACTCTTATTTTGAAGTTGATTTACTGTGTCCAATATGATATAATTTGAACTATCAATATCTTTAGCTAATGTTGATATTATCTCAATATGGTCTTTTGGATTTTCTATATGCGCAACAATATTTTGAATTAGAATTGAGTTTTGTTTTACATAAGCGTTTTCATCTTCAATTGCTTCTTTAGATATGAACCCTTTGATATCTTCCTTGATAAAATATCTTCCAATTTGCTTACCGCCTAAAACTTTAAAGTCTGACCGTTTTTCTGTAACTTCTTTCTGATACATTCCACCTCTTTGATTTGTTACAAGCTCATTCAAAGAAATTCCCGCATCCTTGATTTTTCTGCCGATTTTTAATTCTTTCTCAGAGATTCCATTAAGCAAAAATCCAAACTCGTCAAATGTCTCTTTGTTTATATTTCCGACATATTTGATTTCTTGGTTGTTTCTGACGCACGAGCGATATGTTTTTTCTTTTTTGCCTTTATTGAAGAAATAAACTACTTGTTCCAGCTTAACTTCTTTCCAAACTTTGCTGCAATCTGCAATTTCAGTTAATCCTTCTAACAGCTTTTCCCTTATCTTTTTCCATGTGGAAGAATAAACGAAAGGTTTTGGAACAATAAAACCATTTACTCCATCTTTCTTTAATAAATCGGCTGCAAGACTCATAAATAAACAAGCAGTATCAGTGTTTCCTAAATTGAATTTTTTATCTAAGTATTCTCTGTCTTTTTCAGGAAGTTCTGCGCCGTATGGCGGATTTCCCACCACGACATCAAAGCCGCCGCCGGCAAAGACGTCGCGAAAGCGGGATTCCCATTTGAAAGCATTGTCGCCTGCAACAGACGAGTCGTCTATCAGCGAGTTGCCGTGCTGGATGTTGTCCGTCATTGTCGGGAGCAGCATCTTGTTCGCGTGCGACTCCTCGTTTTCAAGAAGCTTCAGCAATAAGGATAATTGCGCAATCTCAACGGCTTTCTCGTCCAAATCAACGCCGTGAATCGTGTTTTTCAGGATTGTGATTTTTTGCGCAAGATTCAGTCTGCCCTCAAAACTCTGAAACGATTTGAACTTCTTTGATTTTTCCCCGGTTTTCAATCCGCGCTCGACAGCGGAGCAGACCTCGTCAAAGGCTTTTATCAAGAACGAGCCCGAGCCGCAGGCGGGGTCAAGAATCTTCATCTCCAATATCTCATCAATGCTTTTTCCCTTTGCGGCTTCGCCAATCGTGCTCTTCACGATATATTCGACAATATACTCGGGAGTGTAGTATATTCCCATTTTCTTTCGCTTGCCTTTTGCGTCTTCAAGTTTCGCCCTCTTTTCCGTGGAATGCAAAAGCATTCCGAGATACTGCTCGTAAATGCTTCCGAGCAAGTCCACGCCGATATGCGCAAAGTTATAATTCTCCTGTTTCCTGTCATTCCCGGTGTAAAGTATCCTTATGACATTCTCCATTACCTTCTCGGAAATTCTTATTTCCTTGTCAATCTCGTGCAAGGAAAACAGCTTTGAATTGTATTTGCCGTTGAACTGCAAAAAGATATCCCTTATCTCCGCATACAGCCTTTTGTCGGATGTCATATCCTGATAATTTTTCAATTTGTTCGAGAGAAGATTCTCGTCTTCCAGCCCCCTGTCCTCGGTGTAGCGGATAAAAATAAGCCTGTTTATCAGCCTCTGTACGGCTTCTTCTATCAAGTTTGTCTCATCCTTGTATTTGTTCAGCAAATCCTGATTGTGCGTTTTTATGTCCGAGGAAAGCTGTTTTCTTATTTCAACCAAATCCCCAAGAACAGCCTCGTCTATTGGCTTGCTCGTCTTGATGTCTTTTTCTTTCAGCAGCTTTTCCATCTCATTCTTCAGAAAGCTTTCCCTTGAAAGAAGCCAGAGAGAATCAAATTTATCCAAAAATTCGGAGAACTTAAAGCTGAAATAGCTTATGCCTTTGACAAACAAAAGATTGCTTTTCGGAGTCTTAGGATTCGAGAGCGCGTGAAAAACAAAAATCTGCCTGAAATTGGTCACAACCGCGAATTTTATCTTGTTGAAATACGCGTAAGAAATAGCCTGCTTGAAAGCTTTTTCTCCTTCATCATTATCGAGTTTTACGCTGGCTCTTTTTGCTTCAACAACAAAAACCTTCCTGTTGTTCAGCTTGAAAACATAATCAGCCCTTTTCTGCTTGTGCGTGCTGAATTCTCTCAGAATTTCATCGTGGCTGTGCATATCCCAGCCAAGAATCTGAAAAAATCTATCAATAAAATTGGTTCTTATTTCCGTTTCCTGATAGGAATCTATGCTTCCGCTTTCAACTTCTTTCTGGAATTCGCCTATCAATTTCGCAAGTTCCTTTCTGGCATCTTCCTTTGGCATCATAAGAATCAGTTAAGAATATCGCAAAAGAACTTATTAAAGTTTCTGAAATTAAAAATCAAGGAAAAAGAATCAGAGTTTCAGGTTATAGACCATGCTTTCAACCGCTTTTTTAATGTTTTCCCTGTGTCCATACGGGCTCAATCTGAAAAAGCCTTCGCCGCTCGGACCGAAGCCCGCGCCCGGAGTCCCGACAACGTGCGCTTCGCTCAAAAGCTTGTCGAAAAATTCCCAGGAGTCCATTTTTCCCGGCGTTTCCATCCAGATGTAAGGAGTGCCGCCGTATGCTTTCAGTCCGAGCTCCTCGACGCCTTCTTTGATGTTTCTCCCGTTTTCCAGATAATAGTCAACCAGACACTGCGATTCTTTCAGCCCCTGTTTCGACAAAGCCGCGATGCCGCCTTCCTGAACTATGTTTGATGCGCCGTTAAAGCATGTGGTTTGCCTCCTGTTCCACAAGGAATTCACTTCTTCCGGTTTCGTGCTTTCGACAACCAAGTCTTTCGGAACAACAGTCCATCCCAACCTTACTCCAGTGAATCCGTGGGATTTTGAAAAGCTGTTTATCTCTATTGCGCATTCTTTTGCGCCCGGAACTTCGTATATGCTTCTCGGAAGTTTTGGATTTCTTATGAACGCCTCATATGCGTTATCATAAATAATTGTCGCTTTGTTTTCAATTGCATAATCAACAAAAGTTTTTAACTGGCTCTTTGTTGCTGCGGTTCCGGTCGGGTTGTTCGGGTTGCAAATGAATATCAAGTCAGCCTTTTCTTCAGGAACATCGGGAAAGAAATTATTTTCAACAGTGCACGGCATGTAAATAATGCCCTCGTACTGGTTTGCGGCTTTGTTGAATTTTCCGGTTCTTCCGGCAATGACGTTTGCATCAACATAAACGGGATATGACGGGTCTTGAACGGCAATATTTCCATTCCCAAAAATGGATTGTATGTTTGCACAATCCGGCTTTGCGCCGTCGCTCACGAATATCTCGGAAATGTCAAAGTTGATTCCTCTTTGCCTGTAATTGTTTGCAATCGCTTCCCTCAATCTTTTCTCGCCCTGCTCGTCCCCGTAGCCTCTGTAAGTTTTTACATCCGCAAGATTTTTAACGCCTTTTCTAAGTCTTTTAATAACTGCAGGAGTCAAAGGCTCTGACGTGTTGCCGACGCCGAGGCTCATTACTTCAACACTCGGATCATTTTGTTTAAATGCGGCAACTTTTTTGCCTATTACGGGAAACAAATAACCCGCTTCAAGTTTATTATAATTCTTGTTGATTCCTACCATAATTCTTACCTTAGCAGTTTATGGGCAGAAATCTATTTAAGCGCATTGATAGCTCTCGCTTAGAAATTGATGGTCTTTGATAGAAATATATTCAGAAAGAAAAAAGTATGACCTTCATTTTATATTATGAAGGTCAATATCGCTTCTTTTGCTTAAGGTTTTCTTCCGGAAGAAAACCTTACCCGAACAGCGCGCTCAATCCCGCTGCGGCTTCCTCGGCTTTCTTCTCCGTGTCCTCCTCCTTCTTTTCCTCCTTCTTCTCTGCGGCAGGTGCTGCGGATGGCGCTGCTACGGCGGCCTTGCTTATTGCCTCCTCAATATTAACTCCGTCAAGAGCTGCAACCGCGGCCTTTATCTTTGCCTCGTCTACGTTCAGCCCGATAGATTGCAAAACCTTTTTCAGATTTTCCTCGTTTATCGGCTGCTTCGCGGAATGAAGCAGCAAGCTTGCATACATTAACTCCATGATTATCACCATTTTTGATTTTTTTATTGTGAACATTAAACTATTTAAACCTTTCCGGATTTTTTGTTTTATCAAATCTCAAGCGCCGAATTATTTTTTCACCAATCCTTTTTCAATCATTCTCCTTTCTACGAATATTGGCGCATATTGTAAGGTTTTCAGATTATCCCATCCATCATAAAATTCTTTAACATAATTACTGATTTTATCTGATGCAATATTGTATTTTGTTGACAGATAGCTAATTACTTTATTAATTTCAGTTTCTTTTATCTCATCCATTTTCTCATTCCAACTTTGCTGCAGTTGCGAGCGCCTTTGCCTGCAGCTGCGCTTTTGCGAGTATCGCTCCGACAGTCTCTTTCAGCGGGATTACCGCGTTAACGGAAAGGTTGAAAGCGGACATGTGCGCCCTTGCCAGGTTTTCGAGATACTGCTCCTGCGTGACGGAGAGCACGTCCTTTCCGTAGACCAGCCCGTTTTCGTAAAGCGCGACAAGGTTGATTCCGAGTTCCATAGGCTCCATTTTCAGGAGGTTCAGCGCGGCAACCAAATCCGCGGAAAGCTTGTCTCCCGCTTTTGCGACTGTAACGTCCTTTATCACCGCTATTTTTCCGCCTTCGACTTTTGCTGGAACTTTCACTTTTGAAAGCGTTGTAATCGCCGGCCCCGGCGGGATGTCTGTCGGTCCGGCCGAAACCACGATTTCCTTCGGTGTTATGTCTCCGACTTTCGCCGCAACGGACGACTTGTTCTTCTGCAAAAAGAACGAAATCTTGAAAGGGTTCATCTCCGTGAAAAGTATCGCGGGCTGCGACACGATAAAAGGCTCGAGCTTGTCCATGCCGGCCTCCTTGATCGCGAAAAGCATCGTGCTCTTTTTTGCCGTCCTTATCTTCGCCTTTCCCGCCAGTTCCTTCCTTATTTTCTGCATCTGCCTTGCCGGCATCTTGTACATGTTTATGATTCCGATGACAGGATGCCCTTTCAAATCCGCGGCTATCTGCTTCACGGCGTCAAGCTTCTGCTTTTTCACCTCGCGCTTCTCCTTTTTCTCGCCCTGCCGTTTTGTCATTTGAATCACGTCAATATGATGCTGACTTCAGATAATTGTGCAACTTTTTTCCGTCTGATAAATCATTTTGATTTAATATTTCTTGAAGTTTTTTGTATTCCTCGATTCTTTCGCTATAAGCTTTTTTGACTGCCAATCTGCCGTCTGCTGCAAATGATTTTTCATTGTATGTTTTTATATCGTTCTCAATTCCGATGCGCACTGCTTCCAAAATCCTTTTATTTGAATATCCTTTTCTAATCGCATATTTTATTAATGTTTTTCCAAATGACGAATTGCTGGATATTTCTTCCAACAAATTCAAACTTGGATCATCAAAAAAATTCCAATTGAAAAAGCCCGCACCTTCATCAATTCTGCATGCTTTGCATTCATTCATTTATCTCACGTTTTACTTTTCTCACATCGTCGGAATCCTTATCATTTCCAGCCTGCCGTTCAATATCGAAGACTTCATCGCGATTATTTCATCCGCGCCGGAAATGCTTTCGTTCAGCGGATTCAGCAGGTATATTCTTTTGCCGTGCTCGAAAGCATAGCCGATTTGCATAAGCGCCGAGGCGCCGATATAATTTTTCACGCCGTTCTTGTCAAGGTTCACGACAAGTATCGCGTCCGAGCTTTTTATCTTTTCCATGTGCGACTTCATTTTCTCCGCCATATATTTTACGAACTTGTCGCTCTCGAATTTTCTCATCTGCTCGAGCCATTTCTTTACGTCGGTTATTCCCCGCTTTTTCGCATCTTCCGCGGTGTCCGATGTCAGCACGAGATGTCCGCCCTTTTCCAGCCTTTCCTTTATCTCGTCAAACTCCTTTGTGAACGCCAGGCTTCCGCAAAGCACGATTTTCATAACATTTTCACTTTTATGCTCAATTATAAAATCCTTTCCGGGTTTTTTCTTTTGCAATATCCGCAGCCGTTAGATTTCCAAATTTCGATATAATCTTGCTAAAATATACGGCAATTCTACTCGTATATTCCCGCATCCTTTTTCAACCTCTTGTTTATAATCATAAATGCAGAGCGGAAAAAAGGGCGTAAGCGTTTATACCATCTTCATTCGCCATATCCGGCCACAGCCCGCTTTTTGTCAGGCTCTCCTCCGCGTTTTCAGGTTTAATATTGTAAAACAGTCTTCCTATCGTTTTTTCAATTGCGGTTTTATAGTTGGCTGTCATATATTTCACAACAATATTTTTTTTTCGGTCTTATTTTTTCTGACTGGCTTCAACCAAGTCAATCTTTGCGGGCTTGCCCATCGTGAGCTTCACATACGCGCTCCTTACCTGGTCCTTCCCTTTCGGCAACAGCGCCTCGACCGCGCGCAAAACGGTCTCGATGTTTTTCGCCACGTGCTCGTCGGCCATTGTCTCGTTTCCTACTATGCAGCTTATCACCGCGGAATCCTTTACCGCGAATTTCACCGTGTTCTTCGTCCTTTCAACGAGCGGCTTTATGTCCGACAGCGTTGCGGGAACAGGCTTTGGCATCTTGTTTCTCGGACCGAGCACTTGTCCTAAATTCCTTCCAACCAGAGGCATCAAACCCGGCGCCTCCGCGAGGAAGAAATCGCAGCTGGCCGCGAGTTTTTTCGCCGCCTTTTTAGAAAAGCCCGAGACAAGTTCGTCTTTTTTTATGAGAATGACGCTTTCATCCGCGAGCCTGTTAACCTGCGGAACAAGCGAGTCCGCTATTATGCAGATTTTCAGCTTTCTCGCCGAGTGCGGAAGCACGACCTCGCCCTTTATCTTGCTTTCCGGCTTCTTGAGGTCAAGGTTCTTGAAGTTTATCGACAAGTCTATCGACTGCGAGAACTTCCTCTTCTTCGCGCCTTCCTTCGCGCTCTTTACTGCAGAAATTATTTTCTCGGTCATAATTATCAACCGCTTGCCCTTTCGAGCTACTGCCAAAGCAGTAAGATTTGATGGGATGGAAAGTATTTAAAGGCTTTTGTATTTTCGAAATGTTTATTCAAGATTTTGCATTACATAATTTGAATCTATATCTTCATGACCTACTCTGTTATAATATCTAATGAAATTCGCCAACATTGATTGTGCATAGGGATCATCAAGCTTGGCAATCTTTGAATATTGGGTCAGATTATCGGTCGGAACTACAACGATATTCTGAAAATCAAGGGTACAATTAGGAATAAAGAACGTCTTTGGTAAGAAAAAGAAATTTCTGTCTGACTTTCTACTCTCGATAAGTCTAATTAGATTTTTCTTATTTTCACAACTTTCATTTTCTTTGAACGCTTTATATTCATCTGTATCCTTTAAGAGAGTTGCTTTTACAAGCAGGATGTATTGAGCTTTTCTCACCTCTCCTCTGTTCACCAAATCACAAGATGGTGTGAGCAAAACAAAGAGCGAATCATCCTTTTTCAGAATGTCACCCATCTCATATTCTGTGACTTTGTTTGGGGGATATATATAAAATTCCATAGGATACGATTTTTCCGGTTTGATTTTTGGGTCGTCCAATAATTTGATTATTTGCTCCTTTGACAATGAATTAGCAAATCTGCGTATCAGTAAATATCCAAGGGAAACATCATCCTCAATTTCTTTGAGAGACGCCCAGTTAGGGTGAACAAAATCCCAAAAATAAGAACGCATAGACACATTAAGATAGTCGTCAATTTTTCTTTTTATCAAAGGCAATTTTGAATCAAAAACAGATTTTATTTCTTCTATAAGCGCACCATTACCATCACCCTTTCTCACTATTCGAACAACATCAGATTTTAAATGCTGAATTGGGTTAACCAGCCCTGAAAAGAAAATAATTGGAATAAAACAAGAACCTTTAATATGTTCTAGTATTTGTTCTCCTGGTCTATCTGTATTTGTTATGCTAGGTATGCCTTTGTACAGATCAAGAATAATCAGGTCATAAGCCTTATCTTTCAACATGCTTAATCCTTGATCAAATTTATGTGTGTATTCTAATTTGATTGTATTTCCATTAATGATTTCACCGTCAAGTAATTCTTCGATCTGCTTACAGATGGTAACATCGTCATCTATCATAAGAATTTTCATATCCATTTAAATTCTCCTCCTGAATGTTATCCTGAAGTTAGCTCCATTGAGCGGTCCGTTGTTAATTAATTCAAAAGAACCATCATATTCTGATATCAATTCTCCAACGATTGTCAACCCTAGACCCACTCCATCTGGCTTCCTGCTGAAATAAGGTTCAAATATTCTTTCAGCATCTTCTTCTTTGACTCCGGGGCCGTTATCACTAAAAATGACGCTTAGTTCATTATCAGTTTTTGATATTTTGACGGCAATTTTTTTCTCTTTTTGATCTAATGTGTCCAGCCAATAAAGACTGTTCTCGAGTAGATTTACAAATATTATTTCAAGTTCAGACTCATCAAATTTTACTTCAGTGTTACCTTCAGGGAGAGTTATCTGAACGTTGAGCTTTTCAAGTCTGCTATTAAATAATGAAAATACATTCCTTATTGCATCTTCGAATATTATATTCTTAGGTCTACCTCTCTTCCTGCCTCCAAAAGGTTCGAGTTTTTTGAAAAGTTGAGACATAGTAGACCTTTCCTGTTTAATGTTGAGTATATGTGAAGTAATTTTTTCTTCGCTTACTGTTTTTTTCCTGAATTCTTTCTCCAGCAGAGAGAATTCGTTATCTAATCTCAGAAGAATATTATTTCCATCATGTAGCACCACATCGAGTAGCAATCCCAAAGTTGACAGCCGTCTGTATCTTGAAATTACTTCCTGAACTTTTTGAAGCCCTTCTTTAATTGCTATATCAGTCTGCGACACAATTTGTTTGGCTTCTGTATCATCGGGTAGCTTCTTTGCGACCATTTCAATGACGGGAGTCATTGATATTTTGGAGAATACACCTTCAACTGTTGTAACATTTTTTTCTTGTCTTGGTCGCTCTTTGTATCTTCTCCCTTCAAGTTCGTTGAATATGAATATTATGTTTTCCTTAAGGTCATTGAGTGCAGAACTTTCAACAATTCCTTCTCTGTTACTTTGATCCACTAATATAGAATTTTTTTCCAGACTTATTGCAACATATCCAATTATCTGATTATTGCTGAGCCTTAGAGTGGGATTATTAACTCTTCGAATGTCAAGTCTTAGCCAATCATTTTTTGGTTCACCATATGGCAGTACTCTAAACCCATCCCTGTAGATACTGATACCCGCGGCTATATCAAGATCTCTCTTGATATCCTGTAGGGTAGACCCTAATTCGCTTGCTAATCCTTTTAAATTCTCACTTTCTCTATCCCATACACGGAATTCAAATTCAAAGGGTCCGCATTGAGGTAAACGGGATGGTTTGAGATTTATTTTTAGGTTTGCCGATTCTTTTTTGTTGGTTTTCCTGAAGTCATAATCAAATTTTAATTCCCCTTCTGCATTTACTTTTCCTTTGATAGTATAATCGGGTTTACTCAGAGATTCTGGCGGGCTTATCACTCCTGCCAGTTTTTCATATTGTTTTGGTAATATCAGCTCAATCTCGAAATCTTTTATAATAATATTGAAGGGATTTATGAGTCTTGAAAGAGAAATTTTCAGATCTCTTATTTTTTTTTCATCCCAATTGGAATCCAAGCCTTTCAACACAAGCATTGTACCATGTTTCTCGATTATCTGAGGCTCACGGACTTCCCATTCGCAATTAACTTCGTCCAGATATTTTTTTTCGTCATTAAAATCCTCCCAATTGAAATGCGCATATATTTCATTACCATCTTTGACTCTCGTAATCATCTCAAGTTTTTTGGATAATTTTGCAGAGGCAAATCTTCCAATACCTTTTTCTCCAAGAAGCTTTCTTCCATTGCCGCTTTTCCTATTGATTTTTTTGATTATAGTAGCCGGTTCCATCCAACCATGTTTTACTGTATCTAAAGTCATTCCAGACCCGTTATCTTTGATTATAATTTGACCATGCCCTTCAGTCAAGGGTTCATTAAATATTATTTCCACTTTCTTTGCATCTGCATCGTAACTGTTTTTAATCAATTCGAGAATTGCGACAGTATCATTACTTATGAGTTCTTCTCCGATTGTTTTGATTATTCTTGCCCGTGGCCGGAGAGCACTCTCTCCTTTCTGAATAATTTTTGGCATTTATGGCACCTAGATGATTGAATAAATCTTTTTTGCGATGATATAGCTCATTAATGGCGGGACTGCATTCCCGATTTGTTTGAATTTTTTGCTTATAGGACCGCAAAAAACAAAATCATCGGGAAAAGACTGTATTCTTGCGGCTTCTCTTGGTGTTATAGTTCTTGCCTGTTTTGGATGAATAAATCTGTTGCCGTCTTTCTCAAGATGGGCGAAGATTGTTGTTGATGGTTTATTCCATGTCTGCTTCCTGTACTTATCCCTGAAAGTATCCATATTGTATTTTATGAGCTTTTTTGCAAGCTTTTTATTTCTATTCATAAAGTCTGCTGCAGTTTCCCCCTCATTCATGTTTCTGAATAATTCTATATCCGAAAGCTGCTGACTCCTTGCAACATGATGGTTAATATAATTATAACCATTAGGTCTGATAAAGTGAAGAAAACATCTTCCAGATTCGCTTATTTTGCTGATATGTTCTTCAAATTTGCTCCTGTCAAATATGATTCTATCCAGTCCGTTCTTGACTTCTGTATTGTGCTCCTCAATCATCTTCCATTTATTTTTTGATATCCCTGTTTTTGTTATCTTAGGTTCGACTTTCTGTAGATCACCTATTGCTTCATACAGATTTACATATGGTAACAATTTTTTATCTGATTTCTCTTTTTTTAAGTCTGAATCGCGGTGTGTCGACTCTATCACAGGAACTTTGATGTCTTTCCAGTCACGTCGTATTCCGATTAAAATGACCCTTTCTCTTTTTTGTGGAACACCGAAATCAGCTGCGTTAAGAATAATATACTTCTTCCCTTTACTATTTTCAAAATTATATTCACTCTCAAAATCTGAAATTAATTTGTCTATTATTTTATTCCCATCACAGTCTTTTTTTGATAGTATCCCTTTTACATTTTCAATTACTACGATATTAGGATTTATTTCTGAAACGATTTTCCTGAATTCCTTGTAAAGATGGTCTCTTTTATCCTGCTTGAACTGTTCCATTCTTTTCCCGAACCCAGAGCGTGGACCGATAAGTGAGAAACTTTGACAGGGGATTCCACCGACAACTATTGATACTTTTTCTTTGCATTCTCTGATGACCTGTTTATGGACTTTTGATTTAGTTAGATCGCCTTCAATTATCTTTTCAGCACCATGTCTGTTTCTAAGTGTCTCGCATGCATATTTGTCAATTTCAACAGCTCTATGCAACTCAAATACCTGTTTATTAGAACTATCTTTGACTAATTCAAAACCAAGAGATAATCCTCCGGCACCTGCAAACAGGTCAAGTATTTTAACGGTCATTTGGATATCCTTTTTTGAACAATTCTCTTAATATTCGAATATAACATTTGTTTATATCTTTTTTGATTTCATGTTCCCAGAATCTCATAACTTTACACCCTTCTCTTATGAGTATTCTATTTACTTTTTTATCCCTTTTTACATTGCTGTTTATCTTCTTAATCCAAAACCCTTTATGAGTCCCAGGTTGTTTAAAATGCTTTGGGCATTTGTGCCAAAAACATCCGTCAATAAAAATAGCGATTTTATATTTTGGAAATATGATATCTGGTTTTCCTATCAATCCTGTTAATCTGTAATTTTTTAATCCCTTTGCAAACAATAGTTTTCTCAGCTCAATTTCAGGCTTTGTATTTGTACTACGTATCATAGACATATTATAACTTCTTTGTTTCTTTGTTAAAACATCCGCCATTATAAGAATAGCTTGTTTGTTGTATATAAGATTTCGCCAGTTCTGATTATTTCATTAGATTCCTCAAGCTTCCGCGCCCTTTAGCGCGTCCTTGCATAAACAATTTCGCTCCTGCGGAAGAAGCGGCACAACTTCCTCCAAAATCCGTTTCGTGTTGTCAAGGTTCTGGGATATCACCTTTTTTATCTCGTCGAAGACGACGGGCCTGCTGTTCCAGGTGTCGTAGTCGGTTATCGTTGCGATAATCGCAAAGCACATCTCCTTCTCGCGCGCGAGGATTGCCTCTGGCACGCCCGTCATCCCGATTATGTCGCCGAACTGGCGGTACATCGCGGAAGCCGCGGCCGTTGAAAACTGCGGACCGTCTATCTTGACGTAAGTGCCGACATTATGGAAAGGGATTCCTAACTTTTCGGATACGCTTATCAGGTTCCTGCGCAATTCAGGGCAGAACGGCTCGGTAAAGGAAACGTGGTAGAATTTTCCCTCATCATAGAATGTAGTGACGTTCCTTCCGAAGTCAACGAACTGGTTTGTTATCACGATGTCGCCGGGCTTGTATTCCTGCTTCAGCGAGCCGCACGCGCAGGTCGCGAGAATCTGCTTCACGCCGGCTTCCTTCAGCGCCCAGATGTTCGCGCGGAAATTTATCTTGTGCGGAGGAATAGTGTGGCTCGCGCCGTGCCTTGAAAGAAAAACGACTTTCCTCCCCATAAAGTCGCCGAAAACGAGCGGCGAAGAAGTCGGCCCGTAGGGCGTATGGACTTTCACCTGCTGCGCATTCTCCAGAAGCTTCGGGTCGTAAACGCCTGTCCCGCCGATAATCGCGATGTCTGCGTGCATAAGAAAATTATACACAAGCATAATTAAATAGATTTCTGCTATAAACGCTTTTATGCGGAACGTACGGTTGGCTCCAGAAAAGATTTTCGTCTTGGCTGCCTGAATTTCCTGTTGATTTGCTTGTTATTTTAATAACACCGTCCTCGGTTTTTATGCTGAAACTATTGAAATGCCTGAACTCGTCCGTTTCCAAATCCGACAATACGATAACTATCGGCAAATATCCTTTTGCATCAATATCGCTGTATTTGGAACGCGCTGCTATAAGTTTCATCCCATATATTGCCACGTTCTCGCGATTTCTTGCCGCGTTTGATTTCAGCTCTTTGAAAGCAACTCCTGAATTTTCTGTCCTTAGTTCCGAAATCGTTTTTTCAAATTCCAGCTTTCTTTTGTAGCGCGCATGATGGTCCGGATTGAAAGAATCATTCACAAGGGAATCCAAACTTTCGCCAGTCGGTATTATTTCATAAATGTCAGGAAAAAACGCGTGCATTCTGTAAGTCCGGGCTTGTTAAACACTGTCATTTCCATATTTATTTCGTGCGGTTTTCCGGTAAGAAGAAAATCAGAATCGCAGCTTTTGCACGCAATTTCAAACCTGACTCTTTCCTTTTCGCCGTTTGGAATTACGGTTCTCTTTAGATTAACCAGACGCTGTTCTGCCATATCTTGATGCTCTGTCATAATTATCATATGGCACGAAATTTATTTAAGCTGGTAATCTGCCTTTGTTTTTTCAGGAAAACTCCAGAAGCGCCATTTATATATCGGCTTTTGCATAAAAATATCGGTAAGATATGAAATATTTTGTTCTCCTTTTGGCAATGCTTTTGATTTTCCCCGCTGTTTTGGCGCAGGAAAATGCCACAGCTTCAAATGCCACATCTTCTATTCCTGTTTGCCCGTCAGAAATCTCCGTTAAATCGCAGATATGTTCCGACGGCTCCACGGTTTCCTGCCAGCCGAAATGCGATATTGCGACAGGAAAGATCATTGACTGTTATCCTTCCTGCCCGGCAGCTGTCGCGCCTTCAACATCCGCGCAGCAAAGCACCGCAGTAGCGCAGCCGGTGTGCGCGCAAGTTATAACCTATGCTGTTTCTCCGGAAGGAAAATGCGAACAATTCTCAAACTCGTGCATCCCGTCGGGGTGGAAAGCAGTGTCCGCATGCCCGACAACCCAGTATTTGAAAGAACAGGTAAATTGCATTTTTAAAAATTCCAAGCTGACGCAGGAATGCTATAGCAGCGACGGCAAATTCAGATGCTCGGGCGTTGAAACGTGCGCCGCCGATGCCTCGGGAGAAACGGGATATGGCATTACATGGAAAAGCTCCTGCGGGGGGTATGCTTATACAAAGATTGACGGCTTGAATGAAAACGCCGAATTTGACTGCATCCAAACATCAACCGTTTCAGCGCAACTGCCGCAGGGCTGCAAGGAAATTAAGGACGCGACAACAGGCATCATAAATGTTTTGTGCGAAACGCCGGCTGTTTGCCCGGCTTTTACGGATTATGACATAAACAAATGCAGGAATTACGGCGGCATACCCAATTTCTTTTCGGATTCGCGGGGCTGCAAAATCTTTGAGTGCAAGTTCCAATCCCAGCAAGTAACAACCGCACCGTCCATCATTTCTCCGCAGGCTACCGCCGCTTGCCTTTCGGAAGAGCAAAGGCAGCAAACGTCCGAGAAGTGCGCGAATTATGGCGGGGTACCCTTTACAAGAAAGGATTTTTCCGGCTGCATTTTTGTTGAATGCAAAAAAGAAACAACGCAGGAAAAGATTTGCCCTTCGCCTGAATCATTAAGCGAGAAAAAACAAAGCTGCATACAGGCAGGCGGAAAGATTGTTCCCGATTATGACCAAAACAGCTGCGAGATTCTGAGATGCCTGCCTCCTGCAGGAATGTGCCCTTCGGAAGATGAGAATAAAAAACACATGGCGGAATGCGAGCAGAATAAGATGGTGACCGTTCCCGCTTTTGACAATGCAGGCTGCAAAGTAATAAAATGCGTGCAGCCCGGCTCGGAAAAGCCAAAAGAAGCGTGCGTCCCGCCGCCAAAAGAGGCTTTTGAAAAATGCAACCAGGAAGGCGGGGAAATGGTGATAAAGAACGATGAAAACGGCTGTTCAATATATACAAAATGCGTGAAACGGGGGGATGAGACAAGCATTGCATACAATGAGGTTGGGCAAATTCCCAGCTCAAGCACCCTGCTTTCGTTCGCGTTCAAGCTCGAGCAATTAAAGATAGACTTTGACAAGCTTTCAAAGCAGACTGATGGCATTGCCGATTATTATGCTTCCGCGGGAAATTCCGCGGAGGAACAGAGATTCAGGAAGGTTTCGTCCATGTTTGATGCATCAGTATCAAGAATAGACGAAATCAAGACCAAGATAAGCTCGCGCGTAAAGTCTCTGACAAAGGATGATATTGCGGAATTCAAGCATGACTTAACGTACATCAAAGAAGTTGTAATCCAGGATATTCTCTATGTTATGCTTTCCACGGAAACGTCCTCGGGAGAAACTGTGTCGGCGAATGCCACAAAAAAAGGTTTTGCAGACTGCGGAAAAAACGACGAATGCTTCAACAAGATGCTGCGAACCTGCGAAAAAACAATATCCTATGCCGACATATCCATGCCTGACGGCAGCATGGGAAAAGGCGTGATTACCATCACGGGCACGGAGAACAATAACTGCATAATAAAAGCGTCCGTTGCGGATTCCAACGGCAAGGCTTATGATATGCTCTGCAGTTATCCGGATTACGTCATGGGCGTAAGCAGCAGCGAATCTTTCCTCTCCTCATGCAAAGGAAACATGGTTGATTTGATAAAAGAAGCAAAAGCCAAATCGGAGGTAATTGGACAGACACAGTCGGCAGAAAGGCCGATAAAAACTTCCGCTTCAGCAGAGGATAGCGCTGAAAAAATACGCTGAACATACCATGAATAATTTAATAAATAACCGGTGAAATGTATGAAAAAATATATTGAAATTGTTGTTGCCTTGGCTGTCGTGGCTTTAGTAGCATTGTCTATTTTGGTGGCAATAGGGATGATCCAGCTTCCGAATTCCGGCGCGATCAGGTCGCAGGAGCAGGCTTCTCAGACCATAGGCGATATCGGAAGCAACATAGAAAAAATAGAGACAAACATTGGCGATATAGAAAAAAGCTTGAAATAACCCTGCAAAATGGAATGAATTTATACATTAACGATTATTTGGAGTTCCGTCCCGCATTAAAAGCCGTTCTTATTTTTACTCGCCCTTATTTCGGGTAACAAAATTTATTTAAGCTAATTCCGCCATCTCATTGGTAATATGCAAGAAACAAAATATTCCTTCCCTTCGTGGGAGGAGATAGCCGGGGAATGCAGGAAGATTGCGGGAAAAATACGGGCTGTCGGCTTCAAGCCGGACGTTGTCCTTGCGCTTTCGCGCGGCGGTTTTGTGCCGGCCCGCATTCTGTGCGATTTGCTTGTCGTTAAGGACTTGGTCAGCGTAAAAGTCGACCATTGGGGAATAACCGCGCAAAAAGACGGAACGGCAAGACTAAGGTATCTCGTTGAAATAAATCTTGAAGGAAAGAAAGTTCTTGTCGTAGACGACATAACCGACACCGGCGAGAGCCTTGCGCTTGCGTTGGAATGGGTTAAAAAGCAGAATCCCGCGGAAACAAAAACCGCGGTCGTGTACCACATAAACCATTCGAAGACCGTTCCGGACTTTTTCGGAAAGGAGATCGAAAAGGAAAACTGGGCATGGGTTGTCTGGCCATGGAATATCGTGGAAGACGTTACAAATATGCTTCTGAAAGATATGGACGGCAAAGCCCTTTCCATCGATGAAATGAAAAACATGTTTGAAAATAAGTATTCGGTTTCGCTGGATTCCGGCATACTGCGGGAGGCGCTTTCCTCGCTGGAGGAGAGGAATCTGGCAAAACAAAATCCCGGCGGGTTGTGGGAAAAAATGTAGGAGCCGGTTATTATGATAATTCTTTCCGTAAGCGATTTTGAAGGGGACTACAAGCAATTATGGAACCTTCTCAAAAAATCCGAGGAACCCGACATCTTTCTTATGGCCGGCGACATGTACAACGACGGGGACCCGGGACATTACGGCGCAATAGTGGAGTATCTTGAAAAGCTCAAGTGGAAATGCCCCGCGCTCGCATGCCTCGGAAACTGGGACGAGGGCGACCGCGACGAGATAAGGGAATTGTGCGGCAACCGCGTTTTGCTTCTTGAGGAGGAATCCGCAAAGATGAAAATAAAAGGAAAAACCGCAGGCGTGGTCGGAAGCATAGGATGCGTTGACAGCTTCGCGTGGTTCCTTCCCGGAATATGGAAGGATTTTTACAGGGAGCGAGCCGAGAAGATAAGGCAGCTGCTGTCGGGACTTGGCACGGACGTCAAAATATTGCTGACGCATTACGCGCCCTCGTATCAAACATTAAGGGGTGAGAACCCGAACATTTACGAGAATTTGGGATACAATGGCCTTGAGAAAATTTTAATGGAAACGAAAACAACTTTCGCGGTTCACGGGCACGCGCACTTCGGGGTTCCGCTCGGCTTCGTCGGCCAGATACCGATATTCAACGCCGCGTTTCCCGCCAACAGCGGGCTGGTGAAGATTGACACAGACAGTCTTCCAAAACCATAAATAACAACAAAACAAAAATATTAAACGATTTTTATATAAGCTGCGCTCAAGCAGCCATATCAAACGCTTGTTAAAGTGATTTTATGCCTATTGAACAGCCGATTCACAAACTGATGCAGAGCAGGATATCCTTCCTGAAGAACTACATTCTCTCGGCACTTTTGATAATATTTATCGCATACCTTTTTCTGGTAAACTTTCCGGTCTCGCAAATCGGGGCGCTGGCTTCGGCCGCGCTCGTAATCATATTCGTCATCCATCCCGAGATCGAAAGGTTGAGAAGCACGTATGTCATAACATCAAGCCAGGTGATAGTCGAGGAGGGCATAATCGGCAGGAAAAGACGCAGCCTGTTTTTTAACAACACATCGGATATTTCAGTGCACCAGAACTTTCTCCAGAGGATGCTGCGCTACGGCTCCGTTGTCATAGGCTCAAGCTCGGGCCGCGACCACATGGAGCTGAACCTGAAGGGCGTGCGCAAACCGAAGGAGCTCGCGTACAGCATCGAAAAACTGATAAAGCAGTACGGAACCGGAAATGCGGAAAGAAAAGGCCAGGAAAGAAAAGAGAATTCGGAAGCGGTGAAGAAAGAAACCGGATGATTCGCTTTTATAACATTTCGCAGGCTAATTCTTCTTATGAAGATATTTATCGAGACGTACGGCTGCAGCGCGAACCTGGGCCGCTCCGAGAAATTTGCGGGACTGATAGCGGACAGCGGTTTTGCGCTCGTTGAATCGGAAAAAGAGGCTGACGCGATTATCCTGAACACGTGCGTCGTGAAAAAGCAGACCGAGCAGAAAATCCTTGACATGATAAAATCAATAAGAAAAAATTCTCCGGAAAAGAAAATCATTCTCGCAGGATGCCTTCCGGAAATACCTGAACTTCTGAAAAAGGCGGATTATGACGGCATTATCAATGAAACTGACGATGCCGCGGCTGTTTTAAGTAGGCTGCTCAAAAGCGAATCAATCTATACTGGAAACAAATCAATTCATAATGCAAAAATAAGAAACAACCCGCTTGTCGATATTGAGGAAATAGCGGAAGGCTGCCTCGGCTCCTGCTCGTATTGCATTGTGCGGCGCGCTAAAGGTGCGTTAAAATCAGAACCCGCCGAAAAAATAATGAGTAATATAGAAGCCGCCGCGAAGGAAGGATGCAAGGAAATCTGGCTTACCGCGCAGGACACTGCCTGCTACGGCTTTGACGTCGGCTCCAGCCTGCCGGAGCTTCTCGGTTCTGTTTGCAGTATCAATTCTGACTTTTCAATCCGCGTTGGAATGATGAACCCGGAGCACGCGCTGAAGATATTGCCGAAACTTATAGAATCATACAAGAGCGAAAAAGTCTACAAGTTCCTGCATCTGCCCGTGCAGAGCGGCTCGGACAGTGTTCTTGAAAAAATGAACAGGCGCTACAAGACGGAAGACTTTTTGCGCATCGTTTCCGAGTTCAGGAAAGCGTTTCCTTCTATTCATGTGTGGACGGATATTATCGTTGGATTTCCGGGAGAAACTGACGCGGATTTTGAGAAAACTGTTGAACTGGTGAAAAAGGCGAAGCCGGACTTCGTCAATGTTTCGCAGTTCGGACCGCGGCCTGGCACGCCTGCGGGAAAGATGGAACAAGTGCCGGGAGAAATAAAAAAGGAAAGAAGCAGGAGGCTTTCCGAAATCCTGAAATGCATTTATCTTGAGAACAACAACAAATGGATTGGGTGGGAGGGAAAAATCATTGTAACGGAAAAAAGCAAAACCGGCTTTTTGGGAAAGAACTTCGCATACAAGCCGATTCAGGTTAAGTCCGACAAAGACATTATAGGAAAGAATGTAAACGTAAGAATAATAAAAACTAGCAGTTCGGCGCTGTTTGGTGATATAATTGAATAAAAAGAATGTTATCGCGCTCACGGGAACTCCTGGAACGGGAAAAAGCAGAGCCGCAAAAATCCTGAAGAAAAAAGGATTCGCGGTGATCGAGCTTAATCCGGAAATAAAGAAGCGCAAGCTTTACAGCGGCTACGACAGGAAAAGGAAAACCTATGTCGCGGATTTCGGAAAGATAGAGAAGTTCCTGAAAGCGGAGCTGAAGCAGGAAAAATATCTGAATAAGCCGGTAATTTTAGACTCGCACCTTTCGCACCTGCTTTCTTCCCGCATTGTCGGCGCCGTTGTCGTGCTGCGCTGCGAGCCGACGGTGCTTGAAAAAAGGCTGAAAAGGAAGGGGTGGAACGCGGAAAAAATCCGCGAGAATATCGAAGCCGAGATAATCGGGCTTATCGAATACGAGTCGCGCAGGAAACACGGAAAAGTCTTTGCGGTTGACACGACGAAACTCAAAGCGGAACAAGTTGCAGACAAAATAAAAAAGCGATTGACAAAGGTATTTAAGTCTTAGAACACGATAACAAATTGCCGATAACAAAGTGATTCTTATGGTAAAACAAAAGATGGAAGCCACGATGAACAGGCTTTACAACCGCGTTTACGTGTGCATGAAGTGCAACGCAAAAATCAAGGCCGATGCGGAGAAGGTCATAGCCGGAAAAGTGAAATGCAGGAAGTGCGGCTACTACGGCTTGAGGCAGAAGTCGAAGGAGCTGAAAGTGTAAAGTCTTCTTTCTAAAAGATTTAAGCAGGTTCTGGCAAATTTAATATGTGTTTTTATGTATCGAATAACCCAGGAAGGCAGGCATTATCTTCAGAAAGGATTTCCAGAAAAGCACCTTTTGCAAGCATTGAGAACCGGAAAAAGGTATCTCAACGATATAAATATCGACAAGAAGGAAGCCGCGGTCTTTTGGGCGAAAAAAAACAAGTGGATAAAGGTAGACGGAAACATTATAATGCTCACGTTCTTCGGGAGGATGGCGCTGCCGTTCCAGAAGATGGAAATAGAGGACGCGCTGGTTGACGTGGAAAAGAAAGGTTTGTGCAACGAGAGATATGCAAAGGAATTGATAAGCAGGAAGCTGATAGACGAAATCGGAAAAGAAAATCTGTCGCTCAAGCTGAAAAACATATTCTGGAAAAAAGACGAGATGGAGCGGAAGCCGACGGTCAAAACAGCGAATATTGAAGTCCGGGAACTGAAGAGAAAAACCATTTTGCAGCAGAAAACAATAGAAAACCTGCAGGACTACATGAGAAGCATCGAGAAAAGATTGAGAAATGTAGAGCAGAGAAAGCAGTGATTATGAATGAAATCCGCAAAAGCTGCAATCGAGCTGTTAAGGCCGAACGTCTGCGCGATGGCCGTTCTCGGGCTGGCGATAGCCGCAATAATTTTCGGGATAAACATTTTTTCAATTCAATTCGCCCTTGCCGCAATAGCCGCGTTCCTGATTTGCGGCGGCGGGAACGCGATAAACGATTATTTCGATTACAAGATTGACAAGATCAACATGCCGAAGCGGCCGCTGCCGTCAGGGAGGATAAGCAGGAAAAGCGCGCTCTATCTTTTCTGGATTGTTAGCGCTGTCGGGCTGGCTCTATCTTATCTTGTTAATCATGCTTTCCTTGCAATAGCGCTTTTCAATTTCATTATCTCGAGCCTTTACGCTTGGAAATTGAAAAGGACGGTAATAAAAGGAATCTTCGTTGCCTATCTTGGCTCGTCAGCATTTATTTCCGCGCCGTTCATTTCAGGATTCCCTTCAAGCCTTCTTAGCTCAGCGCTGCTCCTTCTTATTTTGATTTCGTTTTTTGGAACTTTGAGCAGGCAATTGTTAATGGATATACGCGATATGGAAGGCGACAAAAAAGCCGGCGCGAAGACAATACCGTTGATATTTGGCAAGAAAACCACGAAAATAATAGCATCAGCGTTCCTGCTTCTTGCTGCATCATTACTTGTTGCGCCGTACCTCCAGAAAATGGTAAGCGTCTATTATCTTGTTCTCGCGGTTCCGGCAATCGCTCTCAGCCTTTATGCGATAATTCAGGAGCCGAAGCGCGGCGAGCGCACAATCAAGATGGCAACGTTCCTCGTGCTGTTCGCGTTTTTGGTTGGAACAATCTTAATATAATACCTTGTTGAAAAGAAAGTTCTTGCAGAAGAACTCGTTTTTTGACAAATCAAGAAGCATCTGATGGAGGATGATGTCTTTCTCTATCAAATCCTTCCTTTCGATTTTCAGCGCTTCCGAAACCTGATTGACGAAATCCTTTCTCATTTTATCAGCTTTTTTGCCGTTTCCCTGACCGACTTTGAGTAGTTTTCAGCATAATATAAAATTTTCTTTTTCGAGACATTGGCGGCGTATTCCGAAAGGTCCATTATTATCTTATCTTCCGGAACCCCGTTATAGCGCCAGACGTGGATGAAATCCAGAATTGTTTTTTCCGCGTCGGAATATCTGAGAGTATCCTTTGCAATGCCAAAACCCAAAAGCCCGGGCTTGAGCTTCAAGAACCTGAATTTGTATCCCGCGATATTCATCGGCTTTGCCCTGAATATTCTGTCGTTCAGCACAAAGTCCTCTGTAAAATGCTCGTGCGTGAGGTTGTTCAGCTTTAATGCGGTGTATAAGCCGAAATACCAGTTTTTTACGCCTTTCATCTCCAAGCCTCTGGAAACCAGCTCCAGATGATTGTATTTCGCTTTGTCAAGCTTTATTTCGTCGAATGTTCTTATGTAGAATATTCCATTGAAGATTCTTAAAAGATATTTCTTTTTGAGCAGATAACTTGTTGCGTTTTTGCCGTTCATCTTCAGGATTTTGCAGTGTTTTGCCACATCTTCGGCTGTCACGAACTCATTTCCCTCCAGATGCAGTTTCTTGACTAAAAGCTTTATTGTCATTCATATCACAAAAGTATATTATATGGTGTATAGTGATATATATCAAAGAAGTATTTAAATCTTTTAGAATACGCTATAATCTTACTTTCGCCGGATCCAGTCCCATTTTTCTCATTCTTTTTAGGACAGCTTCCTTGTCCATAGGCTTGCCTTCTCCCGCCCTGTTCTTCGCATATCTGTACAACCTGCATTTCTTGATTGTTTTAATGTTTCTTTTTTTCATACTTTTTGAAAAAATCTATAGTAGTTTTTGCACGTTTTACTATATGCTCGTAAGTTAAAACTTCTACACCGTTGAAACTTTCCGATAATATTTCTAAACGTTTTTTCTGTATATCTGTAAGATTCATTCCAAGAATAGAACCTATCACAGCAATACCCTTAGAATTTTCACCGTTTGCTTTTTGCTCAATATGATAATTCAACGCTTGATTAATTCCATCAAAGACCTTAGGCGATAATGTTCCATCTTTTTTAAATATCTTATCATTTGCTTCTTCTAATTCTATGACCACGCACTTGTCGAAACCATCCATGCGTTTTATCATTATATCAGGATGCAATCTGCCTATACTTGTCTGATTTGTTTTTTTACCGTCAATATCAATGTCTGAAAGTATACATTTATCAAAATATTCTATTCCTAACAACCAATAATTTTCAAATAAAAAGCTATGTATATCTCTCTCATTCTTACTCTGAGATTTTATATGTTCTGATATCTTCTTTTCAAATTCTTTCAAACTTTTGGATAATTTTATATATCTATCATACATTCCAGCCATCTTATCCATCTTTCTAGCTATTTTATTTTGCTCTTTTAGGGGCAACTCGCTTATTTTCTTTATAAAAAATGTCGATATTTTTGAGTTTAAAATTACATGAAGCAATTCTTCGACTTCGTATTTACCCAACTTATCTATAACTTTTAAAAACAGTTTAAGCTGTTTTTCTGGAGCATCTTCTTTTGCTTTTATGTATTTATCAATTACTTCTGTTCCCAAGAAAGAATGTTCAAAGACGTTTTTTAAATGTTCCTTTTCCCTTTCAGGCATATTTTCAAATTCTTTTATCAGATTTTCTATTATTTTGTAATGAGAATTTTCAAGTTCTTTTATTAAATCTTTAGCTGGAATCTTATCAAAAAATGCTGGTGGAACTTTATTAGAAAATACTTTCTTTATTTCCCTAGAATAGGATGAGATTTTTAATCTTTCTATTACTGGATTTATTTCATTGCCGTATGAGAGGTAAGTGTCAATGTTTACATAAACCATAGTTTTACCATCATCTTTTTCAAAGTAGAATGGCTCGGACTTATCTTCTTTAAAGAATATAATATCAAATTTTTCTAAATCTCCATATTTCTTTTTGAGGTAAGATAATAGATGTCTCAGCTTTGGGAAGCCGTTTTTTGTCCAAAATTCTTTCTGCTTTTCAGTTAATTCAAAACAAAATCCAATAGGTTTTTGTTTAAGGTCATCATACCACTTCCAATCTTTACCCACACATATTTTCTCGATAATCTTTAAGTTGGAAATATTATTCATGTATATCTACCAACTTCCAAAGAATTTCCACTTCTTCTTGTTTCCATCTTTATGTATGGCAACAGCTGTACCGTCTCTCTGCTGAGCCAAACATCTAAGCTTTGTTACCTCTTCGTTTGTTATCCTTGCTGCGCTGCTTTTGACTTGAATGTAATATTTTCTTCCGTCCTTGCACGCATACACATCTGCCGGACCCCTGCTGCCAGCGCTGCGCCTTATATTCTCAAATCCTTTTTCTCTCAAATCGTTTACAATCTTTTTTTCTGCTATTCTGCCTCGCAGATATGTATTTACCATAATGTCACCTACAATCTTATTGGAACTCCTGAAAAAGCAAAAATAATAACAGCAAGAATTACCGACAATGAACCGTACAGTATAAAACTAACTTGATAAAACTCTTTTGGTAAAGACTGGCCGAAAATATAAGCTGGAACAGCTATGAACATCATAATTGTTCCTATATTCAGATACCATTGAAACCATTCGGGTAGAAACATCCATGTACCAAAGAATATTTGCCATAGAAGAAGCGCATTAATAGCAAGTCCAATGCGTCCTATATGCCCTTGTCTAATTTCCATAACTCCTGCGAGGGTTAATCCAACTATAGCTATAAGCGAGATAGACTGCGGCAAAAATATCAATTGAGATACCATAAATGGAAAAACCATAATAATCATCTTTTCCAAGGTACGCCTGAAATCATTTGTCCTTTGAAAAAATTACATTTGTTATACCTTTCTTCAACGCAAAGAGGACAAACTTTGCATCTATAAGGTTGCGCTTCTTTTTGCAATGGACAAGCTTTATGAACCATAATAATCTACCACGTTGCTTATGATTTGAAGTATTTAAATATTATCTTTTTTGTGATACATGTAAACTTATACATACATATATAGATAAATAGATTTAAATATGCATCTTTCGAATAGAGATTATGACAGAAATTCTTATTTCTACGCTTTATGAAAAAAAGGAATCGACTATTTTATCTATAAGGACATTTGACATTAAGAAAGTCTTCCTTCTTCTTGACAAAGATGTTAAAGCACAACAAAGAAAATCATTATCTGAAATTAAAAAACTGTTTGGATATGTTGTAGAATTTATAGAGAAGAAAATAGACGTTTATGATATATTAAATATTTCTAAAGAAGTTACAGATATAATTGATTCAATTAAAAAAGATGATGATATCTTTGTAGATATATCACAAAGCAGAAAAACTCAGGCATTAGGCGTTTTGTTTAGTTGTTATGCAAGATATGATAGGATTAAGAAAATCGTCTATTGGAATGAAGAAGATAAAAAACTAATTGTTCTCCCAAAACTTTCTTTTCATATAAACGGCAATAATAAGAGAATATTAGAAAAAATAGAAACAATCAAAAATCTAAATGAACTTGCAAATAGCATTAAAGTAAGCAGGACCATGCTTTATAGATATATAAAGAATCTATTGGAAAAGGGCTTGTTAGAAAAGGAAGAAGATAAATATAAAGTTACAGATGCTGGGAAGATAGCTATTCTTTAAGCTTTATGTTTTTATAATATCTATATGTTACAGGATTCTATTTCAGAATGAATTAAAAAAGGAGATTAAAAATGGCTAACTTTAATCAGATGCCTAGAGATGGAAAGATAGTAGATAATAAATCCAATTAAAATACAAAATATATTCAAATCATAATGTATTGTTTTAAAAATTGATATCCGGAAGATAAGAGTAAAATGAGAGGATAGAAATGACAAATAATTCACGCAGATACCCTCCATCTGATGTAAAAATCTTATGGGGACTTGCAGCTGGACGCTGTTCCTTTCCGGGTTGCAAACAACCCTGCATATGTGAAGCATCAGATATAGACCCATCAGCACCTATCGGAAAAATATCACATATAGAGGCTCACAGCAATAATGGTCCTAGAGTTAATCTGAATTTGACACGAGATGAGCGCGATTGTTACAATAATTGGATTCTGTTATGCGGTAAACATCATGATACTGTAGACGCTCAGCCCAATACGTATACATCAGATAATCTTAGAGAATGGAAAAAAGAACATGAAAAATGGGTTAATGATCGATTGCTTATAGCTATACCCTCAATAGGATTTCTTGAGTTAGAGATGGTTGCATCAGCCATGATGTCAGTACCTGGGAAGCCAACCATTGATTTAATGCTTGTTCCTCCGAGAGAAAAAATGAATAGAAATGGTTTGAGTGACAAAATTCTCAATCGAATGTTTTTGGGGCTTGTAAAATCAAAAGAAGTAGGAGAATTTTTAGAGAGTATGGCAATTATAAAACCTGATTTTCCAGAAAAACTAAAAGGGGGTTTTGTTTCAGCTTATATGAAAATGAAAAATGAAGATGGTCTTAGAGGAGATGCATTATTTCTGGCTTTGCATGATTTTGCTTCAGCTCAAAGCATCGATTTTGATAAGCAGGCAGCAGGGCTGGCTGTATTAGTCCATTTGTTTGAAAAATGTGAGGTGTTTGAGAAATGATTCTTCCAACAAAACATATTAAACTGTCAAATTCATTATTAAGTGTAGGCGCAACGCTTTTAAGGCATATTGAGGCAGACCAAACTGTTACATCATTATGGAATGAAACACATCTCTTGCCTGAAATAAAGACCTTTGAACGCTTTACTCTTGGTTTGGACTTCCTTTTTATGTTAGGAATTATTGATTTTAAAGATGGGTTGTTGGCGAGGTTGAAAAAATGATTTATTCAATTAAATGCGATAAACCATCATTCAAAACTATTGAATTTAAGCCGGGATTTAATGTTATACTAGCAGAGAGAACCAAAGAAGCAACAAGAAAAGATTCAAGAAACGGTCTTGGAAAATCAACACTTATTGAGATTATCCATTTTTGCCTAGGTGGAAATAAGGGGGAGACGCTCAACAAACCACAATTAGATGATTGGACATTTACTTTAGATGTAGATTTAGCTGGAAAGAGATATTCTGTAACACGTAATACTTCTAATACAAATAGAATAAGAATCAGAGGAGATTGCTCTAACTGGCCTATAAAACCAGATATGCATAACACAGAAGAAAAAATACTATCAGTCAGAGACTGGAATATGGTTTTAGGTAAATTGATGTTTGAGCTACAAACATATGAACTCAAATATGCACCGACGTTTAGAAGTCTAATTTCTTATTTCATAAGATACAGTGGGCAAAGCGGAGCTTTTCTTAGCCCCTTTCAGCAGAATAAGAGCCAGAAAGAGTGGGATAAACAAGTAAATAATGCATTTTTGCTTGGAATAGGATGGCAGCATGCATCAAAATTACAAATTCTTAAAGATAGAATAAAAGTTTTGAGGCTGATAAAACAAGAAGCTGAATCAGGCATACTTTCAAATCTTATAGGCAATATAGGGGAATTGGAAGCACTAAAAATTACGTTAGAATCTCAAGTTTTTATAGAAGCCGAGCAACTACGCAATTTTAGAGTTCATCCTCAATATAGCAAGATAGAAAATGAAGCTAATGTCTTAACCCGAAAAATACATGATTTTTCTAATCTGAATATTAGTGATAAGAGATTGTTTGAATACTATGAATTAAGCCTAAAGGAAGAAAGAGATGCTAACCCGGAAGTTGTATCACGCATCTATGAAGAGGCAGGAATAATATTGTCTGATTCTATAAAGAAACGCCTCAACGATGTTTTGTTGTTTCACAAACAAGTTGTCACGAATAGAAAAGATTTTTTAACTTATGAGATGGAACGCTTAAAAAATGAGATTGTAAAAAGAGAGCAGGAAATTCAAAATATTTCAACTACTAAATTAGAGTTGATGCAAACTCTGCAAAAACATGGAGCATTAGAAGAATATACAGAATTGCAGAATAAACATCAAAAAATTGTTGCTGAACTTAATGATATAAAAATAAGGTTAGAAAACTTAAAGAAATTTGAGCAAGGAAGAAGTGCTGTTACAGTTGAACAAGAAATACTTCGACAGCAAGCAACAATGGATCTAACAGAAAGAAAGATGCAAAGAGAGCAAGCGATATTATTATTCAATTCTAACTCTCAAACATTATATGAGGCTCCAGGAGCCCTTTCCATAAACTTTTCAGAGACAGGATTTAAGTTTGATGTGAAAATCGAAAGGTCTGGAAGTCATGGTATTGGAAATATGAAAATCTTCTGCTATGATTTGATGCTTGCTCAAATTTGGTCTAAAAAACAATTATCTCCCGGATTTCTGATTCATGATAGTATTATTTTTGCAGATGTTGATGAGAGGCAGAAGGCTTGTGCCTTACAATTAGCTGCAAAAGAGTCTGAAAAACTTGGATTTCAATATATTTGTACATTAAACTCTGATTCTGTACCAACAAGAGATTTCGATTCAGAATTTAAATTTGATAATTATGTAAGAAAAATATTTACTGATGCAACGGAAGGCGGCGGACTTCTTGGTATAAGATTTTAGAGATTGGTTAGTATGCCTAATATTAGCACAGAATTCGAAGTGAAGCAGGTAGCACTTTTTTGACTGCAAGGTTATTAACAGTCATGATATATGAGCAGAGATAAAACAGAAATATCATAATCTTACTTTCGCCGGGTCCAATCCCATCTCGCGCATTCTTTTGATGACCGCTTCCCTATCCATAGGCTTTCCCTCTATCAGCCGCTTTTTTATTTCTTCCTTTGTCTTTCCGCAGTTCGGGCAGTCTTCCAGAACTTCATAGGTTTCTTTTGATTGGTGATAGCCGCGAACCGAACCCATTGTTGCGGTGCGTGTTGTTTTCGTTGATATGACGCTCGGCTTATGTCTTACCTTAATTTTCGCCTTCTCGCAGAAAGGGCATTCCATAGAAAGTTCTTGGGATAGCATAAAATTAAAAAAAGAAATTCTATAATTTTATTTTTTATCACTCTTTTATGATCACGCAATAATATGCGACCGTGATCTTTATATTATAGGATTTTCATAGATTAATTACTAATTAAAAAGTGGTTTTCAAATGTCGCAATTTAGTTTTAATGGTGATTTAGGTTGGAATAACAGCACAAAGACACAAGAACAGAAGGAATTGCTAAGTTTTCGAGGAAAATTATTGAACATGCGAATTAACTATCCGCTAGATTTTAAAATTAAACTTGCACAAAGAAGATTAGAAGATGTTATAAGAAATTATGGAATTAATAATTGTTATATAAGTTTTTCTGGTGGAAAGGACAGCACCGTATTAAGTCATATTGCGCTTTCTTTAGGATACAAAATCGAACATGTATATTCAAATACAAGACTTGAATATCCTGAATGTATTTCTTTTGCAAAGAAATGGTGCAAGAAAAATGATATAAAACTTACTTTCATAACCCCTGATATCTTACCCCAAGAGATATGGAAAAAGTATGGTTATCCCATGTTTTCTAAAGGAATAGCAGAAGTGCTTGAGCGTAAACGCTTAGGTCAGAAGGTTAATCCTAAAAAAATAGCAAGAATAAAGAAATTCCTTAAATATAAGGATGTAAATCTGAGTGCGAGATGTTGTTATTATTTAAAAAAGAAGCCGTTTCATGAATGGCAAAAGATAAGCGGAAAGAATGTTACAATAATGGGCACAAGAACGGAAGAAAGTATTATGAGAAGGTTGGTTTGGCTTCGTAAAGGTTGCATCTATGAAACGAAAAGCAATCAGGTTGTTTGCAGTCCTATTGCATTTTTCACAGAAAAGGATATATGGAATTATGCTAAAAAGTTTGATATAAAATTTGCTGATATATATTACAAAGGTTTTAAGAGAAACGGATGTTATTGTTGCGGTTTTGGCTGCCATTTGGCAGGCGAAAATAACTTCATAAAACTTAAAAGAATAAATCCTAATTTATGGAAGAACGTCATGGATAATTGGGGATTTAGGAAAATATGCAAGAAATGCGGTGTTGAAACAGGCGAGAACGTAGATTTCCAAAAACCTCAGCTTATAAAAGTATAATTTTATTATGCTTTCTTAATAGTAAGATGTGTTGTTTATATTTACTCCATGTATACACCCTATTTTTCTTTTTGAATTTTGGTTAATTCTTTTTCCATGGTAGATTCAAATTCTCCCGGTTTACTATCTTTTAAAATGCGTTCTATTATTTCTATACCACCATTTGCATATTCTTCAGCAATTTTATAAATTTCCGCTTTATCTGGAATGATATCAACTCCATTTTTAGAAATAGCAAGGGCTTTAATCAACCATTCGAATTGTTTATCTATATAAGATTTAGAAATTGAACGTTTCATGTTTTTGATCTTTATCCTTTTATTAAAATAGACACCATAGGCCATCGCAATGATAAATAAATAAGCCATTTCATAACCTTTTAATTCTGGGAAAATTTTACCATCTTTTAAGTCCTCATAAAACTTATGTTTCGATTTATCTATTGCCAATTCCCTTGGAGCTTCAGTACTTTTCATGTTTTATAACCTCGCTTCTCCTCTTATCTTTTATCTTTTTTATCTGATATAAAACACCTGTATAACTTTTCATTTGCTGCCATACAAGATCTGTGAGTTCTTTTCCCTCAATTAAAAAGAAGTTAACCTGGACACCTTCAAGTACTTTTTTTAGGCCATTTATAAGCTCTGCGGTTACATCTACATCTATTCTTCCGAATGGATAGTCAATCAGAATAGGTGAATCAAAACCAGACTCTTTACGCAAAGCAATCATAAATGATGTACTTAAAATCTGTTTCTGACCAGAAGATAAACTCGCATAAATAGATTTATTATATTTATCTAATACCTGGCATTCAAAATCATCTGTTATACAAATTCTTTCAACTCTTGGTTCGATTAAACTTTGTTTAAAAACATCATCTGTTCTTTTTTCTATTTCATTTTTTACTTCAGTAATAAGTTCTTCTCTTATTGTTTCAAGAAATTCTATACCACTATCACATATTCCGAATTTTTCTTTCATTTCTGTATTTTTAATAAGCTGTTTTTCTAGTGCTCTTTTCTCTTCTTCCCATCTTCTTTTGTCTTTGTCATATCGAGTTATTTCTCCTCTCAAATCTCCTATTCTTTGGCTACATCTTTCAATCTCTCCAATCTGAAAATCTTTTTGCGAATATAATGATTCTATTTCTTCTTTTTTAAGACCCTTTATATCTTTTGTAATTAAACCGAGTTGATTATTCCAATCTTTTATACTTTGTTTTAATTTATTTTCTTCTTCATTAGAACTTTTTCTTTCTTCCAAAAATTTCGAATTTTCTCTCAGTAATGATAACATTTCAGCCTGTCCATGTCTTATTTCTTCTTCATAGTCAGATAAAGGTGTTTTGTTTTTATATGTTTCAACATTTTTTCTAGCCGCACTGCCTGGTTTAAGATCTGTTCCACATATACATTTTTTTCTTTTATTTAAGAGCAAATTAAAGAATTCAGTTCTTATAGTAATTGGTGGCTCACCAGATTCATACGTTTTATCGATAATTTCCCTTGCTTCTAACAGCTGTTTTTTACAGAAAAGATATGGTAATGAACTTAAAAGATGATCGAAACGTCTTTTTTCCAATGTTTCCAGTGCGTTATTATTTTCTTCTAACAATCCACGAATTTTTTGTTCTTCATTTATCAATTTTCTAAGATCCTTATCTGCACCGGCGGCCTTATTTAAGCTTTCCATTACAGAATTAAGTTTTATTGTTGCATTTTTTAGGTTGTCTTCATTTTCCTTTATTTCTATTATATTTCTTTCTATTTGTTTTTCTACACTATCTATAAAAGCATTCAACTTCTCAAGTTGGGGGTTTTCTTCTTCATCACCCTTATAATCCTTACTAATATCTTTTAAATGTTTAATGGCACTTTCTATAAGGTTCATGTTAGTTATATCCAAGATTGCTTGTCTTGTCTTTCTCATATTATCTATTTCAAAAAAGTGTTGTAATTTTTCACCATCAAACATAAATAGATGTTGTATATCTTCTGGAAATACTCTTCTAGCCGGAACATCTGCTTCAGCAGCATCTATCAAATTATTACGTGCATCCTTTACTTTTGCACTAAATTTCTCTGTATTAGGAATTACTTCTACCCTACCTTCCTTATTTTTATAAAAAGATATAGACCTCGTGAAAATATAATCTATTTTAGTTTCGCTTTCACCCATGATTATTTCAACTGAAACATTAACCATGTCATTCTTTTTTAATTCATCTCGTTTATCATCATTTAGCATCGTATCTAATGGCTGAGGTTTGTGTATTTCTTTACCATACAGGCACCATGCTATTGCATCTAATATAGTAGTTTTTCCGCTTCCTGTTCCTGCATATATTATTGTAAATGGTTTTTTCGGATTCAAACTAAATAGAATAGTTTCTTTACCATAAAATGGTCTGTAGTTACCCATTGTCAAGCTAATTAAACGGGTCATTTTATCTTCCTCTTAGTAAGATAAATGTTTTTTCTATTTCATCTTTATACAGCTTTGAATATCTAGGACTAAATTTACCTATTTCTGCCTCTATTTCTAATATCTTTTTTAAAAAATCTTTAATAGGTTTTTCTAGTTTTGAACTTTCTATCCTTTTTACAATCCTTTCATTTATTTTAAATTCTTTTATCATATTGTATCAGTCTCTTTAATGTTTATTATAAGATTATACCTATTTATAATATTATCCATTCTTTTCATAGCTTCTTGTACATTTGAAGCCAAGTGAGCAAATTCAACAAAACGATCAAATTCTTTTTGCATCTCCTTCCGTTCAACTTCAGCATATTTATCATCACTAATTTCTAAGTTGGTTTCTACAATAAAATCATAGAAAACTGCCTCTTCCTTGTTGTCACTTTGTCTTAACATTCTACCCCTTCTTTGAATAAATTCGATAGGGTTTAAACTGTTTTCTAGGAATATTCCTATTCTAGCTGAAGGTACATCTATACCTTCATTTAAACAATCAATTGCTAACAGTACATCATAACCTCCATTTTCTCTGCCAAGTTCAAATTTCTTTAATAGTTCACTTCTTACTTCTGCTTTTTGATGTTGAGTAAACTCAGAATATATTCTTCTATGTTTTTGTAATAATTCTTTAACATGATTCATCTGTTTTCCAGAACAATAAATTATACAATATTCTAAAGAATCACCAATTTCATTAAAGAGGTTTTCGAGTGCAGACATCTTTGATTTAGCATTTTTCTTGATATCTGCTCGCATAATTAGAAAGCTGTTTAATGTTTTATCATCTTTATTAAATCCTTTTATTGTATGAAATCTTCTACTAATTTTTTTTGTAAGTTCTATAAATCTTTCATTTTCATCGGGACTTAAATCAACTATTATCGGATAATACTTATACTTGCATAAATATGGTTTTCTAGTAGATGGATTAATTTCGCTCATAGCTTTTCTCATTGAAAATGTATAGACAGTTTTATCAAAATAATTATTTAGTATCTTTGTACCATTATCATCAAACCAACGTTCTGGGGTTGCACTTAAACCTAATCTGTATAAATAATTTTCTAAGAGTCCTTTTCTAAATGTATCCGCTCCCGCATGATGTACTTCATCACATATTAACAAAACTTTACAATCAAGCGTTTTAGCAATTTCTATAAAATCATCAGAAGAAAATGTCTGATATGTTGTAATAAAGATTGAATTATTTTCATAACCCAACGATACCACAGTAGATTTTTCTCTAAACCTTTTTCTCCAATCTTTAAATTTGGATGATGCTCCTTCTGATTCGTATCCATAATCCTTTAATTTTTCTATCCACTGATATAATAAAGATTGACCATGTACCGCTATTATTACAAATAATCGATCTTCATTTTTAAATAATCTTTTAATTACACCTATCGAAGTTTCTGTCTTTCCGGTTCCAGTAGCCATCCTAAAGAACCCTCTTTTATTATTTTTAAACCAATTCTCTATAGCAACATTTTGATAATCTCGAAGAATCAAATCCTTCGATTTAGTTAATTTTGTTATTTTTCTAATTTCGGTTCTTTCTTTATTTTTTTCTAATAGTTCTCTAGTTGTTTCTTCTGTTAGTTTTTCAAACTCTGTATCATTTTTAGGAGCAATTTTTATTAATTCCAACTTCACAGCTTCAGAAACTGGATATACTCTTGTTCTTTTTGCAGTATCACTCCAAAACTTCTCAAAACGCTCTATATCAGCCTCAATATGTTTTTGATCGCCTTCTTTCCAATTACAAAATACATGGAATTCTTCTATATTGTCAAGCCAACCCTTTTTTGTTTCATTATCAGAACCACTGAAAGATATTATATTGCCTTCTTCATCTTCTAAAATTCCTGTTTTTTGATGTTGTATGCTAGTCAAATCATCTTTGACTACTGCAATTTTTATTTCTAATTTTCCATTTCTTAGCATCCAACCTAACATTTTTATGTGGTTTTTTATTAACTGATCTTCAATTGTACCTAAACTCTCAATAAAATCTTTTTCTATTCTTTCAATAAATGACTTTTCTGTAATATCTTTTATCAATTCATAATCCTGTTTAGAAAGTACAACATTAGCTATTAATTCTATTTTTCCACCATTTAAAATAAATTTAGATATGCCCTTAGCTGCAATTGCAAATGAATTTGAAGAGAAAAATCCTGCTAGTCTTTTATATGTAATAGAATTTGATAAAGCAGGTATATAGAATTCATTTAATATGTCATCTTCATCAGAGTCATATGATGCCTTTAGTTCTATATCTTTTAGGGTCATAATGATAAACCTTTCTCAAATATATTTAATATTTCGGTTCTTATAATACTATAATTATGAGCTTGTTAAAATAATATTTTTTTGCTACTCCCACTTCGGGCAGTAGAGTTTGTAGGCGCAGGTTTTGCAGGTCGCGTCGTCTTCCGAGACGGCGAAGCCTCTCTCGTAATCGCGCGCCGCGCCTTTTGCCAATGCGAGAAGCTCCTGCTTAACCTGTTCAATGTTCACTGCCTCGCATCTGCCGTCTATGTTTATCATTTCTCCGTCGGCTGCAAGCTCGAATGTCCTCGGCTTTTCCTGCTCGAGAAGTTCGAGGGTGAGGCGTTTCGGAATCAAGCAGGATTCCTTCAGCTTCGGGTCAAGCTGGAAGGCGAGCGCGTAAAGGAGAAGCTGCCTTGCGCGGTTTTCCTTGCTTGGCTCCCCGCCGGTTTTGTAGTCTATGATTTCCACTTCCTTTTTCTTTTCGTTTATCATGTCAACTCGGTCTATCTTACCGGTAAAGTTCAGGCCGTCAAGGTTGAAGCCGAACTTCTGCTCAACCATTATCGCGCTTCCTATCCTGTCATTTTGCCTTGTCCAAAACACATCGAAAACTGGGATGGCGCGCTTCAGGTCAACCATCCTGTAATCGGGATTGCCGGAGACTTCTTTCGCTATTCCGTCAATCTCCTTTCTCGCCTTGATTTTGTTTTTCACGGCAATCTCAAGAACCTCGTGCACGAAACTCCCGAAGCCGAGAGCGCCCTCGCCCTCCTCGTCATCAAGGCGCGAAGGCATCCTCAATAATTGGGAAAGCTCGTATTTCTTCGGGCACTTCTCATAGGTTCCGAGGGAAGTGTAAGAAAACCTTATCGCCTCGGGATTGAACTTCAAGCCGTTCGGAATCCCGGAATTTATGTTTTGCAGAATCTTCTTTGCCTCGCTTTCTACCCTTTGCGCTTCCTGTCCCGCAAGCAGCTTGTGCCCGGAAACTTTCTCGTAAAGAAGAAGATTGTAAAGCGCTTCCGACGGTTCGGAATCTATCGTTGAAAGAAGAAGCTTTTTGATTTCCGCTTTCTTCCTTTCCAAATCCGTATCCTTCAATATCTCGCGCGCTTTGATTTCCTCATCTTCGATAAGAGTCAAGCCGTCATGGACCGCGTCCGGGCTGAAGCCAATCTCCTTCAGGAATTTGGACGGCTCCCTGTCGTTCTCCCCGTAGAATTTCGCGAAACAGAGGTTGAGTGTTTTGCGCGCCCTCGTGAATGCGACATACGCGAGCCTTCTCTCCTCCTTTTCCTTGTGCATCTTCTTCAAATCCTTTATCCTCTTTTCCGCGTCTTCCAAGTCAATCAATCTGCCGTAGCGCTCGTCCATCCCGTCAGGGATGAGAGGCTCGCTTCCTCCCCTCGTCAGGGGAAACTTGTCCTTCACCAAATCAATCAGGAACACGTGCCCGAACTCGAGGCCCTTGCTCGCGTGGCATGTCATCAGCACGATTCCTTCCGTGTTCGCTATCTGCTGCGCCTCCAAGTCCTCGCCCAGCTCTCCGAGAACTTCTATGTAATCTATGAAGTCATGGAGCTCGCTGCCGTGAAGCTCCTGGAATTTCAGGGCAAGGTCATGCAGGTATCGCAAGTTCAGAAGCGATAATCTGTTTTCGCTCGTGGCATCGTGCGAGAACCATCTTGAAAGGCCGGTTGCCTCGTAAACGTCAAGAAGAAGGTCGGCGAGCGGTTTGTTCTTGCTTTTTCTCAGTTCTGTTATCTTCGCGTGCAGCGCGCCGATTTTAGTTTTTCCATCTTCCGATAACCCGTCCGGGATTTTTCCCATAAGAACGTTCTGCACGCTGTCCCTCTGCGCCTCTTGCGCAAGGACGTGCGAATCCTGATTCGTTAATCCGTACTTGTAATGCATCAGTCTCCACCAAAGCGGGTCCGCGCCGTAGCGCGGCTTCTCCACGTTCGCGATAACATAAAGGAATGCGAGAGCAGTCCTGACTTCGGGCCTTCTTAAGAATCCGGCGCCGCTTACCAGCTGGTAGGGAAGTCCTCTTCTGTCAAGGGCGTTCTGCAGATTGGAAGAGGATGAATGCGAGCGGAACAAGACGGCTATCTCGTTGTAGGGAACGCCGCTCGAATGAAGTGCTTCTATTTCCTCAACCAGCCTTCTTGCCTGCTCCTTCGGGTCCATCGTCTGGACAAGCCTGACTTTCTCGCCTTTCTCTTTCTTCGCCGATTTCAGCAACACGGCTTCTTCGGGATTGTCATAATTGTTTCTTATCAGCCTGTGCGCCGCGTTTAGGATTGTGTCCGTGGAGCGGTAATTCAATGTAAGCGCATACCTCTTTGCCTTGAACTCCTTCTCGAAGGCTTCGAGGTTGTTCGCGTAGGCTCCCCTGAAAGCGTAAATCGCCTGATTCTCGTCTCCGACAACCGTTATCCTTCCGTGCTTCGCGGCAAGAATCTTTAGCAAATCAAACTGCTGCCTGTTCGTGTCCTGAAACTCGTCAACGATAATGTAGTCGTATAATTCCGAAAGCTCCTCGTCCCCGCCTTCGGCGGCATAATCCAGAACTCGTTTGTTCAGGTCAGCGTAGTCTAACATTCTCTTTTTCGCCTTAATCTCTTCGTAGAATTTCCAAGCTTTTAGAAAAGTAGAATATTCGTCGAACTCGGAATACAAATCAATGAAATTCTTTAAGTTTCTCTTTTCTTCCCTTGTCATTTTCGAAACGGGTTCGAGGTGGATGGTATTCAGGCGGATTTGCGCTTCCTGATATTCCTTTTCAAAATCGGAAGCTTTCGGCCTGAACTTTTTCAATTGTGATTCAAGCTTTGCGATGTAATCCTCGTACATTTTCAGCGTGAGGCTCAGGTCTTTCGCCTTTTCTATACTTGAGATATAGAACTTTGCCTTTTCCGGAGGGATGTCGAATTCCCTGTGAAGCATTATCGCGGCGTCAATCTCGTCAAGAATGTTGGAGTTTTCGGATACACCCGTCTTCCTTGCGTTGTCTTGAAGAAAGTCGAAGCAGAAAGCGTGGAACGTGCTTACCCTGATGTTCTGCGCTCCCGGAAGAATCTTCTCAATCTCCTCCTTCATGTGGCGCGCGGCTTCCCGCGAGAATGTCAGCATCAGCAGCCGTTCAGGATTAAATTTCTTTTCGCGAACGAGATAGGAAGCCTTCGCCGTAATCATGGACGTCTTTCCGGTGCCGGCTCCGGCGACAACCAACACCGCGCCTTCGGAAGCTTCTATCGCTTTTCGCTGTTCGGCGTTGAGTTCTATGCCGGACTGCTCTTTGAACCAGTTAAAAAAAGTCATGGAATCATCTCTTGAGATAATGAAGAAATTGGGATTTAAACGCGCGCCTTCTTTTTCCAAAATTATGCATTAACTTATAAACCGGCTATGCTAATAATGAAGCAGAAATTAAATTGATCAGTTTTCTCTAAAATTTATATATCTCCGGCCCATAAGACCCGAAAATTATCACGCGCTTCGGGAGTTTCTTCTCGTTGCCGCCGTAAAAGTCGCTGTCAACAAGGTCGAGCTTCCGCTCGCGATTATCCCTTATGATATCCTTCTCGTTGCCCTCGTATTTCTTGGAAAGGTGGAAGCCCTCGTTAAGCCTCACGCTTCTTAGCGATATTGCCAACAAGTAAAGCAGCTGCCTGTCGCTCCAGTTGATGCTCGACGAGCCGTTCTGCGCGTAAACCAGCGTGTGGTTGTCGAACTTGTCGAAAATCCACATGTCGCCGTTGATGTAGCCTTTCGTATGCCTTATCACGGCGTTCACGTTCGGAAGCTTCTTGAAATAATGCGCGCCTTTCTTGTCAGCCCATTTCGTCGAATAATTGATTAGGAAGTATGCTGTCATTCCCGTGTTTTTCGAGGTTACCTTTTCGAGCCCGCCAAGCACGGTGCGGAAATCGAACCTGTAGGAAGCCTCCATATTCGAGGTCTTGTCCTTGTTAATCCTGCCGCGCAGCATCAGCTTCAGCGGCTCTATCCTTGAGGTATAGTCGCCTAAGAACTTCAATTTGACGTTGTATTTTTTCGCGAACTCCGCGAACACGCCGACGTGCTTCTTCATTCCCTTGTAAATATCCTCGTAGTTCGCGCGCTTCTTGTGCCCCTCGTGTATCACGTTGATGTAAACGTTCTTTGCGCCGAGCACGTTCAGGAAGTGTATCATACGCAAGCAGAAAAGCCCGCCGTCAAAATAGGCGTCCTCGCCCTTCAAGTCGGTTGACGTCCTTGTCCCGTCCGTCATGTCGTAGACCACAAGGCTTTCCATCTCCTTTTTCGAGCCGTTCACGCCGACATCGCCGCAAGCCTGTTTAAATGTATCCTTGATTTCGCTATCCTTTGGAAGGCGCATCATCTTTGAAATGAACGGCATACAGCTCGGCAGGTGTATCGCCTTTTTCGCGGCTTCCTCCTTAAGTCTTTGCTTCGTCTGCTCCTGCCGCTGCCTGACATTTGATTGTTTCGCCATAATTTTCACTTTATAACGCCCGTTATTCTCGCCAGATCCCTCGCCTTTTCCTCGTCAAGATTCGCCTCGTTCAATATGGTATACCTATCCTTTTTAATATCCTTTGCCATCACCAGCGCCTTCACTATGACGTCGTCGGGTATGCCCATCTCCTGGGCTGTAGTTGGGCAGCCTAGCCTTTTAAGGTTCTCTTCTATGCGCTGCCAGGGAAGCTTGTGGAGATAAGCCATCAATATGCTCCCCACACCGCACTGCTCGCCGTGAAGGCTTTTCTTTTCCGGCATCAGAGTGTCAAGCGCGTGCGAGAACAAATGTTCGCTCCCGCTCGCGGGCCTGCTCGAACCGGCGATGCACATGGCAGCGCCGCTGCTCACAATCGCCTCCATAAGGTTCCTTATTCCGCGCTGATCTTGGTTTTTTATCAATTCCGCAGAATCGGAAACCACGTTCGCGGCCAATACCGCTATCGATGCGGCATAATCGGAATAATACTCGTCGGTTTTTTTGTGCCCGAGCTGCCAGTCCTCGACCGATATCATGTTGGATATCACGTCGGCGCAGCCGCTCGCTATCAGCCTGTAGGGCGCCTTTGAAATTATGTCGATGTCCGCCATTATCGCCAGCGGCACCTGCGCGTCATAGCTCGCGCGCAGTCCGTTATGGCCGTTCAGAGTCGCGCGGGAGGATGCTATGCCGTCATGTGAAGGCGCGGTAGGCACCGAGATGAAAGGTATTCCCGACTTGAAACTCGCGTATTTCGCGATGTCTATAACTTTTCCGCCGCCGACCCCGATAATAAAATCAAACGCCTTTGCCTTTTCCACTATCTTGTCGACTTCGGTCTTATCGATAGAATCAGCCATGGCAACATTCACGACATAGCCGGAGCTGCCCAGCTCTTTTAATATTGTCTCGCCCGCGACTTTCATTGTTGTCGGCCCTGAAAGCAACAGACACGAGCCTTCAAGCTGCAGCTTCTTGCATACCGCTTCAACGTCCTTCAGAATTCCGTTCCCGATGATTATTTCCCGCGGCAGCTCAATCCTGTGAGCGTCCATAGCAGCTTAATGCTGTAAAAAGACTTATAAAGGCATCAGCAATAAAAGTTTTGTTAATAAATTCGTTCTGCTAATTAGACTGCTTTATCAGCAAATACTGCAAGAACTAAAGATATTTAAGCTTTTCCTCCCAGATAGGATTATGGTTTATACTACAATCAGTTTGATAAAAGCTGACATAGGAAGCAAGGGAGGGCACATAATTCCGTCTGAAAAAGTTCTTGAGACTGTTGACGGCTACATTTGCAAGGCTCTTGGAGAAGGAATTCTTTCCGATTACAGGGTTTTTCACGCGGGGGACGACACTGAGATTCTAATGATACATAATCTCGGAGAAGGAAATGAAACAATACACAAGCTGGCGTATGACGCGTTCCTCGCAGGAACAAAGGTTGCAAAAGATCAGGGACTACACGGCGCAGGACAGGACCTTCTCAGCGATGCATTCTCCGGAAATGTCAGAGGAATGGGACCCGGAGTTGCGGAGATGGCAATAAACGAGCGGAACAGCGAGCAAATTCTCATATTCACGGCTGACAAGACAGACCCGGGCGCATTCAACCTTCCGCTTTACCTTACATATGCCGACCCGATGAACACGTCGGGATTATTGCTAAATTCAAATATGAAAAAAGGGTACAAATACACAATCATGGATGTTGAATATACTGACGGCGATAGGGTAATAGAAAGAAACACTCCAGAAGACTTGTATGATTTGGCAGCTCTGCTTAGGGACACTGAAAGATTCAGCATTGAAAGCATTCATTCAAGGCATGACGGGGAAATAGGAGCAAAGGTTAGTACAACAAGACTTCATAACATAGCTGGCACGTACACTGGAAAGGATGACCCTGTTATGATAGAACGGGCGCAAGGAAATTTCCCGGCAACAGGAGAACTGCTCGCGCCTTTTGCAAAGATACCTTATGTTGCAGGATTCATGAGAGGAAGTCATGTCGGACCTCTGATGCCCGTAAAGCATAATCAAGTTCCCTCATTTTTTGACGGACCTCCGCTTGTTTCAGGAAGGGCAGTAAGCTTGAAAAATGGAAAGATAACAGAGCCTGTTGATGTGTTTGACCACCCGTTCTGGGATCATATAAGGACAAAAGCTTCTGAAAAGGCTCTTGAAATAAGAAATCAGGGGTTTGTCGGGCCTGCAATGCTTAACATAAAGGAACTGGAGTATGGAGGCATCAAGGAAATTCTTGAAAAGCTTGACAAGGAATTTGTGGTAAGGGAAAAATAATCAGAACTATTTTACTATCCCGAACACTTTCTTCTTATTCGCATTATTAACGGCTCTAAATCATCTTTATTTATCGGCAGGTTCATATTTTTCTTATGACAGGCAAAGCCAGCGAGGAGGCTGTGAAACAAATTCTAACGAAGATAAGGCCCTCGGAAGAGGAAAGGAAGCAGCTAAACGAAGCTGTCAGGAAAATTCTGGAAGCCGCGGAAAAGCCCGCGAAACTCTACGGGATGAAGCCTGTATTGTGCGGCTCGGTAGCAAAGGATACCTGGCTGTCACCGCCGGAAATCGACCTGTTCATGCTTTTTGACGAGAGCCTTCCGAGAAAAAAGCTGGAGGAATACGGGCTGCAGGCGGCGAAAGAAATTTTCGAGATGCTTGGGGGAAAGCACAGAGCAGCGTATTCCGAGCATCCTTACCTCACGGGACTTGTGAAGATAGAAGGAAAAACTTTCGAGATTGATATTGTCCCCGCATACGAGACTTCCGCATCGAACATAAAATCCGCTGTCGACCGCACGCCGCACCACGTGAATTTCGTGCTGAAGAACCTTGATTACAAAAAAGGGCAGCAGGACGAGGTGCGACTCCTGAAAAAGTTCGCAGCGGCGCGCGGATGCTACGGCGCCGACCTTGCTGTGCAGGGATTTTCCGGCTACCTGTGCGAGCTTCTTGCGATAAAGTTCGGCACGTTTTTGAACGTGATGGAAGCTGCATCGAAATGGAACGCGGGAACCGTGATAAATCACATGGAGAAAAAAGAAGAAAAGGAATTCACTTCGGAAGGCGAGCCGCTAATCGTGCCGGATCCGGTTGACCCGAAAAGGAACGTCGCGGCCGCGGTCTCCGTGGAAACCTTTTACAGGTTCGTGAAAGCCTGCAGGGAGTTTGAAAAGACAGCGAACATCGGACTGTTCGAAAAAAGCGCGGCGAGGCCCTACGCCGTGGGTGAGGCATTGGAACAAATAGAAAGAAGGGGAACAAGATTTTATGCGCTAAGATTTCCGACTCCTAAAGTCCAGCCCGACATCTATCATTCCCAGATGAGAAAGGCGCTGCACAGGATTGAGGACGTCCTGAAGAAGGAGGAATTTTCCCTCATAGGAAAGGAATATTATACGGCGAACGAGACCGTCATCCTGCTGGAAGCCGAGACCTGGATTATGCCGAAAATAGAAAAAAATACCGGCCCGAGCGCGTTCAGCAGGCACGCGAAAAGCTTTCTCGAGCACTACCGCGACAAAAACATTTTTATCGAGGACGGAAACTGGGTCGTGATACTCGACAGGAAATACAGCGGCCTTATGGATTTGCTAAAGGATTTCTTGAGCTCCGACATGGCCGCGCAAGGAATTCCCTCGAACATCGCAAAGGAAATGGAGAAATGCGAGCTTGCCGGCGAGGACGATTTCAACAGGCTTGTGGCGAGGATGCCGGAGGGCTTCCGCGCTTTCCTGCGCCAGTATTTCGAGAAGGATCTGAATGCTGTGAAATAAAAAACATTACTTTACGCCCAACATATTTCTAAATTCCTTTTTTAATTCTTCTTTTATTGGAGGTATTTCTTTACTAATTATATCCCAGGATTTATGCCATGCATCACTTTTCTCATTTTCATTTATTCCCCTGTTAGATTCATATGGTTTATATATTTCGAATTCGTTCCATGCTTTTAAAAAAGTATCATTTATAATATCTATTTTTTTACAAACATCCGAGCTAAAATAAATATCATTTTTTGCATAAAAATCTAAAAATTCTTTTCCAGATTCTCCTGCTTTCTTTTGTTTTTCTGGATATGACGATTCCCCAACAACTTGTATAAGATTTATAAGATTTATATAAGATTTCATATTAGACTCAAGATCTACTATTTTACCATATAATTCATTAATAATTTCTGCTCTTTTTTCATGTAATTTTGAAAAACGAATCTGATCTTGCATAAGTTCATGCTTAAATTTCTCTACATCTTTTTCAAAATATTGGCTAAAAATCTTCTTTATCAGATATGTAACCAAGCCTGTGCCAATAGTAAACATAACTACGTTTTGAAGTAAATCTTGAATATCCATGATGTGTATTATTTTTTATTGTATTTATCTTTTCACCAATCCCTGCTTTTCCATCAACAAAAACGGATAACCTCTCAAATCCGGATTGGAAACGTCTACGCCGAGAATCTTCGCGAACTCGAAAAGCTTTTTTCGCGCCTCTTCCACGCTTCCGAAATCTTTCATCGTTTCAATCTCAATAAAATATCCCAAATCCTTCACGACATCGAGCGCGATTTCAAACTCGTCCTCGTATGTGTAGGCTTCCCTCTCCTTGTCGACGGTAACAAGTTTCTTGAAATCCAGCGCCGAAAGAATTTTTCTCATCGCGCCGGGGTTTGCCAGCTCCGTCTCAAACTCGTCGCAGTGCGTGTGGACTTCCGCGTTTTCCGGATGCCAGTGCTTGTAGTTCAGAATCGCCTTGCCGCCGCGCTCCCTTATGCTGAACCATTCGAACGGGAACTTCGGCTCCACAAAATTCCTGTGCGCGGGCGTGAAATATTCGTCGGACTGCCTGACTTTTTTGACAAATTTTGCGGTATTCTCAACCTTCTCCCTTACTTTAGAAAACAATTCCTTGTCCAACTTTATCTTAATCTCTATCTCCGTGTCGTTGTGGGGCATAAAAATCATTTTTACCTAAAACATAAAATCTCTCAAACAGAATATTTGCCTTCCATAAATATAAGCTTAAATGCTTTTCCGAGCATATTAAATTTATGATAGCGGCTATAAAGATTATCAATGATTTGAGAAAGGACGGTGTAGACTTTGAAGTTAAAGGCATATACAGCCTTGGTGAACTGAAGAAGAACGTGGACTATCTTGATGGAAAAGAAATTATGGTTGATGGAGGTGGAAAAACTCCAAAAGATATTTTCTCCATAAGAATTCCCGTCGATTACGTGTTGCTTACCATAAAGATGAAACAGTTGTTTCCTGAACTAAAATTGGACGGCGACTTGAGCTTTGAGATTAGGAAAGATAATTCCGTAAAAATAAGGACAGAATCAGATTATACTCTGCCTATAGATAATAAAGAAACGATAGGTTCTTACTTCAAGAAGTTTGGAAGTAATATTGAGTTTGTCTGATTTTGCAAAGGATATTATTGAAGAAAAATAGTTCATTTTTACAAAAAATCCTACTTCTTCAGTCTTCCCTTTCTCCAGTGCTTCGTGGCGTAGACCTTTATCCTGTGCGAGCGCGCCCGCTTCCCGTATTTCTTGAGGTCAGCCCAGCGCGGCGCGTCCTTCTTCTTCGCTACGGCTATCAGCCTCAGCTTTTTTCCGAGAAATTTTACCGGCATGGTTGTCACTTGGATTAATTTGTGCATTTTCCTATTTATTTCTTCCGGATTCAGGCTTAATCTTTACGATTTCGTATCCTATTTCTTTTTCTCCGGGTTTATAATAAACTGGCTTCTCTTCTTTTTTCGGTCCGTCTTTCAGCATAACATCGCCTTCTGCCATTTGCAATAAAACAATCGGATTCAACGCTTAAATACATTATCAACTTCACGAAACAGGTTTAAATGCTTTTCGCTGCAATAAATTACAAGGTGAGCAAATGGCGTCAGAACCAAAAGTTTTTGTCGATTACAGAAAATCACTAATCGAAAAAATGGAAAGAAATTTATCTTCGTTATATGAAACTTATGGCAAAACTAACGGCAATGAAAACTGCCCCGTTTTGAAGAAAGCGCAGCCTATGATAACTTATGTTCTAAACAAGGAAACGGAAGCATATTACTCTCTTAGAAAAAGTTTTATGTTCAGAGAAGCGGGGGACGATATTTCTGCTGACGATGCTTTTGAAGCAACAAGTCAGGCACTGGAAGAATCAGACAAGGCAACAAAAGAATTGAGTTATATGATGAGAACTGAATGTCCTCAAAAGAATGTTTCAGGTTTTTATATAACACAGTTTTTAGCGAAGCCTAAAGAAACGGCTGATTCATCTATTCTTCCGGTGATTAACACTATAAAACTTATTTAGACCTATCGTCTTATCTTCCACTCCCGCTTTTTCGTGAGCAGGTCAAGAATCTGCTTCAGCTTCTCGTCGTCGACAACGCCTTTCAGTTGCCCGCCCTGGTAAAGCTGTATCAGGTAAAGCTCGAGCTGCGTCGCGAGATTCGGGTTCGCCATCCGCACGCGACCGAGCCGCTCGAGCGCCTCTTTTGAAAGGATTTGCCGCAGCAGCGTTTTCTTCATCTGCTCTATCTGCGCCATCTGCTGCGGATCCATATTTTGGTTGTAATCCATAAAAATCACTGTTTTATTCCGGTCAAAATCTTAAATAGTCACCGCAACATTTCTTGCCAAAAGTATTTGTGCCATCTCGTTCGGCAGTTCCGTCACCGTTCCGGACTTGAACGGGCCGTAAGCCTTCATTCCCGCATCCACGAAGCTCGGCATGTCCGCGATAAGTTTCAGTTTTGTAATTCCGCTTGGGTTGGCTGCCGCAACGGTTTTCTCGTTTGTTCCGTCAGCAACATGGTCGTTTTCCGTTGACTCATTTTCCGCATTATTGTCTTCTGCATTATTTTCCTTTTCGGAATTGTCGCTTTTCAAATCCTCGCTCTTTTTCTCGCTCGATAAAATCGTGCTTTCGCCCGACGCTTTCATCTCGTCCATCGCGCTTCTCGCGGACTCGAGCTTTTCCTCGATGATGCTGTCGTAGCCGAACAGCTGCTCGCGCAAATCCTGCCTAGTCTTGCGAAGCATGTTGACAAGGCTGTCGAAGAATTTCTCCTCGTCAAGCGTCATGTTCGTCGGTGGCACGTCGCCGCGTATCGTGTGCAATGCGGCTATAACCATCTTTTTCTCCCTTCTGTTCAGCAGGTCGTCAAGAAGCCTTTTCGCGTTCTCAATCTCCAGAAGCGAGGCGGTGCCTTTCTGCGTGATTTGCTTGTGGTCAAGCCAGCCGCGCACCGCAAGAAAGAAGCTGTCCGGAAGCTTTTGCAGCGCGATTTCCTGCTTTTCCGCGCGATGCGCCTTCCTTATCGTGTCGTATGTTATCAGTTCTGTCATACGGAATATATGGAATATCAATTTATTTAAGGGTTATTCGCATGTTTAAAAACTTGCGAAACAAAACGGAATTATAAGTGACTTTTATGATTGACAAGAAAACGGTAGAGCATGTCGCAAAAATCGCGAGGCTTAGCCTTTCCGAGGAGGAGAAGGAAAAGTTCGCGAAAGAGCTCGGCGCGGTGATAGACAGCTTCGCGAAAATAAAGGAGGCGGACACGGAAGGCGTTGAGCCGACTTTCCAGCCCGTCCCGATTGCAAACGTTATGCGCGACGATTCCGAGGAAAAGTGCCTCTCGCAAGCGGAAGCCCTGGCGAACGCGGAGCACAAGGAAGACGGCTACTTCAAGGGACCGAGGATTGTGTAAATATGAAAATCTATTTTTGCGGCTCAATAATGGGCGGAAGAGCCAATCTGAGTCTCTACAAGGAGATTATAAGTTTCTGCAAAAATTACGGGGAAGTCCTAACAGAACATATTTCGTATGATGAAAATGCGCTATTGTCAGACAATGGAACACTTTTAGAAAAAGGCAAGGTAATAACGCCTGAATACATTTACGAAAGAGACGTAAACTGGATGAAGGAAGCGGATGTCGTGATTGCCGAAGTCTCAACGCCAAGCCTCGGCGTGGGCTACGAAATAAGGCTTGCGGAAGAATTCAAAAAACCCATAATATGTTTTTTCAAGAAGACCGACGGAAATGTGTTGACAAAAAAGCTTTCTTCATTGATAAAAGGGAATAAGAATCTGAAAATAATTGAATACGAAGATATGCCGCAAATTAAGGAACATATAAAAGTTTTTCTGTCAAACTTTGGCGCAAACGGCTGATATATATGAAAATAATCCTGACAACCTGCCCTGAAAAAGAATCGGAGATTCTGGCTCAAAAATTGCTTGAAGAGAAGTTATGCGCCTGCATCAGCATAACGAACGCAAAAAGCCTCTATTGGTGGAAAGGAAAAATAGAGAAAGGTAATGAAGTATTACTAATAATAAAAACCAAAGACGACTTGGCTGACAAATTAATGAAAAGAATAAAAGAAATTCATTCTTATGAAAATCCTGAAATAATTGTCTTGAATGTTGAGAAAGCTGCTGAAAAATATTTGAAATGGATTGATGAAGTTACAAAGTGATTCCCAATGAACTACAACATTTCCGTCCGCGAGTTTTTGGAAAAAGCAAAAGCCGGCGAGATTGATTTCGCGGACTTCAGCGCGAAAGTCTCAAAAGAATCCGAGAGGCTGAACGGAAAGCTGAACTGCTTCATCACAATAAACAATGAATTCGGGAAAAATGAAAAGCAAGCGAAAGCATCAAAAAGCAATTCATTGCCGTATCTTCCCATATCTATAAAAGACAACATCTGCACGCGCGGGCTTGCGAGCACGGCGGGCTCGAAAATTCTCCACAATTATGTTCCGCCTTTTGATGCGACTTCTGTCGCGCGAATAAGAAAAGAAGGCGGGCAAGTTCTCGGCAAGACTTCGATGGACGAGTTCGGTTTCGGCGGATTCTCGGTTAACGTCGGAGTCGACTTCAAAGTTCCAAAAAATCCCTTTGACTCGGAAAGAAGCGCCGGCGGCTCTTCCGGCGGCGCGGGAG
>JBAQNA010000009.1:0-2142 GCA_049303335.1 Candidatus Aenigmatarchaeota archaeon
TGCTTTGTCGCATAAATGATGCTTGAACATAAGTTTGTCTGCAACAAATCAATCATCCAATAATTTTCAGCTGAACTTTGTCAAACCAACAAGGCAGTTATAGATGTGCGCCTTGAGAATCATCTCATTTGCCATGTTATAGAACTTCTTTGCCCTTGCAAATTCACCGAACATTCTCTTGAACGAGGAGAATGCGCACTCGACATCCCATCTATGGCCGTAGCCGTGCTTCTTTTTCCACTTGTCATAATTCCTTTGCTCTATGACGCTTATCTGCCTTGCCCTGCAGCCTCTCCTTTTCAAGGAGGAATTTTTCCTTACTCTGATGCCTGCCTCTATGCCATTGTCATCGAGCAATTTGAAATTGTCCCTTGAATCATATGCACCGTCCGCAAGAACCTTTTTCACTTTCCCCGATTTCTGTGATTCCTTTACCAACGGCTTGAACTTCCTTGAGTCTCCGACCCTGTCTGACGTGACTTTCATTGACAATATCCTTTTCTTCTTTGTGTCAACAGCCACATGAATCTTCAAATATCCTTTCTTGCTTTTGGTCTTCCATACATGCCTCATCCAGTCTCCCCTGTTCGTTACCTTGACTCCGGAGGAGTCAACTGCTATGACAATATCCTCATCCGTTTTATTGTCAAGTTTTGGCTTCATTTTGCTTACCCTTCTGCCTATGGTTGAATGGTCTGGCTTTTCAAGTTTTGGGATGAAGCGGTTAAGTCCGCTGACAAAGCCTTCCGTCTGCCTCAGGGGAAGGTTGAACAAAAAATGGAACACTGCCAGGAACATGATAAAGCTCTTCGGATAATCATACTTCCTGCCTCTTTTGCCTTTGTTCATTTTGCCGAGCTCTTTGTTCCAGTTGTCCAAGAACTCAAGGTCAAAGAGCATTTCTCCGCGCTTTACCAAATGTTCGTTGTAGTCTTTCCAATTTCTTGGGTATTTCTTGGCTCTTCTCTTTTGTTTTTTCATATCAAGCTATAGAATGAGCTGTCAAATATTGTTAATTGTGCGACAAAGCAGTTGTAATAGTTCTTACAAAGATTTTCTTAAAGTTCTCATTTCTTAATAATCTAAGAACAAGTCTCTTGATTTTTAAATAGCTTGTTTTTTCTTTGAAATAGCTATTTTCAGAATATCTTTTAAACTCCATTTTCTACACCTTCGGATATTTTACCTCGCCGCGGATTTTTTCGTACTGCGACGCGAGCGAGATTATTTTTCCTTCCTGCAAATGATCCGCCAGCAAGTGCAATCCGACGGGCAAGCCTTTTGCAAATCCGCAGGGAACTGAGATGTGCGGGATGCCCGCGAGATTGGCGGGAACGGTGAGAATGTCGGCCTGATAGTTTTCCAGCGGCGAAAGCCTTTCTATCTCGGAGAATTTCGGCGGCAGCATCGGCATCGTGGGCGCCGCGATAGCGTCAAACTTTTTGAAGACTTTCTTGAAGTCATTTATAATGAGCGTGCGGATTTTCAGCGCTTTCATATAGAACGCGTCGCGATAGCCTGCCATTCTCGCGTAAGTGCCGAGGATAATCCTGCGCTTCGCTTCCGCGCCAAATCCATCAGCACGCACAGCGGAAAAATATTCGTTGAAGTTTCCTTCAAGCGGCTTTGCCAAGCCGTATCGCATTCCGCAGTATTTTGCAAGATTTGTGGACGCCTCGGACATGGCTATAATATAGTAGGCGGAAACCGCGTATTTCGTGCTGGACAGCGAAACTTCCTCGTAAGAATAGCCTTCCTTTTCCAACAGCTTTATCGCCTTCCAGACTTCCTTTTCGACTTCCGCGCAGATGTTCTGGAAATATTCCTTCGGAACCGCGATTTTCATTTTTTCTTTTTTGTCGCAGAATTTTGTATAATCGTTTTGTTTCTCGTTCAAACTAGTTGAATCTTTCTCATCGTGTCCTGCTATCGCGGAAAGCAAAAGCGAGCAATCATAAACCGACTTTCCAATGCAGCCAATCTTGTCAAGCGAGTTTGCATAATCAATCAGTCCGTAACGCGAGACCAAGCCGTAAGTCGGCGTAAGCCCTACAACACCGCAAAAGCTTGCGGGCGCGCTTATGCTTCCGCCCGTGCTTTCCGCGAGCGCGATATGCGGGAAGCTTGCGGCCGCCGCTATCG
>JBAQNA010000010.1:0-1679 GCA_049303335.1 Candidatus Aenigmatarchaeota archaeon
AATGTTTCCGAAGGCTTCAAAAAACAGAAACATTTTTCATACTTGTGCACGCTTAAATAATTTTCAATCCTTTTTTCTGTTACGGCGATATATTTTTTCTTTAATTCCGGCGTTTCATCCCATTCAGGCCAGTCGTAGCTGTTGAACGGATATTTGTTCGCGAACTCGTATGGTATCATGCCGGGAGAGCTCAGCACAACAAGATGGATGTCTTTTTTGTTTCCGACGATTTTTGCAATCTCGCGATGAAACGTGGAATTGTAATACGGTTTTGTGAAAGTGCATGGCAGGAACAAGACTGCTTTTTTCTCTTTTGGAACTTCGTAAAACCTACAAATATAATCATGCCAGACCTCGAAGTGCGGATGCAGCAACTCCTTCTCGGACGCGCCTTTTATAATTTCCTGCTTTTCTCGCGAGAACTTGGGCACAAAGGAGAAATTATTGAAATCGGTCTCCATTTTCGGATTTGTTTTGCATGGCGCTATTGCCTCTTCAAATTGCTTCTTGTCAAGAGGCTTCCACCTGCCTGTTACCCACAATTCATACAGCGGAGCCAGTGAATGCGGAAAAACATTTATCAGGACAATCTCGTCGCCGCATTTGTCCGCAAGCTCGACCGACTTTTTTAATGATTCGGCTCCGCCGAAAGGAAGCCCGACCATCAGATACGTCCGCAGCCTGAAGGAATTTTCATGCAAGATATTTGCGGCACCGATATAATCGTCCGTCGTAAACCCTTTATTATATTTTTTTAAAACCGCATCGTCGCCGGATTCGAGCCCGATGGCAACAGTAAGCTTCGTTCCTTTGAAATCTTCCAGGCTCTCCTTTGTTATGAATTCGGGCCTTGATTCAACGACGAGTTCCGTCCCGGAAGCTGCGCATTTTCCCGCAATATATTTTTTTATCGCCTTCGGGAACTGCGCATCGTCAAGAAATGACCCGGAAGCGAATATTTTCAGCCTGTCAATCTTCTCATTTTTGATTTCATGAAAAAAATCATCTATGACTTTTTTCAGCTCGTGAATTCCGAGCCTTGGCGAAGCCAGCCTTCCCCAGCCGCAGGCAAAGCATTTTCCCCACGAGCATTTTCCGCTGTTCAATAGGAGCATTTTTTCCGTCATATGTATCAATTATATCTTCCTGACAAAACTTAAATATGAGCCTTCAGAATAAATTTCAGATGTTATGCCGCAAAAAAACAGCAGACTGCACAAGGCAATTTCTCCTTTGATAGCCACAGTCCTTCTGATAAGCTTTACCTTTACCATAGCGGCAATACTTGCGGGCTGGGGGCAGAACATAGTAACCCAAAGCACAAGCAAGTCGGATATAATACAGAAGCAGTTTGCAGCATGCAGCGGCGGTGTTATACAGTTTGTTGACACGGGCTTGCAGAACCCCATCATGGCAGGCAACCAGATAAAGGCGCAGATCAAGGTTGACGGCGTCCCGCTCGGCAATTTCACGTTTGTGGTTTTCTTGTCGGACCTGGGAACTAAATATATTTCCGACTCCACAGGGACTTCGCTTGCCCCGGGACCGCGCAACATAGGGACAGTCGTGTCGCAGCCGACCGACATATCCAGGGAAAACATAACTTCCGTGATGATTACTTCGAACTGCTCGGACGCGAAAACCGTTTCAAGGCCGATTGGCTAAGCGCAGAATTAAAT
>JBAQNA010000011.1:0-7593 GCA_049303335.1 Candidatus Aenigmatarchaeota archaeon
TGATGTAAATGTTGGCAGCCCTTCGACAACGCAATCAATTGTTTATGATACAACAAGTTTAAGAATCGGACAATCGCAAAATGCAAATTATTTCAGCGGCACAATCGACGAGGTCCGCGTCTGGAGCCGCGCGCTTTCGCCCGACGAGACCGTAGTAATGAAGCGGATAATATGATAAACTAAATAGGCCGCCTTTCCAGTTTCTGCTCGATGACTTTCAGCCGCAAGTCAATCGTCTCCAGTTTCTGCAAAACCATGTCAATCTTGTCAGAATCGCCAGCGGGCTTCTGCTGGAAGAAATCCTCCCGTTCGGGTTTTGCCATTTTCGCGGCGCGCGGATAAGCGGCCTCGTCGTCGAAAACACTTTTTTCCGGGCTTTCCATCTCGCGCGCGAAGGCGCGGAACTTCCTCTCCTTTTCCGGAATGTCGAACGATGAAATCGGCGGCACTTCCTCGTCTCTTACCCTGAACCTCTCGAGGTCCGGCGGAAAATACGGCTCCGCCGCGGGCTGCTCTTCCCGAAGCCCCTGCTTTTTCCTGAACGGATTGAACATATTACCACCGTTTTGCATCATCTTTCCCTTTGTATAAGATTGAACGCGCTCCTTATTTCGCCTTCAATCCTGTCGGCGATTATTTTTCCGGCTTCCAAATATTCCCTTCTTTGCTTGTTGTAAAAGGCGTACATGTAAAGCCAGACCGCGGACCTGTGGAACGGCGTTGTGAAAGGGAACTTTGTCTCGAGCGTGCCGCTTATCCCGATTTTTACTTTCCCCATCTTGTCCTTTGCGCCCTGCGAGCCCTGCACGTTTATCTTGAAAACCGCAGAAGAGCGCCCGTCGAAACCGCTTTTTCCGCGCCATTCACCGTAAAAGGAAACGGGGTCGCCGGAAACGTCCCATTTTATCTTGTCCTCGAAAACGCCGCCACCCTCCACTTTCAGCGTGTTCTTGATTATATCGGACATCATCTTGATTATTTTCGATGGGTGATACCCGTTATATTCAAGCGTCTTCTTGGTTGCGGGCGAGAGCAAGTCCGTGGTTATCTTGTAATCAGCCAAATCAATCGCCTTTTATAATTTTTCTTTTTCGTGCGCGCTTTTCTTTTTCAAGTTCGCGCCAAAAGAAAAGGGCTTATTGCTGCTGAGCGCTGATGACATCGCTCGAGCGCGCCAGTTTTTTAATCTCCTCCACGAAAGCGGCCATTTCCCTCCTCCCGTCCTCCATATACTTGTTCCTTTGGCTGATGTAAAAGCTCTTATGCCAGAAAATCCTGATCATCTCATAAAAGATGTTCTTTTCCCAGGCAGAGTCCTGCGGGTATTCGGTGCGCAGGTAGCCATCTATGACTATATTTGCTTCTCCTTTGCCCTTGCTTTGTGAACCGCTGAGCTCTATGTTGAAAAGCAGATAAGAGAACGAGTCAAGCTCCTTTGTGCCTTCCCACACAATCTTGAACTTCTCGGTCTCGCCGTGCGTCCAGGAAATCTTTTTTTCCTGCAGGTGATGCTCGTCAACCCTGAAGACCGACATGAAAATCTTCGGCACCGCGTGGTAGAACTTGTCAGGCTTCAGCCCGCTGAACTCCACCGCAAAACGGTTCCTCGGCCTCAGAAGGTCGTCATGAATCACAAGCTTTGTTCTCGCCCATACCACAAAATCACCGCCAAATTTTAAAATATGTTGGTTGGGCGCATATTTATGGTTTTCGCAGAAAGCGGCATGCGCTTAAATGTTTCATTTTTCATTTCTTGTCATGGTTCTGCAATTCTTCGGCGGAATTATGGCCGCCATAGGAGCGCTGATGATTCTTTCGCATACTATTGGGCTACCTCCGGGTTTGCTTCCTCCGGCGGAAGAAGGAATAGCATTAAAGCGCATGTTTTACGGATTGCTCCTTGTTGCCGCGGGATTATTGCTCATATTTTACAGTCCCGTCTGACGCGCTTAAATAATAAAAAGAATAACTTTTTTTATGGACATAGTTTTTAAGATAATCGGCATCGTCCTGGTTGTCGTCGGCTTTTTTATCGTGAAGGACTTTCCGGGAGTTTCCAACTATCAGCTGGAGAAGATGACGTGGGCGGGCGTGTTTATCGGACTGATAATTCTTTTCGCGGGAATTGCGCTGCTGTTTTTGTAAACCCGCACGCTAACTTTTAATAACAGCCATCCTCAATATTGTTAGGTGCTTCCATGATTGACAAACAGTTTTTTCCGTTTGGCGTCGGTTTAGGAAAACTCGGCGTGCCGCAGACGCCGCCGGGCAGCCCCTTACTGGGAACGCTTTTATGCGCAATTCCCGCGCCTCCAGGATCATTTGACGGAAGCAACCAGAATGTGGTTTTGAATTACACAGGCCCGCCGGGAAGCGCGACCGGAATTTATTTCTCGCTTGTGTCTTTTCTTGAGAAGAACGGCTTCACGGTCAGGAAGGTGGACGAATCGATTTCCGTGACTCCGGAGCACCAGCAATACTACAACATGGTTGTCGAACAGAAGCGGCAGCTGGAAGGCGTTATAAAAACCGGGCTCGCATCCGCCGCGGCTGCTGTTGCGGACGCCTCGCTGGTTGAGCACGATTTGCGCAAATATAAGGAAATACTGAATTACTTCAAGGAAGGCGTTACCGTCGGCGATAAAAAGGGAAACGAGCATTCGCTGCGCGCGATGTTCATAGACCAGGTTGACGTGCATACCGGAGACGGAATTTCACTCCGCTCCATTGTCCAAAGGTGGCCGACAATTATCGCGGATTTTATGAAACTTTCAAGCGACGAGAACAACATAGAAAAAGTCGAGGGCAAACTGAAAGGAATCTCGAAAGCCGAAGCCGTGATACTCACCACGAAAAACAAATTGTTCATTGAATGGGAGGGCATGTTCAAGGGCGCCGCGAAGGATAGGTACAGCCAGCTGAAATCGATGTCCGAATCAAGGAAAAAGACGGTTGAGGAATACAGGAACTGGATAAAGCCGTATTTGGGAAGGTTCAAGTCAATGAAGCTCGGACATGAAAGCATAGATAACATTGTAGGAGGCGCAGGAAACGCTTACGAGCTGGCGGGGCAGGCAAGCTTCTACAATGCGATAACTCTCTGGGCTTGGAAAGCCTACATGCCCGCGGAATTCAGGAAACCGTCAACGGAAAGTACGTACAAAATAGATATAGATGATCCTTTTATCGTCAATACCGTTATCAAAAACGAGAAAGTCGGACTGGCAAACTATTACCCGGAATTAAGTGAAAAGCTAAAAGATCCAAAAACGGGAGAAGAGCTTAAGGAAACCAAGGCGGATAAATTAATAAAAAAAATTGTTGATAATTGGAAAGGAAACGGCCTTGACACGAATTCCCACTATTATGTTTTCTTCGAGATAGGCATCGAACGAGCCGGCGGAAAAATGCCCGGCTATGAGTTTGAGGACATTACTTTCACGGTAAAGGCATACATGATAAGCCAGAACGTGATGCTCGTGAAGCAGCTTGAGCTGAAGCTCCGCGACAAAGAGATAGAAAAATATTTCGACCAGATTCTCGGGCTGGGGCATGAAAAGGCGTTTGAAACGGATTATCCGGATTTGGCGGGAAAGAAAGAGGAACCGAAGATTGAGCCTTTGTTCAAAATCGATTTGGGACTTGGAAAATCAATGGAAGGCGTCGGGAAGTTCTTCAGGCAGATGGACGCTTTTTTCGGCGCCGTCGGAAAAGGCTCCGGAAAATTATTCGCTGGATTGAACCTGCCTTTGTTGTTCTCTAAATCGGGGCCTTATGCGCGCGACTTTAACGACACGATTGTGGAATACTTCCTGAAGCCCATGGGGCAGGACTATTTCGGCGCCGTGAAAGGATTCATAATGGACCAGATGGGAATCGGATAAGAATTACAGTTTTATCGTTTCAAATATACATCTATATTTTTCTTTTCCTGCTCCATCCATATCTATTCTGCCATCAATAAGATATTTACCTTGATATATTCCATCATTTCTTAATTTAGCTATTATTTCTATTGTATGTTGGATTGCGCTACCATAAGCAAAAATGAAGAAGAGATCTTGTTTCTGTTCTATATGCCATATTATCTCTTTGATTATATGGTCTTTATCATGGTCTGTTTTAACAAATAGAGTAATCTTTTCCCAGTTATCAACAATCTTTTCAAATTCATTTCTTAAATCTATAAGATTGAAATTTTTACGCAGTTTTAGATCTATAAGATATTCCACAACTTTTTTAACTTCACCTGTCGATGCTATTGACAATACTTTAATTCCACGACTGCCATATTTTCTGTATACCTCACCTTTAATCAATTCTATTTCAGGTCTTCTTCCTTCATTATTTAAAGCGGATATTCTTAACCCTTCCCTAACCAAAGTAATATATTCATTGCTAGCAACACAATTCTTAAATTCCTGAAAAAGAGAAGTGTTCGATATGTCGTAAAGTTCTTTTGCGTGTTTCTTGGAACTCGTAAAACCATATTTTCTTGTAAAGAATAGCTCGATTAGTTTTTTGATTCCTATATCTGCTATTTTATTTACTCCCACATCTATCGATTTCTCAGTAACTGCATCAGCCACTCCTCCTGAAGGAGGAGGTAAATCAGAATTTCCCATAACTACACATCAATATATTGTGTTATATATTCAGAAAGTGATAATGAAGATGTATTCATAACTATGGTTGACCCTGGCATTATTGAAGCGTCTTCAAAATGAACTTTTCTATTTGTGAATGGACATATTTTCAGATTTCCACTTTTATCTCTTATAAATCCATCTTGATCTATTTTCAAAGAAAGACCTTCTATTAGCATTTTTTTTTGTTCGATAGTTAGTTCTTCAAATATTATTTGTTCCGTAGAAATCACCCTTTTCTTACTTATATCTATTCTTCTTTATCTTTTAAAGCTTTTCCTCCTTCAGCGCGCTCACTATCAGCGGGAACGCGATTGTGCAGTCGCACACGACGGAAGCGAGCCTCGCCTGCGGCTTCACCTTTCCCCAGCTTATCCCCTCCTCAAGGCTTGCGCCGGAAAGGCCGCCGAAAACCGGATTGTCGGTTGTTATCTGCACAAGATAATCGTGGGGCTTCTCCGGGAGAAGCGCAGCCTGAATCGCGTAATTCTTCGGCACGCCTCCGCCGAGAATGATCACGCCGGTCTTTTTCTTCGCTGCGCGAAGCTCGTACATCCAGTCGAAAATTTTCTGCAGATCCTTCATCTCGTTGACGCGAAGATTGTGGTCCTGCTGGTACATCCAGACCTGGAAGCCGAGAATGCTGTCGCTCAGCGCGGGGCAGTAAATCGGAACATTGTTTTTCGCGGCGCTTCCGACAATGGAGTCCTTATCCGTTATATGGTTTCCTATTTCCTTCAACAGCGATGAGGGCGAATGCTCGCCGCTTATTTTCGCAAGAATTTTTTGCAGTTCTTCTTCCATTTTTATGGAGCTTGAGTCCGGGGAGATGACGTCGTAAATGCGCGATGTTTTTTTCTTGCGAAGCTCGTCGTCTTTTTCCTTTCCCGACCAATAAAGGTATTCCTCGCCGAACGCGTTTGCCAGGTCGTGCGTGAGGTTCGCGCCCGTCGAGACGATGGCCTGAACCCAGCCATTTTTTATCATTTCGCTGACGCACAGGCGCAATCCGGCGGGAACGAGCGCGCCAGAAAGCGTGAGAATCACTTTGCAATCCTTGTCGAAAATCATATCCCTGCAGACTTCATAAGCGCGGCCGAGTTGCCTCGCCTGGAAGCTTATTCCCGCAAACTGCTCAAGAATCTCGCGGGCAGTCTGCTTCTTCGGCTCGAACTGCTTGATTGGACGCATATCGTGCTTCATAGAAAAAGCCTTGATTTTGTTTTTTATATAGGTAATTGCCAAAGATTTATTGACAGAAGGTAATCTTATGCTCAGGTTTTTATCGGATATTCTTTCGCCTCCCGTTATCGCCGCCGCCGTGACGGTTGCCTTTTCCGCGCTTTCTCCAAACGTGCCATTGTCCATGATTCTCGGCTTCTTGTTTCTTGTTGCGGTTCCGATGCTGCCGTTTTTTTATCTTTTCGCAAAGGGGCTGGTTAATGATATTGACGTGAAAGACAGAAAAATGAGAATATATTTTCTCTTTATAGCTCTTATCAGCTATATTGCATCTTCCATAATTTTCCATTATCTTGGCTATCATGCGATGTTTTTAATATCGCTGGCATATGTTTTTGTGGCATCTGCGGTCATGGTTGCCAATTTTTTCCAGAAGATAAGCATCCATTCCGCGGGGATTGCGGGGCCGACAACCGCGCTGGTTTATGTTTTCGGATTGGGTCTTGTTCCGCTGTATATTCTTACAGTTATTGTCTGCCATGTCAGGCTGAAACAGAAAGCGCACACGCTGCCGCAGCTGATGGTTGGCGCATTGATAGCGATTGCAATTACGTTCACGATTTATTTTTTCTTCTATTGATCAATAATTTCAGAGCGCGCCAAAAAAGCAGAAAAATATTTACAGATATAGAAATTATTTACTGCACGCCGAGCATTTTCCTGAACATGTAGGTCATCGGCAGGGAAGCAATCATATACCACATCAGCCATCCGAAATCGTTTCCGAAATAATAAAGGCTGAAAGGCAACAATGCAACAGGGCCGTGGCCCGTGAACGTGACTGCAACCCAAGGCAGGAAAAGAATCACCAAAATCATTCCCGGCATCATGGGCTTGAAATTCGACATCATCTGCTTGTTCGAAAGCCCGAGCATTTCGGTCATGAGCTCGTTCGCCTTTTTCTGATCGGTCTTCTGCGCCTCCTTTATCCGCTTCTGAATATCCTTCACCTTTTCCTTGTGCTCGCGCATCTTATTCTGGTCGACCAGAAATTTGTAGGGCAGCGTCAGAAGAAAGCTGACAAGAACCGCAATTATGAAAACTTCGAGCGCGGGAATATTCAATCCGAGCAGCGGCGCAAACAAGCTTGAAAGAATCGCATTGAACATAAGAATAAGCTATCCTGTAAAGTATTTAAAAACGTATTTTGAAGCCCGTTCGGAAATCAGGAATTCTTTCAAATCACCATGCATTGCGGATTTTCGCAAGGCAAAAGGATATTAATCAGGGAAGACAATCCTAAAAGACATCTAAATTGATAAAGGCGGTTTTATGCCAAAAGAAAAAATTGCAGAGGAGATAGCGGAGAAGGTTCCAGTAACGCTGGGTAAAAAAAACTCTCCCGCGGCAAAGGCTTTTTTCAGGCTCGCGGAAAGGATAACGGGCAGCACGTTTTCAGAAAAAAACTCTCCGGATATTTTTGCATGGGTTAAGGGATTCTTCGGCAATTTTGGAAGGAAGAATGGCACAAATCATAAGGATGCACAATATCCTGAAAAGGCAAAAAGTATACAAAAAACAGAAAGCAAAGACACGTCGGACTTTGACGCCGAGCTGAAAAGGCAGATTGTCAAAAAGCTGGCTCTGTAGAAACCCTATAATTTAGTAGAACACCACTTTACTGTATGACGAATACAAGTAAGGTGATGCTCTATGATGAATTCCGAGTCCAGACTTAAAAAGTTTACTTCTGCCGTTCTTGGAA
>JBAQNA010000012.1:0-15899 GCA_049303335.1 Candidatus Aenigmatarchaeota archaeon
TGAGATGATTCTCAAGGCGCACATCTATAACTGCCTTGTTGGTTTGACAAAGTTCAGCTGAAAATTATTGGATGATTGATTTGTTGCAGACAAACTTATGTTCAAGCATCATTTATGCGACAAAGCAGTATATGTTTTATTCAGCATATTTTCTTTCCGATCTGTGCGAGCAGCGTCCCGTTGATGTAGATTGTCGCGTTCGCGCGCAGCGCGATTGCTATCGCATCCGAAGGCATCATGTCGAGCGCCAGGACTTTCGAGCCGCTGCGGAGAATCATGTCTGAATAAAAATACCTGCCGTCGTAATAGTTGAACTTCACCGCGTCCGCGGTTATATTGAAACTCTTTAGAATCTGCGCAATCGTATCGTGCGTATTCGGGCGCTCGCCCGTCGCCCCGTCAATTCCCTGCAATATTGATTGCGCCCTTTCCGGCGAGGTTGTGGCTGCGATGGCAGTGCAGTTGTTCCCGATGATTATCGTGTCGCCCGAAACTTGCAGGACGCTCGCCTCGACAAAGCCGTCCGCTGAAAAATATTGCAGCGTTGCGGAAGCCGCGAAAATAAGAACTGCGGAAATTGCGAGCGCAATGAAAATTATTTTTGTTCTGCCGTTCCCCGAGCGAACGCCGCGGTTTTTCGCAGGCTTGTGCACGAAAGCGGAGCTTTCGGCACGCACGAAATTCCGTGAATTTCGGCGGAGCCAGAACCTTCGGTTCTGCGCATGTCGAAAACTTCGTTTTCGTACATATTTGTATGGCATAAGAGTTATTTGCAGATGTGAAATATAAGCATACCGCACGATTGTAGCTGTTCTATGCCATTCCGGCTATTCTTGAAAAAAACGTTCTAAAAATACAGAAAAAAATTCGCAGGCGCATCAGATGTTTGTTGCGCCCGGTGTTGGCGTCATGCTTGACAGCCAGCTTCCGCTGCCGTCGGGCAGCCTTCCTATTGACCTTCCTGCAGAGCTTGCCGCGTACGTGTGGCTGTCCGCTGTGTTTCCGCTGTTGTCCTTAAGCACAATGCTGTCGCCGCTGTTGGTCAGGCTCGTCCACGAGCCGCTCCAACCTTTGCTGCCGCCTGCCGTGTCAGTGTTGTTTCCTGCGACAAAATAGGCAAAGCCTTTTGCAGGGATTGAAACGCCGCTTATTATCAATATATCGCTCCCGCTGACAATCTGCCAGCTTGCAAGGGATACGTTCGTATCTCCGGAATTGTAAAGTTCTATATATTCGTCTTTCGTGTTGGTTGTGTTGCCGTCCTTGTTGTAATCCTGCTGCGTTCCGCTCGGGTTTGGAAGGAATTCATTTATTGTAATATTGCCTTGCTGGCTTGCCTGATTGGTTTGCGCTTCCGGCGCCGCATTCAGTATCTTCTCGCTCATGTTCTTCATCAGCGATATTGTCTCGTTCATTTCTTTCTCAAGGCGGAGCATTCCCGACTGCAATTCCTCCTCGGAAGCCGTTCCCGACTTGTCCTGCGAAGTCCATCCGTTTTCCTTTGTTATGCGCAGATAGCCGTCCAGATTTCTGTAAGTCTCGGCAATCTTCTGGCTGCTGTGGTTTATCACAAGGCTTTCCGACGGCGCAGATAATTCCCACGCCTGCTCCGAGCTGCTCTGCACGGCAGATACTTTCTTTCCGGCTTTCAAAAGCACTTCCTCAAACTTCTCCGGAGAAATGAGAATCGAGTATTCGCCGTACGGCGTCCTGTAAGAATATTTTATTCCCTCGTCGCTGACTGTTTTTGAAATAAGCGACGGTATCGTGCTTGATGTGTTTGCCGCGAATTCGGGCGTGCTGTTCAGGACCGCTGCCAGCCCGTACTTGTAGTCGTCCGCCACCGTAACCGAAGATGCCGCAAAAGGTATGGCTATCATCCCCGCAAGCACCGAAATGATAACGCTTATGTCTCCGATATTCATAATAAGCACCAACAAAACCTATTTTTCTAAATAAAGACATAAACCCATATATAAAGGTTTGTTTTATCTTCCAAGAAATATATGTTGCTAAGGATATGTTACGCAGAATAAACGGCGCGGCTGCATATTTTTATGATGATAATCAATGGTGCCCCCGCCGAGATTCGAATTGCCGGACCTTTTCTTTTTTAGCCTTTCTTTTGGTTGAGCTTTTCTTTCTTCAGAAAGAAAAGGCCTCTCGGGTCATCAGTTTAGGAAACTGACGCACTATCCATTATAGGAGCTAAGCTCTAGCTATGCTACAGGGGCATGCAACTATAGAATTGTAATAGAAAGATATAAATAAATCAACTATCCCGCTTTCTTTGTTTCTTTTTTTCCCAGAACGCTTGCGCCGTTATCAATTATTTTTCTCACAAAGTTCGCGCCGCTCACCGCAGCGTCGCTTATCTCGTCAAGGAACTTGTACACTATCGCTCCCGAGGCGATTATCGCGATGCTGAGAATGACTATACTCCAGTTGAACTGGAAAAGCATCACCACGCTGAACAGCAGCCCGAGGAAAGGCAGCACCGGGAAAACACCGATGTTTATGGGAACGCGAAAATTCCTTTCAACGGAAGGCTCCTTGTAGCGGAGCCAGATGAGCGAAAGGTTCACGAAGGAGAAAATCAGGAACGCGCCGAAGTCCGTGATGCTCGCCACGGTCTTGATGTCGCCTATCAGAACAAACAGCAGCGCGACGAACATAAGCGAAAATATCGCAACCCACGGGGTCCTTCTTGTCGGATGCAGGGAAGAAAATATTTTCGGCAGCGAGTGCTCCTCCGTCATCCCGTAGAGCATGCGCGAATACGCTATCAGGAAAATAAGCACCGTTGACGCGGTCGCAACCAGCGCGAATATCGAGAACGCGCCCGAAAAGTTGGGAATCACGGCACCGGCAACGTCCGCGAGCGGCGCGGATGATTTCGCGAGATCCTGCCACGGCAAAATTGAAACCGCGGAAATGGACACAAGAACGTAAAGGACTGTTGTTATCAGCACCGAAATTATTATGGCTTTCGGTATTGCCGTTCTCGGCTTCTTCGCCTCCTCCGAAATGTTCACTATGTCCTCAAACCCGAGGTATGCGAAGAATATGAAAGCAGCCGCGGCCATTATGCCCTCAAATCCGAACCTCATGTCGAAATAATTCACGGAGCCGATATACGGAATTCCGAGGAAAATTATCAGGAGAAGACCGGCCACTGTGACGGCCACCATCAAAAGATTGAGCTTCATCGATTCTTTGAGCCCGTAGAAGTTCAGCAACGAGAGAAGAACGATGAGGACTGCCGCGTTCAAAACCATCGGCGTCCCGAAAAGATTCTGGAAGTATCCGCCGAACCCGAGCGCGACCGTCGCGGCGCTTACCGCGCCCACGAAAATTATGAACCACGAAAGCGAGAATGAGAAAATCTTGCTTGAGAACGCCCTTCTCGTGTAGACGTACTCAGCGCCGGATTTCGGGTACATTGACGAAAGCTCCGCGTAGCTCAGCCCCGTGAGGGTTGCTATCACCGCGGCTATTATATAGGCGAGCCAAAGGCTGTTTCCCGCCATGCCTGCGGCTTTTCCGATAAGGACATAAATTCCCGCCCCGATCATCACGCCGAGCCCGTAAAGCACGACCTGAAAAAGCGAGAGCTCGCGCTTGAGGCGGTTGCTGTTTCTTGGGGCTTTTCCGGAAATCCGGTTCGCAATCAGCTTTATGTCGCGCGCAGTATCCTGCTGCTCTTTCATAGGATCATTTCGCATTGGCCATTAAAATAGATTTTGGACGTTGGCAAAAAGTTATTAATAAGCGCGGCAATCTTTTTTTATGGAGGACAAAATTCTTGAAACGCCCGAAGGGAGAGCGAGGAGGAGAAGGAAGAACAGCATATTCATGACGCCGAGAAAGATTTTCCTCGTGATACTCGCGGTGGTATTTGCCGCATCGATATCCGTTCACCTTGCGCACGGCGAGCATTTCTGGGATTCGGTCTACTGGACCGCCTGCGCCATGACCTGGTCGCACTGCGAGACGGATGTTTTATATACGGACGCCGTCAAATTCATGTCAATAGTCGACGGGATAGCCGCGGAGGGAGTGCTGCTCGTGCTTATATGGACGTTTTCCGAAAGGATGCTCGGCATTGATTTGGGCGTGATTAGAATGAGGAAAAAAATCGAGGGAATGAAAAACCATTTCATAATCTGCGGCTACGGCCGCGTTGGCGAGAAGGTTTCCGAAATTCTCGAGCAGAACAGGATAGATTACATTGTGATTGAAAAGAAGAAGGATGTTGTCGACCAATTGAAGGAGAACGGCACTCCAGTGATAGAAGGCGACTCCATGAATCCGCGCACGCTCGAGAAGGCGGGAATAGGAAGGGCTCGCGGAATCGTTTCAACGCTCGGCGCGGACTCGGACAACATTTTCCTCGCGCTCACCGCAAAGGAGCTGAACCCGAACATAATGGTTGCTGCGCGGGCGCACTCTGAAAGCGTTGTGAGCAAACTTCACAAAGCGGGCGCCACGATTGTTGTTTTGCCGGAGATAGTCGGCGGTCTTGAGCTCGGGCGCGAAATCCTGCAGCTGCAGGAAACGCACAAGAACAAGCTGATAAGCAGGAGCAACCACGTGAAGAAAGGCGGAAGCGTTTTCTAGAAATATTCGCTAAACGACCATTAATTCAGTAATTTCAGCGAAACGCAGAAAGAGTTTTTGCTAAATTCGCATATCTTTAACACTTAATTTTGTTTTTTTACCCCATAAATCTTTTCTCATTAATTTAATCGTTTCATAATATTTCTCTTCTGATGGAGATTCAATGAATGATTTTAGACTTTTTACTACATCATCTGGAGCAAATAATAGTGTTTCGGCATATTCCACTTTCAGAGTTTCTTTAATGTCTTTTACTGTCTGATTTTCTGGCGACCTTTCCCGAAGAAACTTTATGTTTTTTGGATGGAGATAACACTCCATGAATACCATCGTGCATTTGTATCTCTTCTCTTTTTGCTGTAATTCAGAGAGAAATCGTTCTTTATTCTTATCAAAGAAAAATTTGACCAAATAAGTAATAATACTACCAAAGATTCCTCCAATAATCGCAACAATGATTATTTCAGACATATAAGCAGGATAAGTTCTTTTGTTTATAAATCTTAACGCGCTTTCAAGTATTCCTGAATCAGGCGGGCTTTATTCTCCCGTTTTGTTTCCGCGTATGCCTGCGATTCCGCCTCCAATGTGAAGCAGGGAATTTCAGCGCCGTCCAATTTGACATATGTGACTCGGTCTGCCAGAAGCTTGCTGACATAAATATCCTTTTCGTCTCCCGCGATGAATTGAACCTCCGCGCCGCCAATTCTTGCCTTGACTTCCCATGCGGGCTTGTCGGTGAGCGATTCCAATTCCCTGACGGCGGACGCGGAATAGTCGGAGAATATGCCGCTTACCTTTTGCAAGTCTTCATATTGGGTGACAATATCCAAATCGCGCGGCTCGGTTTCCATTCCCTGCAGCTTCATGTTTGCGCTGCCTACCAAAGCCCACTTGATTTGATTGTCATCCAGCCTTTTGCGGATTATTTTTAATGCGTCGCTAAGATTATGGTCTATCATACAATCGGGATATTTTTTCATGTTTAAATGCGCGCTTCGTGGCAACTCTCCTGGACTTCGTCCCCCGATTTCGCTATTTCTTGTTAGTTCGATAAATGGTTGTTAGATGAATTCGGGGGCTCGCCACTGCGAAAAGAAAGATTATATACTATCTAATTATTAGTTAATTATGCCCAGTTTATTTTTCATAGAAAGACGCTGGGTTACAACTGCAGTTTTAATTGGAATTATTGTTGTTGCCAGTTTAGTGATTATTTCTGTATATTCGCCTCCTGAAAATAAAATGTCAGAAACAGCAAAAATTTGCGCGGATTCAGCCAAAACCGAAGCATGCAAAGAAGCATTGCTGTCGTCGGAGATATGGGGTGTGAAAAAATGGACAAAAACATTCGGAAGTCCTAGTTCTTATGATGCAGCATCTTCAGTCCGGCAAACTTCTGATGGAGGATTTATAATTATTGGAACGACTGGCCGCAATGCAAGTAACTTTACCCGCTTCGCAAGTACCTACTTCATAAAAACAGATAATGATGGAAACACGGTCTGGGAAAAAATATTTGGAGCGGATGAGGGTATTGGTGGAAAATCAGCACAGCAAACCTCAGATGGAGGATACATAATTGCAGGAGGAATAGCCATACCCCTCAAAAAAGTTGATGATTATAGTGCTAAGTATAAGAGTAATATCTATCTCAGTAAAACAGATGCAGATGGGAATATAATCTGGGAAAAGAACCATGGAGCAGGGGACGCAGATGAACGGGTGTGGGGGCAATTAGTGCGGCAAACCACTGACGGCGGATACATAATTCTTGGTGTTGTATTGGTTGGTGCAGACCCGCACATTCACCTGCTCAAAGTCAACACGAATGGAAACATGCAATGGAACAAGACATTCGGAGAATACTATAGTGAAATTGGCTATTCTGTCCAGCAGACATTTGACGGCGGATACATTGTCACTGCAGATACACGTCGTGGGATAAAAGGAAATGAGGGAGATATCCATCTCATAAAAACAGATGGAAATGGAAACCTTGTATGGGATAAACTGATTGATCCGCTTGGAAAGCATGAGAATGATTACCCATACGATGCCAAGCAAACTTCCGACGGTGGATATATTATTCTCGAGTACACAGAAGACGAAAGCGGAACTGGGGCGGGAAATACCTACTTACTCAAAATTGATCCGGATGGGAATATGGACTGGAGGAAGATATTATTAGAATTGTTCGCTGGATATACTCTTGACATAGCCTCCGATGATGGATATATAGTCACAGGGCGGATAAGTACACGCGCGGTCGATAACAATTACCTCATAAAAATGAAAACGAACGCGGACGGAAATGTGCTCTGGACGAAAGCGATTGATGAAAATGTTTCGGGTACATACAATTCAATTCAGCAGACATCGGATGGCGGATATTTAGTTTACACAAATCAAGAGTCTGGTGTATTTGGTTCGGGGCTCGTGAATACCGATATAGTTCTCGTAAAGATAGACGAAACATCTACACCAAGACCTCCTATTGAAGGAAAACCAGTAATAATTAAAAAATAAATAAGTGTGTTTAGTTTGTTATTAGTTGACCAAGAAACAATATTAACGCGGTTCCGCGGAACCATTTCCACCATTTATAAGCTCCGCGCCCGAAATTCTTTCTGATAACCATGATGCTCCAGATAAAGATGTACCTTCTTGTCGCGGCGCTGTTCGGGATAATCTACGCTCTCGTCTCGGTTGTCGGAACGCTGATGGGAATCGGAAGCTTTTTGTTCTACGGAATCCTTGCGACAGCGATGATGCTCGCGCAGTATATGCTCGGCCCGAAAATCGTCGAGTGGTCGATGCAGGTAAGGTACGTTTCCGAGGAAGAGGAGCCGGAGCTGCACAAGATGGTTGCGGAGCTTGCGAAAAAAGCCGGGGTGCCGAAGCCGCGCGTGGGAATCGCGAAAACGAGCCTGCCGAACGCCTTCGCATTCGGGCGCTGGGCTTCCGACAGCCGCGTCTGCGTGACGGACGGGATATTGAAACTGCTTGACAAGAAGGAACTGCGCGCGGTTCTCGGGCACGAAATCTCGCACGTTAAAAACAGGGACGTTCTTGTAATCACTCTGATAAGCGTTGTCCCGACAATAGCTTGGTACATCGCATACAGCACAATGTTCTCGGGTAATAGGGAAAAAGGCAACACCGCGGCAGTCGGTGCGCTCGCTTTCGGGATTTATTTTCTCACGAACCTTCTCGTGCTTTACGCGTCGCGGATAAGGGAATATTCCGCGGACATCGGCAGCGTGAAAATCGGCAACGAGCCGCACTGCCTCGCATCAGCGCTTTACAAGCTTGTTTACGGGAGCGCAATAACCGCAAGGCGCGAACCGGGCGAACTGAAGCGCGTCGAGGGAATGAAGGCGTTTTTCGCGAACGACCCCTCGCGCGCGATGGAGGAGCTGACGGATTTGGAAGAAGTTGACATTGACAAAAGCGGCCATATTGACGAGAAAGAATTGAAAGCGTTGCAGCGCGCGAATCTAAGAATAAGCGGCGTTGACAAGTTTATGGAAATATTGAGCACGCACCCGAATATGGTAAAGCGGATTCAGGCGCTCGCGAAAATGGCGGAATGATTCGAATCTTTATATTTCTCTTTCTATAATCTTTTCTTTATGAAAGCAATCTCCGCTGTAATCGCAACTGTCATGCTTCTCATGATCACCGTTTCCCTGGTCGGCGTGTTCTACGTCTTCTCGTCGACTCTCGCAACGCAGACAACTGGAGCAGGCGGTCAGCAGGCTTCGCAATTGACAGCGCAGTTGTCGATGTGTATGCAAATACGTAACACTTATGGAAATCAGGTAACCCTGGAAAACTGCGGAACGGGAATAATAACAAACGACTCCATCGCGGTTTTTGTTGACGAGAACAGAATATGGCATAACATGAGCGCCATTGAAGCGGGAAAATCGGGAGAGGTAAACTTGACAGAGAATATAGTCGGCGAAAAAATAACGATAAAGCTTGGCGCAACAAGCGCGTCGGCGGACGTAAAGGGGGCGATAATATCAGAATCCAAAAATGAAAACGAGCATTTTTCAAACGGCGGCATATGTTCAAAAGACCTCTACATTCTGGAGAATTCAGAAATAAGATTCTTTGCGCCTGTCCCGCGGACTTATGCGCCTGTCACGGTAAATGACTGCAATTCGGGAGTGTCTTCATACAACGACATTTATGGCGCCTCTCCCATGAGAATATGGGCAAAGCGGACTGACGCCGCATCCTACAGAAAGCATGAATCCGTGATTGATGACACAATATTTTACGCGGCAGGATTTGCAACATTTTCCTTTCCAAACAAGCCTTCCTTCTCCGACTACGGAAAAACCGAGCAGTCTATTGCATACAAGGGCAGCATAGTTTCCAATATGGAGCCGACTCTTGAATATAGCATTCTTCCAAAAAAGAATTACGTGAAAGTCAGCCTGTCTGTCAGGAACAATGGCGCATCCAGCCAGAACGTAAGGCTCGTATGGGAAGGGGACCAGGACGGGGCTGGCGTAAAGCATTTTCAGTCGGGGTATGAAAACTCCAGCGGCGGGCCATATCAAGTGAACATGGGTGAAAGATGGCTTGCAGAGTGGCTGGTCGGAAAGAATGATGTGATAGGCTATATTGCGCCGTCGGGCGGCGAGGTTGAGATATACAGCATATATGAACCCATCCACGTTGAAGAAAAAACCGCGGCGAGCGTGGGGCCGGGGCAGATGCATTCTTTCGTGTTTTTTATAGTCGCTGACAAAAAGGGGCCTGCGGGAAACGAGTGGAAACCCGTGCAGGATGCTTTCAACGAAGTAGCATCATATTGACCGCAAAATCTGCCGCAAACCAAAATCGCAATGCCGCGCCTGGTTGCAGATTATGTTTTCATTACTCTATCTCCATTCTCGCGATTTCCGATTTTGAAATCATAAGCAGAATTTTCTTTTCAGAATCGCACAGCGCGTCTTCAAGAACAACATGCGTGTCCATTCCCGCAAATTTTCCGGAAATTATTTTTCCGCCGATCGTAAGAATTTTCGCCCGCCTTCCGCAATGCCGCAGGAAATTGCTGTCCGCATCGGAAGGCGCCGGCTGCAAGTTGTTCTTAGCAGTATTGCCTTCCGTTTCTTGAATCGCAATTTCGACTTCCTCCTTCTCTATCTCATCCAGGAATTTCTCGGCGGGTTGATACCGCCCGTTCTCCGCCTCGTTTTCTGTGTTTGGTTTTGAAACAGCAACGCTGTCTCCGGAATCAAATGCGTTATTTTCAGATTCGTTTGTTTCAGCCAGAAGCCTTGACGCCGGCACGAAATATTCCTCAACCATTTTCTCCTGCATATCGTCCGCCCCGCTGCCGTTGATGGGAATTCTCCTGACCGCGATGTTTTGCGCTTCCATTTTTCCGCCGTCCGTTTTCACAGCATTATTCGGCTTTCCAATATTTCTCTTTTCAAGATTCTTGTGCACAACATATCCCGCCAGCACCGAAGTGCCGACAAAAGCATAACCAAAAAGCACGAGATGCTCGTACCTTATCGGCTGGAACAGCTTCATGAGCGCGAGCACAGCGCCGGCCGCGGCAGTCCCGATAAAAAACGACCATTTCAGTGTATGGCGCATAAAGGAATTGTTTTTGGGCGGTATTTATGTTTTTATATTTTGCTTATTCCACATCAAACTTCTTTGTTCGATAAGCCCTGCAGAAAGATTTGAACGGGCAATTTATTCCGGAAACGCAGAGCGGCTTTCTTGCTATGCATATCTCCCTTCCGAAGTTCACCATCCCGAGATTTATGAATTTCCATTTCGTCTTAGGAAAGACTTTTTCCAACGACTGTTTCACTTCTTCGACTTTTGCCGCGGGCGGCGCGAGCCCGAGACGCTTGCTCACAACAAAAACGTGCGTGTCAACCGCTATCGCCGGAACCGCGAAGGCGTTCATCAAAATGATGTCGGCGCATTTGTAGCCGATGCCAGGCAATCCCATTAAATGCTCGCGCGTTCTCGGGAGTTTGCCGCGATATTGTCCAATCAGAATCCTGCATATTTCTTTGAGCCGCTTCGCCTTCTGCCTGTAGGTTCCGGAAGAGCGGATTAATGATTGCAGCTTTCCGATTGGCATCTTTGCAATTTCCTGCGGCGTATCGGCTTTCGCAAAAAGTTTTCTTGCCACCACCTCCGTGTTCTCGTCGCGCGAGCGCTGCGAAAGCAAACACGAAACAAGAATCTTGAAAGGCGTGCTCCACATTTCCGCGGTGCCTTCCCGCTTTCTGTAATATTGCTGCAGAACCTTCAACAACATTTTTTTGCGGCCAGCTTGCATCTTTATTTATTGTTCGTCTCCGAATATTAATTCATGAATAGAAAAAGAAACGCGAAAAATTCGCAGATGAAAAAGCCGGAGCTTCTGCTTCCGGTGAGGTCTTGGCCGAATCTCGCGGCTGCGCTGCCGTATGCGGACGCGGTTTATTTCGGCGCGAAGTCGCTCAACATGCGCGCACGCGGAGGCAACTTCAATATTTCTGAAATAAAGAAGGTTGTCGAGGAGTGCCGCAAGAAAAAAGTAAAGGCATACCTCGCGGTGAACAGCATCATCTATCCGAAAGACGAAAAGATTCTTGAAAAGATTATGGATGCCGCAAAGGCTGCGAAAATCGACGCGGTAATATGCTGGGACGGTGCGGTCATCGAGGCTGCAAAAAAAAGAAAGCTGCCGATTCACGTTTCAACGCAGGCGAACGTTTCGAACACGGAAGCCGCGAAAATGTACAGGAAGCTCGGCGCTGAAAGGGTTGTGCTCGCGCGCGAATGCAGCCTTTCCGACATAAGGAAAATAAAAAAAGAATCCGGAATGGAGATAGAAACGTTCGTACACGGCGCGATGTGCGTTTCCGTTTCCGGCAGGTGCTACCTTTCAAGCTACCTTTACGGCAAGAGCGCGAACTGCGGGAAATGCCTGCAGCCGTGCAGGCAGAAATGGATTCTCACGAACGAGGACAGCAAGGAAATCGTGTGCGAAGGGAAACATCTGATGAGCGTAAAAGATTTGTGCATGATAGAGCATATTCCGAAGCTTGTGAAAGCTGGAATCGACTCGTTCAAGATAGAGGGAAGGCTTCGGGACGCGAGATATGTCGAGACCGCGGGAAGATGCTACCGCGAGGCAATAGACGCTTTCTTCGACGGAACTTTCAGCAGGAAAAAAGTTCAAGCATGGATTAAGGAGCTTGAGAACGCATACAACCGCGGATTCTCAACCGGATTTTATTTCTCAACTCCCGGAAAAAAAGAATTCACTTACGACTCGTCCAACTCGCACGCAAAATCCGCAAGAAAGCTCGTTGGAGTTGTGACGCATTTCTATCCGAAAGTTTCCGTTGCCGCGGTGCGGCTCGTTTCCGGCGTCCGCGTCGGCGACGAGATAATAATCGAGGGCAAGACCTCGTACTCGAGGCAGAGCATCGAATCAATGGAAAAGTCCGGCAAGCGCCTGGAGCGCGCATCAAAGGGCGAGATTGTTGGGATAAAGCTGAAGGACAAGGCAAAAAAGAACGACTCGGTTTATGCTGTTGTGAAAAACAAATTGAACGCGAAAAATGAAGATAGATAGAATTCGTATTCTGAAAAACATCCTGTTCTCCGAATAAATCTTTAAACTGACATTCTCAATTTCTCCAAAAGCTCAATTCCTTTCTGTTCAATAAAATAATCTACCATCTTGTCCTCGCCGCCGATTTCATGTCTTTCTTCTATCAATTTGTCTTCAATAAGTGCGCTGATTATAATTCTGAGCTTCGACCAATCGGAAGGTTTCTTTTTGTCAAGAAGCTTCACACTTTCCAGCAATTTTACAAAACTTATTCCACCATCGCTTTCAGAAACTTCCTTGAGCACTTCCATAATCAAACTTGGTTTCATAAAAATACCTTTATGAAAACAGAATATTACTTACCTAACATGTCGTATCTAGTTTTGGCTTCATCCGCTTTATCTTTGAATCCGTATTTTATATATGTTATCTCAGCTGCTTTAAACTCTAATTCTGCACTCTTATAGTCATCATGATTACGCAAACTATGACTTTTTCTCAAAATTTCATCAGCAGCACTTATTGCAAATTCTTTCGGTATTTCAAAACCATGTTTTGTTGAATACACTAACGCGTCAAGATAATTTCCTTCTGCTAAATAGTCAGTAACTATTCTTTTCCATATTTCTGTTTCTCCCTCTTTATCTTTTTCTTTTTTGAGTTCTATCTCTCTTTTTCTGTTTTCAATATTTTTTAAAGTAATACCTGATTCACTGGCTTTATTACTTTTTAAAAATTCAAACATCTTATCACCTCAATATTATTACTTTTTATTAGTAGCTAAAGTATTTAAACCTATCGTTTCTACTGTTTCTGATTGCAAATCATATTCTCAAAAACATCCTGTTCCCCGAACAAATCTTTAAAAAGATCAAGCTTGTAAATACTGCTGGAAGCAAAATCCACGCTAAATAATATAACAGTGTTATTATTATGAAACAAAAACTAACAGAAAAAGCAAAAATCGCAGCAGAAACGCCTGCAACGCCGCAGGAAGAGAAATCCGTCTTCGACCTGCTGAACCCGAAGGTTGCGAAGCTGGCGAAAGAGCGGTTCGGGAAGCCCACGGTGGTGCAGGAGCTCGCGGTTCCGAAAATCCTTGACGGGAAAAGCATACTCACGATAGCGGGCACCGGCTTCGGGAAAACGGAAAGCGTTATGCTGCCGGTTCTCTCGAAACTTCTGGAGGGCGAGCACAAGCCGATTTCGGTTCTTTACATAACTCCGATGAAATCGCTCAACCGCGACCTGCTTGACAGGCTTATGTGGTGGTGCAACAATCTCGAGCTGGAAATTTCCGTTCGGCACGGCGACACAACGCAATACGAGCGCAAGAAGCAGAGCGAGTTCCCGCCGTCCGTCCTTATTACAACACCGGAGACTTTGCAAATCCTTCTGGTTTCGAAAAATTTCAGGAACCATCTCGCGAACGTCGAATATGTTGTTGTCGATGAATTGCACGAGCTTGTGGAAAGCAAGCGCGGCGCGCAGCTTACCATCGGTCTTGAGCGGCTGAAAAAACTGGTTGCAGAAAACGAGAGCCGCGAAAACAGAAAAATCCAAATTATCGCGCTGTCCGCAACCGTGGGCTCGCCAGAGCTTGCGAAAAAATTCATTGGCTGCGACGAGGTTGTGAAAGCCATCACTTCAAAAGATTTGCAGCTGACGGTGGAATCTCCCGTCAGCGGAATCGAACACAAGAAAATCGCGGAGAAGGCATTCATCGGCGAGGACGTCGCGGCGAAGCTTTCGAGAATTCTCGAGCTGATAAAATCCTACCGCTCAACGCTGATTTTCACGAACACGCGCGAGTCAGCAGAAATACTTTCCTCGCGGCTGCGCGTCCTTGACAGCGAACTCGCGCACGATGTCCACCACTCAAGCCTTTCAAAGGAGGTCAGGATAAAAGCGGAAAAGGATTTCAAGGAGGAAAGATTGAAGGCGCTTATCGCGACAAGCTCGCTCGAACTCGGGATTGATATCGGCTCCATCGATTTGGTTGTGCAGTACATGAGCCCGCGCCAGGTCTCGAAGCTCACGCAGCGCGTCGGCAGGAGCGGGCACGGCGTCGGTCGCAAGTCGGAGGGAATAATAATAGGCGGGGACGGCGACGACATTTTCGAATCCGCGGTCATCGCGAGAAAAACCCTGGCTGGCGAGCTTGAGGAATTGCAGCAGCAAACCGGCGCATTGGACGTTCTGGCAAACCAGATAGTCGGATTCGCGATGGCCGAGTACGGCGTTGACTCGAAAAAGGTTTTTGCAGCGATAAAAAAATCCTATCCGTTTTCCGGAATTACGGAAGCGGAGTTCAACGGCATTGTAAAGTTTCTTTCGGACATCGGACTAATCTGGATAAAAGACAGCGAGATAAGAAGGAGAAGAAAAGCGTTTGATTACTATTTTGAGAACCTTTCCATGATTCCCGATTCGCACCAGTATAAGGTTTTTGACACGGCGCTGAACCAGACAGTCGGGAGCGTGGACGAGCAGTTTATAGCAACGCACGACGCGGGAACGAATTTCATAGTGAAGGGCCGCGCCTGGAGAATAATGAGCATAGAGGGGGACAAGATTTTTGTTGAAGCCACCGACGACATAACATCCGCGATTCCCGCGTGGGAAGGCGAGCTGATACCCATACCGTTTGCGATAGCGCAGGAAGTTTACGAATTGCGAAACGATATCGGCGAACAAATAAAACGCGGCGCAGGCGTTTCCAAAATCGCTGTCAATATTCAAAAAAAATACCCTGTATCAGACGAGGCTGCCGCGAAAATGGTCAGCCTGATGGAGCGCCAGCTGAAAAAATATGATTTGCCAGAGCCGTTCACGCTTGAGACGCACATATCGGAAAAAGGCGAGTTCGTTGTGATGCATTCCTGCTTCGGCACAAAAACAAACGAAACGCTTGCGCGGTTCGTCTCCACAATACTTTCCGCGAAATACGGCTCCGCGGTCGCGGTGAAGGTTGACCCTTACAGGATTCTTTTCAAGGGCTGCAAGGCGGAGGACGTGAAAGCCGCGCTGTTTGAGCACAAGCCAGAGGATGTTGAAATACTGCTCTCGATGTCGCTCCCGCGAACTTCGCTGTTCAAGTGGAGATTTATTTTTGTCGCCAAAAGGTTCGGCGCGATAACAAAGCAGGCGAAATACGACAAGATAAGGGTTGACAAGATTGTTGACCTTTACAGCGGCTCGCCGATTCACACGGAAACATTACGTGAAGTATTCCTGGAGAAGCTTGATTTGTCGCGAGCAAAGGAACTGATGCAGAAATTGCAAAATGGCGAATTCAAGATAAAAGAAATCGAGGGATTGTCGCCGATAGCCGAGATCGGATTCCGCTATGAGCTGAGCGACGTCGCAAAGCCGGAAAGGCCGGAAGCGGAGATTCTGAAAATATTCAAGCAGAGGCTGCTGGACACGAAGCTCCGCCTAATTTGCATGAACTGCGGAAAATATTCGATTGCGAAAGACGTTTCCGAAGTCGAGGCGCAGCCGAGATGCACGCTGTGCGGCTCGCGCCTCATCGCCGTCGCGAAAGAGCACCACCAGATGCTTCAAGAGGTAATAAAAAAACATTTGAAGGGCAAGCCGCTTTCCGCGGATGAGGCAAAACAGATAGAGCGCGTGAAATGGACCGCGGAGCTTGTGATGAACAGCGGAAGGGAAGCCATCC